>JAJQBG010000255.1 GCA_021203405.1 Bacteroides sp.
TGGATTTCTTAAAAAAGTTTAATCATCCCTTCCAGAAGCCTTTTAACAACTAATTCTTAAAAAATAAATCATTAATGTATTGTATAACATATTTTTATTTATCTTTGCAAACAAATTAACAGATAATCCCGTTGTTTCGGTGATTATGAACATTATTTAACTTAAAGTTTTTATAAAATGTTGAAAGAAAAAGCAGGTGTTATTGCAGGACAAATCTGGAATGCTTTAAACGAAACTGATGGTTTAACCGCTAAACAATTGAAAAAAGCAACAAAACTTGTTGACAAAGATCTTTTCCTTGGTTTAGGTTGGTTGTTGAGAGAAAACAAAGTGTCTGTTTGTGATGCTGACGGTGAACTCCTGGTTAAATTGAATTAAGAAGGTAACAAATTGTTTATAAAAAAACGCGCTGATACATATTTATGATATCAGCGCGTTTTTTATTTTGCCTACCTTTGTGTATCTTTGCACACCAAAATTAATTTGCTAAAAAGAGAATGAAACATATACGCAATTTTTGCATCATAGCCCACATTGACCATGGAAAATCAACCCTGGCCGACCGTCTGCTTGAATATACCAAAACCATTCAGGTTACTTCCGGGCAGATGCTGGATGATATGGATCTGGAGAAGGAAAGGGGAATTACCATCAAGAGTCATGCCATTCAAATGGAATATACTTATCAGGGTGAAAAGTATGTTTTAAATCTTATCGATACTCCGGGACACGTAGACTTTTCTTACGAGGTGTCCCGCTCTATAGCTGCCTGCGAAGGTGCATTGCTGATCGTAGATGCTTCGCAGGGAGTACAGGCCCAAACCATTTCTAATCTATACCTGGCCATTGAGAATGACCTGGAAATTATTCCGGTTATTAATAAGTGTGATATGATCAGTGCGATGCCCGAAGAGGTAGAGGATGAGATCGTGGAACTGCTGGGTTGTAAACGGGAAGAGATCATCCGTGCTTCCGGTAAAACCGGTATGGGTGTGGAAGAGATACTGGCAGCAGTTATTGAACGAATCCCTCATCCCCAGGGGAGTGATGATGCCCCTTTACAGGCGCTTATTTTCGATTCCGTATTTAACTCTTACCGGGGTATTATCGCTTATTTTAAAATTACCAACGGAGTGATACGATCGGGGGATAAAGTAAAATTCTTTAATACGGGCAAAGAGTATACGGCTGATGAGATCGGGGTACTGAAAATGGATATGGTTCCCCGGAAGGAGCTTCATACAGGAGATGTAGGATATATTATCTCTGGGATCAAAACCTCGAAAGAGGTAAAGGTAGGGGATACGATTACGCATGTAGCCCGTCCCTGTGATAAAGCGATCGAAGGCTTTGAAGAGGTAAAACCGATGGTATTTGCCGGGGTTTACCCCATCGAGGCAGAAGATTTTGAGGATCTCCGTTCTTCTTTGGAGAAACTCCAGCTGAATGATGCTTCTCTGACCTTCCAGCCGGAATCATCTCTGGCACTGGGATTCGGATTCCGTTGCGGCTTCCTGGGACTTCTCCATATGGAGATCGTGCAGGAACGTCTGGACCGGGAATTTGATATGAATGTAATTACTACCGTACCGAACGTATCTTATCACATTTATGATAAGCAGGGCAAAATGACGGAAGTACACAATCCGGGAGGGATGCCGGATCCGACACTGATCGATCACATTGAAGAGCCTTATATTAAATCTTCCGTGATTACTACAACGGATTATATCGGCCCTATTATGTCTCTTTGCTTAGGTAAACGGGGAGAACTGATCAAGCAGGAATATATCTCGGGCAACCGGGTGGAATTGCATTATAATATTCCTCTGGGAGAGATCGTTATTGATTTTTACGATAAGTTGAAAAGTATCTCGAAAGGGTATGCCTCTTTTGATTATCATATGTCGGGGTTCCGCCCTTCGAAACTGATCAAACTGGATATTCTCCTTAACGGAGAATCTGTGGATGCACTCTCTACCCTGACCTATGTAGATAATGCGTATGAACTGGGAAAACGGATGTGCGAAAAGCTGAAAGAGCTGATACCACGGCAACAGTTTGATATAGCGATCCAGGCTGCTATCGGTTCAAAAATTATCTCCCGTGAAACGATCAAGGCGGTACGCAAGGATGTAACTGCCAAATGTTACGGAGGAGACATCAGCCGGAAACGGAAACTGCTGGAAAAACAGAAAAAGGGTAAAAAGCGGATGAAACAGATCGGAAATGTAGAAGTACCGCAAAAGGCTTTCCTGGCAGTGCTTAAACTCGATTAACATAGTAAAAACAACGGATAAGTGATGAATAAAGAATAATTCATTACTTATCTTTTTGTGTGGCTATACTAAACAAAATAAAATAAAAGAAATGACTATTGTAAGAACAATGAGGCATTTTGCCTCTACAAACATGGCTGCCAGTATTTTGCTTTTTGTTACGGCAATTGGAGCAGGCATTGTAGCTAATTCACCCCTTTCGCCTTACTACCAGGAGTTATTGGCCCAGGAAGTGTACCTACAAATAGGGAACTTTAATCTACTCTCACACGGAGGGCACAACCTGACCGTACTGGAGTTGATCAATGACGGACTTATGACTATTTTTTCCTGGCCGTAGGACTGGAGATCAAACGTGAGGTGTTGGTGGGGGAACTCTCTTCTTTCCGGAAAGCGATCCTTCCTTTTATTACAGCTTGCGGCGGAATGCTCTTTCCGGTACTGATCTATATGCTATTCTGTAAACCGGGTACGCTGGAAGGAAGCGGGCTTGCCATCCCTATGGCCACGGATATTGCTTTTTCCCTGGGTGTTCTCTCCCTGTTGGGAAAAAGGGTTCCTTTAAGTCTTAAAATATTTCTGACTGCTTTTGCGGTGGTAGACGATATCGGTGGTATTCTGGTCATTGCTATCTTTTATAGTTCCCACCTGGAAATTGTGTACCTGCTTATAGCTGCACTGATCTTCCTGCTTCTCTGGATAGCAGGAAGGATGCGTATCCATAGCAAAATGCTCTATTTCTTTGCAGGTATTACCATCTGGTATCTTTTTCTACAATCCGGAATACATAGTACGATCTCAGGAGTATTGCTGGCCTTCACCATTCCAGCCCGGCCTAAACTTTTTGTGGGACGCTATGTAGAACGCATCCGTAGGTTAATCAATGGTTTCCCTTCCATGGATTCCAAAAGCATTGTACTGACCAATCACCAGATATCCGAACTTAAACGAATTGAAACCGCTTCAGACCGTGTGATAAGTCCCCTGCAAACCATTGAAGATAGTCTTCACAACCTGGTAAATTTCATTATACTGCCTCTTTTTGCTTTTGCAAATGCAGGTGTTGTCTTCTCAGGCGATGGGGAACTGATCGGTAGCGTGACTATAGCTGTAGCTGCCGGATTGTTGTTGGGTAAATTTATAGGTATTTTTTTTACCTGGTTATCGGTTAAAAGCAGACTTGTGCCTATGCCCGAGGGAATGAACTGGAAAAATGTAGCAGGTGTTTCCCTGTTGGGGGGTATCGGTTTTACCGTCTCCCTTTTTGTAGCCAATCTCTCGTTTGGTAATACCTCTCCGGTATTACTGAATCAGGCAAAACTGGGTGTATTGGGCGGCACTGTTATAGCAGGTGCGATAGGCTTTATAGTTTTATATATGGTACTACCCCGCTTAAAAAACAAGTAAACCCTTGCATGATAAAAATGAAAATGCCACAGAGTAAGTGCTGTGGCATTTTCATTTTGGCTTACTGAAGAATCTGAAAGCTAAGATAGTTTTGCAACAGGGATTCCGGACCTATATTTTCTCTATCATTTTAACTCTCCTGCCGGCAGATGCGGGGATAAAGAGTTATAAAAGAAAACAGGAAAAAGAGTGATCTTTTCATTTTAATCTTTTATTTTGCACTCCTGATTACCCATAATAAAAGATATGAGAAGTTTTGCATCCGATAACAATTCCGGTGTACATCCCCGGATTATAGAAGCGCTGGCCCGGGCCAATTGTGATCATGCTTTAGGATACGGCGACGATCCCTGGACAAAAGAAGCTATACAGAAAATACGGGAACAATTCTCTTCCGGTTGTGAACCGCTTTTTGTTTTCAACGGTACCGGAAGCAACATCGTTGCCCTGCAACTGATTACACATCCTTACCACTCGATCCTGTGTGCGGAGACTTCTCATATTTATGTAGATGAGTGTGGAGCTCCGATGAAGGCAACCGGGTGCCAGATACGTCCCATAAAAACAACCGACGGCAAATTAACTCCGGAACTTATTACTCCTTATCTGAAAGACTTCGGTGTACAACACCACTCTCAGCCCGGAGCTATTTACCTTTCCCAATGTACGGAGCTGGGAACGATCTATACGCCGGAAGAGCTGTGGGCAATTACTACATTGGCCCACAAACACGGGATGCTGGTTCATATGGACGGGACTCGTCTTGCCAATGCGGCAGTAGCATTAGAAAGATCATTGGCTCAACTCACAGTAGAGTGTGGAATAGACATCCTTAGCTTCGGAGGTACTAAGAACGGACTGATGTTTGGTGAATGTGTAATTATATTCAATGATAAGCTGAAAAGAGAGGCTTGCTTTGTACGAAAACAATCGGGGCAACTGGCTTCCAAACAACGGTTTATTGCGTGTCAGTTCTCTGCCTATCTGTCAGACGACCTCTGGTATGAGAATGCCTGTCATGCCAACCGGATGGCTGCCCTGCTGCATAAAGAATTGAAGGCTTTCTCCTGTGTCCGTTTTACGCAGGAGCCGGAAAGCAATCAGCTTTTCCTGACGATGCCCCGCCCTCTGATCGATAAGCTTCTGGAAGAGTATTTTTTCTACTTCTGGAACGAGGCTGAAAATGAGATCCGCTTAGTTACCTCTTTCGACACCACTCCGGAAGATATTGCCGGTTTTATTGATAAAGTAAAAAAAAGCTAAACCGGGATCAAAAGAGTGATCTGGAATGTTATTTGTGGTAAGCTTATTAAACAGTAATCCTTGCACAAATGGCATATATAGATTATTACAATATTCTTGGAGTAGATAAAAGTGCGTCTCAGAACGACATAAAAAAGGCATATCGTAAACTGGCCCGTAAATATCACCCTGACCTCAATCCCAATGATGAGAGTGCCAAAGAGAAATTTCAGCAGATCAACGAAGCCAACGAAGTACTGAGCGATCCGGAGAAACGGAAAAAGTACGACGAATACGGGGAGCACTGGAAACATGCGGACGAATTTGAGGCACAGCGTGCCCAGGGCCAGGCCGGAGGCTTCGGAGGTGGTTTCGGTGCAGGTGGCTTTGGAGAGGGTACCTACTGGCAATCTTCTTCAGGAGATGCCGGATTCGGAGGGGACAGCGGATTCTCGGATTTCTTTGAATCCCTTTTCGGCGGGCGTGCCCGGGGACGAAGCAGTGCCGGTAACGGAGGCTTCCGCGGACAGGATTACAACGCTGAGCTCCATCTTTCTCTGCGTGATGCTGCCGTTACCCACAAACAGGTACTGACTGTGAACGGGAAAAAAGTACGCATCACTATTCCGGCCGGTGTGGCGGATGGCCAGGTGATCAAGCTCAACGGATATGGCGGCGAGGGGGTAAACGGAGGCCCGAAAGGTGATCTCTACATTACTTTTATAATTGCCGAAGATCCCCAATTCAAACGACTGGGAGATGATCTTCACATCACTGTTCCGATCGACCTTTACAGTGCTGTACTGGGTGGTGAAAAAGTGATCGATACGCTGGATGGCAAAGTAAAACTAAAGATCAAACCCGAAACCCAGAACGGTACCCGGGTCAAACTTAAAGGAAAAGGTTTCCCTGTATACAAAAAAGAGGGCCGGCACGGCGACCTCTATGTAACGTATAACGTAGAAATACCGACCCGGCTTAGCGAACGCCAGAAAGAGTTGTTCCGTGAATTACAGAGTATGAATTAAAAGATTCCCGAAGATGCAGACCGAATTAATTATTATAAACGAATATTGCCGTCACTCGCATGTAGAACCCGGTTTTCTGGAACTCTTGGAAGAGAGTGGACTGATCGATATCCTGAACAGGAATAACGAACGTTATCTACTGGTTTCACAGCTTCCCCGGCTGGAACGTTACACCCGTATGTACTACGACCTCTCTATTAATATCGAAGGGATAGATGCCATCCGGCATATGCTCGATCGTATGGAAGTTCTTCAACAGGAACTGGCACAACTCCGGAAGCAGCTTTCACTCTACCGGCGGGAAGATTTTGAAGAAGTGGATTGGTAAACCGAATAAAATCCCTATCTTTACCGCCGTTATTCATTTCAAAATCTACCAGTATGGCAAGTAGAAAACAACTTAAAAAAGATATCAATTATATTATCGGTGACCTGTTCACCGACTGTCTTATCCAGAACCTTTATGTACCCGGGACCGACAAGGAAAAGGCTGTGGAAGTAATGAGCCGCATCCTAAAAGTACGGCAGGAGTATGTGAGCCGTATCAGCCATACGGAGCCGGGAAATGTAAAGAACTTCTATAAAAAACTTCGGGAAGACTTTACCCGGGAAGTAGGTGAGATCATTAACGAAATAGCGAACCTCAACTGAGCAATTCCGGTTTAATTCATAACGCATGAAAAAAGCGATCTGCAGTTTTATCTATTATAAACTGCTGGGATGGAAAACTGTGGTAACCATACCTGATTACGACAAAGCTATTTTATGTGTAGCTCCCCATACCAGCAACTGGGACTTTTTTATCGGCAAACTTGTATATACGGCACTGGGACGCAAAAGCGGTTTCCTGATGAAAAAAGAGTGGTTCTTTTTTCCGTTGGGCCCTCTCTTACGTTCTATGGGGGGTATTCCTATTAACCGGAGCCGCAATACTTCTATGGTGGATCAGATAGCTGAAATGGCTAAAAAGAGTAAAACTTTCCATGTGGCAGTAGCTCCCGAAGGAACGCGTTCTACTAATCCTAAGTGGAAAACCGGATTTTACTGCATGGCCCTGAAAGCAGGTATTCCTATCGAACTCTTTGGCATCGATTTCGCGACCAAAACCGTTGTGGGTACTAAAACCATCTTTCCTTCGGGCGATATAGAAAAGGATATGCGGGAAATTAAGCTCTATTTCAGCCAGTTCCAGGGGAAATTTCCCGAAAACTTCACAGCCGGAGAATTATAAATGAGGATCTCACTGGTACAGACAGATATTATCTGGGAAGATAAAAAGGGCAACACAGAACATATTCTTTCCCGTCTAGCTCCCCTTTCCGGAGAGACGGATCTGGCCGTGCTTCCCGAAATGTTCTCCACCGGATTCAGTATGAACAGCAGTGAGCTGGCGGAAAGCAATGCAGGAGATACGATCACCTCCCTGCAAAACTTTGCACAGGAGAGCGGAATAGCTCTTACAGGTAGCTTTATAGCAAAAGATAAGGGTCATTATTACAACCGGGCCTTTTTCCTGACTCCGGAGGGAGATCAGTATTATTACGACAAACGACACCTCTTCCGGATGGGAAACGAACGGGACCATTTTTCTACCGGTAACACTCCGTGTGTCTTATCTTACAAAGGATGGAAGATCTGCCTGACCGTTTGTTATGACCTTCGTTTTCCGGTATGGTGCAGAAACCTGAATAACCGGTATGACCTGTTACTGGTGGTAGCGAACTGGCCTGAGGCCAGGCGCAAGGTATGGGATATACTTCTGCAGGCACGGGCTATGGAGAATATGGCTTATGTATGCGGTGTAAACCGGATCGGTACCGATGGCTACGGATTGCAATACACCGGTGGTTCGGTACTCCACTCCGCCAAAGGGATTCCCCTGCTGACATTTGATAACAACCAGGAAGCGATCAAAACCCTTTCCCTTGACATGCGGGAACTCAGGGAGTTCCGCGAAAAATTCCCGGCCTGGAAGGATGCAGATCCTTTTACGCTCTCTTTGTAATATCCATTTTACAAATCGGTTTCAGAGATACCCATAAATGGGTAAAATTCAATTTTCCGGAAGAGTTTCATAGCCGAACATTCTCTGCCGGCCGTTTGTTTTTTGTATATTTGCGGAGAAAACAGTCCACTAAGTTTTAACCAACTTAATTAATTAACCTTATGAAGACAAATCTCAGTTCCCAGATCACTCTCAACCGGGTCTCCCCCAGATACTACAGGCCCGAGAACGAATTTGAGAGATCAGTACTTACCCGTTTTGAAAAGATCCATACGGATATTTATGAATCCGTAGACGAAGCTTCTCCGGTAGTAGCTGCCGAAATAGCCGCTATGATCCGGGAAAAACAGAAATCGGGACGTTTCTGCGTACTGGCCCTTACGGGAGGAAATTCTCCGTCCAATCTGTATGATGAATTAGTACGCCTGCACCAGGAAGAAGATCTTAGTTTCCGCAATGTAGTTATATTCAACGAGTATGAATATTACCCGCTCCACAAAGATACGGTTTGCAGCAACTACCAAACTTTGCGGGAGCGTCTGCTTGATCATATAGATATTGATCCGCAAAATATCTTCACCATTGACGGTACCATTCCGCAGGATGTCATCTATGAATATTGCCGGCTATACGAACAACGCATTGAAAGCTTCGGAGGTATTGATATAGCCATTACTGGCATCGGAAGGGTAGGGAACATCGCCTTCAATGAACCCGGATCGCGTATAAATTCCGTTACCCGGCTTATCCTGTTGGATTATGTATCGCGTAAAGAGGCGGCCAAACTTTTTGGTAGTCCCGACCAGGTCCCGGTAAGCTCCATCACCATGGGTATTTCTACCCTGCTGGCAGCTAAAAAGATCTATTTGCTGGCCTGGGGGGAAGAGAAAGCCGAAATGATCAAAGCCAGTGTGGAAGGTCTTGTCAGCGATACAATACCAGCCAGCTACCTGCAAATGCATAACAATACCCGGGTAATACTGGATCTGGCTGCCGCCGCCAATCTCACCCGTATTCACTATCCCTGGTTAGTAACATCCTGCGAATGGGACAATAAACTGATACGGAGTGCCATCGTATGGCTATGTATGAAATTAGATAAACCCATCCTGAAACTCACCAATAAAGATTACAACGAGAACGGGCTGAGCGAGCTGCTTGCCCTGTACGGTTCGGCCTACAATGTAAATATCAAGATCTTCAACGATCTTCAGCATACCATTACCGGATGGCCGGGGGGCAAGCCCAATGCCGACGATACTTATCGTCCCGAACAGGCCAAACCCTATCCCAAACGAGTGGTGGTCTTCTCTCCTCACCCGGACGATGATGTGATCTCCATGGGGGGTACACTCCGTCGCCTGGTAGATCAGAAACACGATGTACATGTAGCCTTTTAGACTTCCGGGAACATTGCGGTAGGCGATGAAGAAGTGCCCCGGTTCCTCCATTTTATCAATGGCTTCAACCAGCTGTTTGAGAACGGAGAGAATGAAGTGATCAATAAAAAATATGCAGAGATAAAAAATTATCTTCTGAGTAAAAAAGAGGGTGACCTGGATACACAGGATATTCTTACGATCAAAGGATTGATCTGCCGGGGAGAGGCCCGGATCGCTTCTACCTATAACCATATTCCCCTCAACCATGTACACTTCCTGGATATGCCTTTCTACGAAACAGGCCGTATCCAGAAAAACCCGATCAGCGAAGCAGATGTAGAGATCGTGTTGCAACTACTCAGAGAGGTAAAACCTCACCAGATCTACGTAGCCGGCGACCTTGCAGATCCCCACGGCACCCACCGGGTTTGTACCGATGCTGTATTTGCAGCAGTCGACATCGAAAAGCAAAACGGAGCCGAATGGTTAGAGGAGTGCCGCATCTGGATGTACCGGGGAGCCTGGGCAGAGTGGGAAATTGAAAACATTGAAATGGCAGTACCTATCAGTCCCGAAGAGCTACGCAGCAAACGGAACGCTATCCTGAAACATCAGTCCCAAATGGAGAGCACACCGTTCATGGGTAATGACGAACGGCTTTTCTGGCAGCGGGCCGAAGACCATAACCGGGCTACGGCCAATCTCTATAACAGGCTCGGCCTGGCCTCTTACGAAGCCATGGAGGCTTTTATTGAGTATATTCCTTTATAACCTGTTGTAAATGATAAAAACCCGGCTTTTCAGAAAAGCCGGGTTTTACAGGTTCAATATATCACATCAAACTGAACCACTGTATCTTCCGGTAACTTCTCCACCACCATTCCATAAACAAACTTTTCGGGAGTATCTCCATACCCACTTATCTTAACCTGATAGAGATAAAAAAGTCATCTTTCTGCATAAAAAGATGACTCTCCATATAAATTGTACCGGTACAATAATCCTTTCCCAGTAACAGGGTAAAGTTGTCGAAGTCAATTCCATCCAATATCGTAAGCTCCTTCCCTGGATTACTTTCCAGAACGGGTAGCAATTCCTCTATAGAGTTTACGATCCGATCTGTTTCCAATTCCATATCCAGTTTGGGAAGGATCCTGTATATAGCTACTTTTTCTAGTTCAGGGCACTCTGTCAATTTTTCACAACTCCCTGCCAGGAAACCAAACAGACAGAGACAAATAGCAAAAATTCCGGTTCTCATACTACTATTTTTAGGTTAAACATGGATTGACTATTCAATCTATTTGCCGGGAAATATATCAAAACTTAAAATTACGACAACTACTCAAACAGTTAAAAAGTCAAAACAAAATTATAGTACATTCTATTACAACAAATTAGAAAACACGCGTACTTTTACCCAGGAGCAACCGGATTCCTGTTTTATAAAATTACACAAATTCTTTTCCACCTATTTTTGAACATATCCATTTTAGCGGAGAACTCTTCGCTTTTTACGGTGTTAAATAGTACATTTGCAACAGTAGAAATCGGATAACACCATGAAGAAATCTTCTCTTTTAACCGGACTGGTTCTTTTTTACACCGGAGTTATTTTCGGACAGGTAGAAGATAGAGCCATAAGAGAACGGCTCAATGAGTTTTTTGCCTCCTATACCAACCCGGCTATACAACCGGTCACATATAAGCTGGATAGTTTCCGGGTAGACACCAGAAAGAAGCATCTTACTATATATGCCGGTGAGCAGTTTGCTTATCAACCGTTACGCCCAGAAGATATACCGGGTATTTATGAAAGAGTAAAAAAATATCTTCCCGCTCCGGTCTCCTCCTACCAGATAGAGATAGAGGCTATGGGACAACCGATCGAAGAGTTGATCCCCAACTATTACCGCAGAAAAGGAAAAGCTAACGACCGGCTCTTTACCGGTATCCGGCAAAACACAAGCGCCTGGGTTACCAACACCTCCCGTCCCTATAGAGTCTCCCGTGGATTAGAAGGCCGTCATATTGCTCTCTGGCACAGCCACGGTAAATATTATAAAGCAGACAGAAAAGAGTGGGTGTGGCAACGTCCCCGTCTTTTTTTGACCACGGAAGATCAGTTCACACAATCTTTCGTACTGCCTTTCCTCACCCCGATGCTGGAAAACGCAGGAGCAGTGGTATTCAATCCCCGCGAACGGGATATCCAACGGAACGAGGTAATTGTAGATAACGACATTTCCGGAAGCTCTATCTATCTGGAGGTAAAAAGTAAAAGATCTCACTGGCAGACAACCGGCAAACCCGGATTTGCCCGTTATAAAACACTCTATAATGATGGCGAGAATCCCTTTACTACCGGCACAGCCCGGTTTACACCGACCGAGCGGAAAAAAGAGAAAGCCTTTGCCCAGTGGATCCCCGAAATTCCTGAGACCGGCAGGTATGCCGTATATGTATCGTATCAGTCACTGCCCGAAAGTGTAACCGATGCCAAATATTTAGTTTTCCACAAGGGTGGTGTAACGGAATTTAAAGTAAACCAACAGATCGGCGGCGGCACCTGGGTATACCTGGGAACTTTTGAATTTGATAAAGGTAAACACGACTATGGCATGGTAGCCCTGAGTAACGAAAGTAAAGAACAGGGAGTGGTCTGTGCAGATGCAGTACGATTTGGCGGAGGAACCGGTACCATTGTACGCGGAGGAAAAACAAGTGGCCTGCCCCGTTACCTGGAAGGGGCCCGTTACTCCATGCAATGGGCCGGGATGCCTTACGAAATCTACGGTGCACGCCAGGGAAATGATGATTACGCAGACGATATCAACACCCGCTCCCGGGCTGTGAACTATCTTTCCGGAGGCTCGCCTTTTAATCCGGTAGAAAAAGGATTGGGCGTACCTATTGAGATGTCACTGGGTTTTCATACCGATGCCGGCTATATTTCCAAAAAGAGATCTGCCGGTGGTTACGATCTTATTGGTACACTGGGAATCTATATGACCGAATTTAACAACGGTAAACTCAATGCCGGAACCAACCGCTATGCCTCCCGCGATCTCACCGATCTGGTACTGACACAGCTAACCGGAGATATAACAACTACCAGCGGGTACCCCTGGATACGTCGCAGCATGTGGGACCGTAATTACAGCGAAGCCCGTCTGCCGGCTGTCTCTTCCATGATCCTGGAACTTCTCTCTCACCAGAATTTTGATGATATGACCTACGGGCATGATCCTTTGTTTAAATTCACAGCCAGCCGGGCTGTATACAAAGGCATTCTACGCTTTCTCTCTACCCAGCATAACAAGCCGTATGTGGTACAACCGCTTCCGGTAAGCCATTTTGCCGTTCAGTTCAGCGATAAGAAAAATACGGTAGAACTCTCCTGGCAACCGGTTAACGATCCTTCGGAACCTACAGCCAATCCCAACCAGTATGTTGTTTACCAGCGTATCGGGTACGGAGGATGGGACAACGGTACACTGGTAAACTCTACCCGCCACCGGGTTAAGCTCGAACCCGGATTAGTATACTCCTTCAAAGTCACTGCCCTGAATGGCGGGGGCGAAAGCTTTCCCTCTGAAATTCTTTCAGCTATGAAAGCTAAAAGGGAAAAAGGCAGAATACTGATCGTAAACAATTTCTATCGCCTTTCCGGCCCGGCACGAATAGATTCCGGAGAGGAAGCCGGCTTTCTGCTTAACGAAGATCCGGGATTACCCTATCTTTACGATATCTCCTATAGCGGAGCGCAGACAGGCTTCGACCGTAACAAAGCAGGTATTGAGACCCAGGGCGGCTGGGGATATAGTGGCAGTGAACTGGAAGGAAAGATCATCGCAGGAAATACTTTCGACTACCCCTTTATCCATGGAAAAGCCATCCAGGCAGCCGGAAATTACTCTTTTGTCTCCTGTGGTGCCAAAGCCGTTGAAGCCGGTACTATACGTTTGTCAGACTATCCGGTAGTGGATTTTATTTTGGGTATGGAACGGAATAGTGCTGCAAGCTCCTCTCCTTTCCCGGCTCTTTATCAGGCACTCTCTACATCCATGATCACCCTGATAACCCACTATTGCCGGCAGGGAGGAAATATCCTGATGAGCGGTGCCTTTCTGGGAGAAATGCTGGGAACAGAGAGTCGGTTCAGCGCTGATATATTAAAACTCGCCCATTTCCGGAAAGTTGCCGATAAAACAATAGACCGTATCCATGGCCTCGGACGTACCGTAACCATTCCCCGATACCCCAATGAGAAATTTTATACGGTATCTTCCACAGAAGTACTCTATCCGGCAGCACAAGCTTTCCCGGTACTGGCTTATACCGGTACCAACGAAAGTGCTGCTGTTGCCTGGAAAGGAGAGAGATACAGGACTTTCATCCTGGGATTCCCGTTTGAAGCGATTCTTTCTGACAGCGACCGGGCCAACATTATGGCCTCGATCCTTGCATTTCTTTTTTAAAACATTATCTTTGCTCCTGATAACCTAAAACAAAAAGACCATGTGCAATATACAAGCCAACCCATCCGGAACCCGGACTATTGAAATTTCCAAAGATCATCTCAGAACAATTAAAAGATATTCGTTGTTTCAACATTTGATTGATAGTACCGGTATTGTCAACGAATCTGTACTGGATAAACTGAAGCTGAATGTCCGTTCCCTCATCACTTCCAACGAAGGAGATAACAAGGACTTACTTGATCTCTGCATTGATGTGATCTATCACAACAATATGAAAGCATTCGGGTTGCAACAGTTGATCCGCCTCTATATCGCCGAGATCCTGAACAAGGAGGACGAAGAGGAAGAGACAGAAAATCCGGGAGGATGACTCCGGTAGAAAGGTATCAATCTGCTAAAAACTTTTAATTATGGTACAGGTAAATATATGCAGTATGGAGATAACAGAAGCCCTTGACCGGGTGAATGATGCTATTTCCGAAACACCATCCGGATATGAAATTGAGGTAACATCCGACACTATGGAGATCTTCGACGAACTGAAAGATTACATAGGAAGCCTTCGGATCGGGTTCCGGGAGATCTACAAAGAAGAACTCCTGATCATGCAGTTTAAAGTACCTGTAAAAATAAGTAATGCTATCCCCCATGAGTGAAGTAATAAAACAACTCCGGCAACTCCCCGAAGATCTTCAGAACCGCATCCGTGATATTTACGGTGATATGGATAAATTTTATGCAACGGTCTACCTGATCGCCCGCAACGAACATATCGGACAGGAAGACAGATCAGAAGCCGGTAACCAACGGATGGAAGTGATCCATGCCTACCAGAACCGTATTGAATGTATGCTCACCGAAGGAGGGGCAGACGGAAAGGAGATCATGGCCGATATTGCCGGTGATTACCTGGAAGATTATGTAAATTACCGGGAGCAGGATTTCGGCATGACCAATGAAGAGTTCCTCAGCATTATCCGAAAAATAAATTAGTTAATATTTATCAACCTCTTCATCCATTACAGAGTCGGTTTGTCCTTATCAAAAAGAATAAAAACCGGACTCTATGGATATCTTCCTTATTTTTATCGCCTCTTTCTGCCTGCTGACAGGTTTCGTGGGTTGCATCATTCCCGGTGTTCCCGGGTTACCTTTCGCCTATCTGGGTATGATCGTACTCCAGATTACCGAACGCGTACAGTTCTCCGTAGCCCAAATGCTGATCTGGCTGGGTCTGGTTATTGTAGTGCAGATCATAGATTACCTTACTCCCATGTGGGGAACCCGGCGCTGGGGAGGCAGTAAAGCGGGGATATGGGGAAGCATGATCGGTACACTGGCAGGAGTGGTTCTTTTTCCTCCCTGGGGCATTTTGATCGGCCCTTTTGTGGGAGCCTTTATAGGCGAAATAATCAACGAACGTTCTTTTGAAAAAGCGACCCGGGCAGGATACGGAGCTTTGATAGGCTTTATGGCAGGTACAGCGTTAAAGTTAGTAGTTTGTGGAGTATTGATCTTTTATTTTGTAAAAGCTCTCCTTGCTTAGCCAGACAGGCAGATATTTTCAATTGCTCTCAACTTTCACTATCTTTAGATAAGATAGGAGGCGTCTCGGCAATTTGAAAGTAAACTTTCAATTGCTCTCAACTTTCACTATCTTTGCAGGATGAAGGAGTGGAAATTGACAGACTGGCTTCCTACCACCAAAAAAGAGGTAGAATTAAAAGGATGGAATGAACTGGATGTGATCCTGTTCAGCGGAGATGCCTATGTAGACCATCCCTCGTTCGGTGCCGCCGTCATAGGGCGTATTCTGGAAGCCGAAGGATACAAAGTAGCGATTGTTCCACAACCCAACTGGCGGGACGACCTCCGCGATTTTAAAAAGTTGGGTAAACCCCGGCTCTTTTTTGGGGTCAGCGCAGGCTGTATGGACTCCATGGTCAATAAATATACAGCCAATAAACGCCTGCGTAGTGAAGATGCCTACACTCCGGACGGATGCAACGACATGCGCCCCGATTATCCCACTATCGCTTATACACGCATTTTAAAAGAGATCTATCCCGACGTACCGGTCATAGCAGGTAGCATTGAAGCCTCCATGCGCCGGCTTACCCACTATGATTACTAGCAGGACAAACTCTTTAAAAGTATTCTCTGTGATAGCGGAGCGGATATGCTTATCTACGGCATGGGGAAAAAACCATTGTACAACTGGCCCGTGAATTAGATAAAGGCACCCCTTTCAACCAATTATGTACCATTCCTCAAACCGTATACCTCACTCCCGAAAAGGGATGGAATAATCCCGATGACACTTCTGTGATCCGGTTGCACTCCCATCAGGAGTGTATCCGGGAAAAACAAAAACAGGCAGAAAATGTCCGGATCATCGAAGAAGAGAGTAATAAATACAGTGCTTCCCGGATCCTTCAACCGGTAGATGGTTCTCTGGTAGTTGTCAATCCACCCTGGTCACCTATAAGTGAAGCAGAACTGGACCGCTCTTTCGGCCTTCCCTATACCCGCTTACCCCACCCGAAATACAAAGGAAAGCGCATTCCGGCTTATGACATGATCAAATTCTCCGTAAATATCCATAGAGGATGTTTCGGCGGATGTGCCTTTTGTACCATCTCTGCCCACCAGGGAAAATTCATTGCCAGCCGAAGCAAGAAAAGTATCCTGAGTGAAGTAAAAGCAGTTCAGGAACTACCCGGTTTCAAAGGATACCTGAGCGACCTGGGAGGACCTTCGGCCAATATGTATAAGATGGGCGGAAAGGAAGAAGAGAAATGCAAACGGTGTAAGCGTCCCTCCTGCATCCATCCGAAAATCTGTCCGAACCTGAATATAGATCATCAGCCTTTGCTCGATATTTACCGGAGTGTAGATTTACTTCCCGGTATTAAAAAGAGTTTTATTGGCAGCGGTGTACGCTACGACCTTTTACTCCATAAAACAGGAGACCCGGTTGTAGATAAATCGACAGAAGAGTATACCCAGGAACTTATTAAAAAACCATGTAAGCGGCCGTCTGAAAGTGGCTCCGGAACATACCAGTGACCAGGTACTCTCCCTCATGCGTAAACCCTCTTTTGAGACCTTCATCCGGTTCAAACAGATATTTGATCGCATCAACCGGCAGCACAACCTGCGTCAACAACTTGTCCCCTACTTTATTTCCAGCCATCCGGGCTGTAAAGAGGAGGATATGGCTGAGCTGGCAGTACTCACCAAACAGATGGATTTCCAGCTGGAACAGGTACAGGACTTCACCCCTACTCCCATGACCATAGCTACCGAAGCCTGGTATACCGGTTTTCATCCTTACACCTTGAAACCTGTCTATTCCGCCCGTACACAGAAAGAAAAACTGGCTCAACGGCAATACTTCTTCTGGTATATACCTGAGAACAGGAAACAGATCATCGACTCTTTAAGAAGACTAAAAAGGAGTGATCTGATCGATAAACTTTTCTCCCGGGAAAAGAGCCACAGACGGCATAAATAATCCTTTAGTGGGTCTCACCTGCTGTAAATAAAGAACAAGCTTCATATATAAATAAATACTATATGAAGCTTTATAAAAAGACAAAACAATTATTTTCAGAAAAACCTATAGCAATGTACTGGCCAGTTCACTCAATTTGCTCCGCTCCCCCTTCACTAAATTAACATGCGCAAAAAGATTCTGGTCTTTCATCTTATCGATCATATACACTAATCCATTCGATTGAGAATCCAGATAAGGCTGGTCAATCTGCTGGATATCCCCGGTAAATACCACCTTGGTACCCTCCCCGGCACGGGTAATGATCGTCTTAATTTCATGCGGGGTCAGGTTCTGCGACTCATCCACAATACAGAAAGTTTCACTCAGGCTTCGGCCCCGGATAAAAGCCAGCGCTTCAATAACCAGCTGTTCACTCTTCTGCATATCCTCCAGCTTCTTTAGTTCAGCCGAAGTAGGCTGGAACTGCCGTTTGATCACATTCAGGTTATCAAAAAGAGGTTGCATATAGGGAGCCACTTTTTCCTGGGCATCTCCCGGTAAAAAAACCAATATCCTTGTTGGAAAGAGCCACAATAGGCCGGGCCAGTAAAATCTGCTTATACTCATTCATCTGGGCCAGTGCAGCCGCCAGTGCCAGCAATGTTTTACCGGTACCTGCTTTTCCCGTAAGAGCCACCAGTTTAATATCCGGGTCGCGCAACACTTCCAGCGCAAACATCTGCTCTACATTACGGGGCTCAATACCATAACTCCGG
This sequence comes from Bacteroides sp., assembly GCA_021203405.1. Lineage (GTDB taxonomy): Bacteria > Bacteroidota > Bacteroidia > Bacteroidales > Bacteroidaceae > Bacteroides. The sequence goes on from JAJQBG010000255.1 coordinate 18,103, forward strand.
TGTTTGGTCACTTTCTTTACAGTACGTGTAAAGGGGTTATAACGGGCGAGAACCGAATTCCGGTCACTTTTCAGTAAAAAGCACTGGTTAGCGCGGATAAAATCCCCGAACTCAAACTCTTCCCGGGGTACCCCTTCCTCTTTCGAAGAGTAAATACGGTCGATCAATTCCGGGTCTACCTCTTCAAAAACCTCATTCTCTTTCTCAAATATATCTATATTCACTACCTTATCCGTAATGTAATCTTCCGCTACAATACCGATAGAGCGCGCCTTCATCCGCAGATTCAGGTCTTTACTTACAAGAACAGCTTTCACATCGGGATACTTTTTTTCAGATCGGCAGCTACTGCCAGGATCTGATGATCCGGCTTGGGAGAGGGGAAATACTTATCAATATTCTCCGAATGAGTATCAGATGTTACAATAAAAAGGCGTCCCAATCCAATTCCCAGGCTGGCCCCTTTTTCAAAAAAGTCATCGTCAGTAAGCAGATCCAACTCACGTATAAATTCACGTGCATTGAAATTGATCTGCTCATTTCCTTTTTTAAACCCATCCAGTTCCTCCAGGACTACGATCGGAAGATAAACATCATTATCCTGAAAATATTGCAAACACTTATAATCGTGAAGGATAACATTGGTATCCAGAACAAAATTCTTTTTTGCCATAGTAGCATCATGTTTAGATGTTTCCTTGCTCATAAATATAATGATTTTATTTCCAATTATACCAATCCGTTTGTTAAATAAGTATATTAACATCCCCCTTCGGAGAATGGTTTTTCCTTCAAAAAGCAATAAGATGGAATTTCCACACCCCCGGATAGCCTGTAAAAAGCCGAATGGATTATCCAAAAGAGGAAAAAGAATACTGGATACCACCCCGTTAGCAAATTCTTCCATAATCCCTTCCGGTAACTCCTACCGGATGGTTTTATTAACATCCCCCGAAAAAAACATTGAAAAAATAACAGAGCAAATCGCTTTTTTAACAATAAATTAAAATCC
>JAJQBG010000186.1 GCA_021203405.1 Bacteroides sp.
ACTATATTCATACTCACATAAACTTTTTTTATTGTTACAGCCCTCTATACTTCATAACATTCCTTTCTTTACCACCATACCTGTTTCCCATTCTCATAGGTAAAGATCCGTTCCTCCTTCCCCTTAGTAAGATTCCTCAGCAAAAAAGCGCATTTCCCGGAGCATTATTATACTCCAGATATTGGCTGGAAGTCCCTGTTTGACGGCCCAGAGAGACCCACTGTTCATCCCAGTAGAATAACTCATAGAGTTCATTTTCCCGGATAAAGTTATCATCGTTAAGAGGTAAAAAACGGAAAGAGGCTATACTAACAGGTTTTCCAAAATCTACTCCCACCCATCCCTCATCCGGTTGGTCACACCAATAGGAAGTTAAGGGTTCTCCATCAAATACACTTTCGGGAGTTCTATCGGGGGGAGAAGCATAATTACCTATAATCTTATAAGGTTCCATCTTCTGTCCGTTTTCATCAAACAGATCTATTTCACAGATCTCTCCTCCATTGGATCTCGGAGGAGCCATAAACCGGAAATAGCGGTATTTTTTATCTAAGGATACCGATACTTCATTATACCGGATCTCCGGACGTTGATCAACGGTATGGATCGTTTGTGCATCACTAAAATCTTCCTTTTGAGCTACCTGGAAGGTGGCACCCAATAACCGGTCCTTTTGATACACCCGTTCTTCAGGATATTTACGGATCAGGGTAAGCCTTTGAAGAGCCAGGGTATCGGGTTTGAGGATACGGGTCTCACCTTCTAACGTTAATGCAAAGGGGTAAGCAGCCGGATAGGTTTGATTATTATGGTAATAAACAGGTAAATAGACCACCCCGTTACCCATTTTTGTAAAATGGGCTTTACCTCTCCGATGCTTACTCCAGTGTACCGGGGACCATTCTCGCAGAAAAAAGCATAAATAGGCAAACTGTTGATCCTGGGGAGGTTTTTTATCCAACGTTACAGAAACATCTGTGGTAGGAAGGTACAGATCGCTTACATCTTTTATACAGGGAGTACGGAAAGATTCGGGAAAGCTCTCTTCAGTGCCACTCATAACGGGTGTATCGGGTTGTTTAGCGTAGGTATGCCGGAATATTTTAGCGATCCTGTCGGGTAATATCTCTTCATAAAGTTTTAAGTGGGTACCCAGGGTATCGTTGTCTATAAAGGAACAGTCGTAGGATTGGTCACCTAAAAAGAGGACATTCCAATCGTGCCCGGCCTGTTGGGAAAAGTCAATAGCGGAAGGAATACCCAGGGAGCGGAAGATATGGGTTCCCAGTACCGAATAGTCATTGCATGATCCTTTTTTCATATTCAGCAGCAGGGAAGGAGAATATCCTCCTACTATATGCCCCTGACTTAAAAGAAGTTGCCTATGGTAATAGGTTCTGAGTTTCTCAACTATGCCCTGAAGGTTTTCCAGGGGAGTTGAAGATGTTTTTTCCGCAAGTGCAAGTATTTCCCGGTAAGTCAATTCCCGGTTATAGAGTCTGAAATCTTTGATAGATCCTTTAAAGTTGGGATCATAATCGTACTTTGACTTGCCAATATAATTGTTCCTGAAGTTTTTTATATCTATCTCAACGCTTCTGGAGCCTGCTATTTTTCCGTTAATATAAAATTGACCCGTGTACCGGAAAAAGATACAAGAATGTGAGACCACTCACCCACAGGAAGAGCTTCTGCTACAACATATTGCTCCTGGTCATGACCTGTTTTGATCGCTAGACAGGCCTCGTAAAAATAATCATAAGGCATAAAGGCGATATAGCAGGATTAGTCTTTTCCAAAGTCAAAGAAGCGGGAGAATCTTTCATTCTGATCGGGTTTGATCCAACCTGATACGGTGAATTGATCCGTACCGGAAAACAGATCTTCTCCTAAGCATTGATATTCCGTTTTACCGGGCAGGCTTTTAAAATGGGTTTGTAGTAGTAAGTTATGGGAAGATGATAAATTGGCTTGCCTGTTAGAAGCCAGTGTTTTTATCTCTTCATCCGTTAAAACAGTGCTGTAAATTTCAAATTGCTCTATACTGCCTTCCAGATACGGGTCCACAGAAAATTGAGATTTGCCTATGTAGTTACAGATAAAATTTTTCAGCTCTATATCAATTTCTTTAGAGTCAATCAGCTGCCCGTTGATGTATAGAGAGATACTGTGATTGGTCAATGAGACTGCCACATGTGACCATCTGTTCACCGGAAGGGCATCCGCTGTAATCCGTTCTTCCGGGGATTTTTCTGTCAGAAATCTTAAACTGGATTTTTCAGCCTCATCGTAAGGGATAAAACATATATAAGAAGAAATATCTTTGCCAAAGTCAAAAAACCGGGCGAAGGTCCTGTTTGCATCAGGGTTAATCCACCCAGAAACAGTTATCTCAGAAATATCAGAGAACAGAGCTGCCGGTAGTATTTGACATTTATTTTCTTCCGGGAGGGAATAAAGGGTCCATTGATCCTGGATTAAAAGCCCACTCTCCAGGTCGAGGATAGTATCAGTATATGTCTGCAGGTGAGTGGAAAAGATAGTTTTATACCAGGAGCGCCAGGATGTCAGCTGTTCATATCTGACTCGATAAGGAAGCAGGTATTCACAGAAATCTTCAAAAGACAGCTCTTTGGCAAAAGGGGATTTCCAGGCTTCGAAGGCTTGCTCAATATTCTCTATTAGAAAATCGGCTGATAGGGTGTTCAGGTCAGGAAGAAGGAGAACATCCTGCATATTAGGAAGAGAGAGGGTTAACAGCAGTGAGTCTTGTTCCTGAGTAGATGGAGTATCGGGCGGATTCAATGTAGAGATAGAATCGAGTAACGAATAATAGGCATCTAACTCTTTGGATTGAAAAGAGTAATGAACATCCATATTCTCTATCAGGAACCTGGCAGCTAAAAGCTTCAAGGGATCTTTAACCTCTTTTCTATAATACTCCAGTACTTTTTCCAGTTCGCTGCGTTATCCCCTGCTTGCTTTAAAGCTTTTTCAAGAGGACTTTCAGAGCAAAAACTAAATAAGAACAAGTTCATGCATAAAATGAACAGGTACTTTATAAAACAACTATATTTTCTGACCTTCGGGGATAACATGTGTTTTACCAGTTTTAAGTATTAAATCGTTTCGGCATTTTTTTAATGGAGATCATTCATTAAATGGTATCTTTATCAGCATTGTGACAGGACAAATGTAACATTTATTAAAATAGGACCTTCAAATACATGTTACATATTCTATTGCCTATGTTACATCTTTTATATAAAATGTTACCCAAAAGCAGCTATAAAGGGGAAAAGTTGTCACAGAAAGGTCACATTCTCTCAGAAAGAGGATATTTCATTACTATAGAAAAAAGTGGAAGAGGCCTGAATAATTTATTTTAAATGGAGGATCTGGATCACAGGATTTGATTCTTCCGGATCTTCTTCACTATCCACTAAAAAAGTAAATGTATTGTTCCGGGTTTCACTCCCCCGGCCTCTGATCTTCCGGCCATCAATATCGTTTTCCATACCTTTTGCCACAGAATATTCATCGCTCTCTTTGGAGTATTGCAAGATCCTTAAGTCATGTTCACCCGACCAATAACTGATAGGGATCCATTTCTCCGAATGCAGAGTTCCGGTACGAATAAAATCTTTGATATTCATAATTTCTGAAATATCATCATACTTTTTCCGGGGAGCCGGTAAGATCTTAAAAGGATACCTGACTATCAAAGAATCCTCCCGGGTATACTCATATACAATATTATTAAATACAGGGAAATAAACATAACTCCCTCTCCAACTTCTGTAAACTCCCATCGATGAGCAAGAGAAATAAGAAATCTTTTATCATTCTCAACTAATGTCTTTTTTATTTTACCCTGAGAATCAGCCAGCAAAAACCCGGTAACATCTCCTCTGTTCCAAGTATGGTAAAAACGAAGGTTTCCACTCTGAAGAACCACAAAATCCTCCACAGGAAAATCCAATGAGATTTGTTCTTTGAAATTTCCCTGCATATCATATATTAAAAGACGGCGTGCCCCATAATCATTTAAATAGATACGATCCTTTCTCTCATGCACATAAAATTGTCGTAAAACACCATACTCTCCCGGACCATTTCCTTCTTTATCTAACTTTCCGATATATTGACCTGCTTTGTCGAACATACAAATCCGGTTTAGTTTTTCATCCAGAATAAAGATAGCCGAATCGGTGATACGTATATCCTTTACTTTTCCTATTAAACACTCTTCATTGGTTTCAAGAGGAATATAGGTAATGGAATCTACAAATTCAGAATAATAAAGAATATCTTTACTCTTCAAAAGATCAATATAATAATAC
>JAJQBG010000413.1 GCA_021203405.1 Bacteroides sp.
TATATAATCTGCCCGGATGAACGGCAAGGAGTATGATAAGAATTATATTACTCACGCGGATATTCTCAGCGGGTCTACCCTGGAGTTTGTAATGGGTAGCACACCCAATCCGGAATGGGGGGCTGCACCGGGATCCTGTCCGCCGTCGATGACTCATTAAAAACTACAATAACGATGATGATAAAAAAACAATACTTGCCGTCCTGTTATTGACGGCCGCTATCCGGGGAAATGCCGGGGCGCCGGTATATAATATCAAAGATTATGGTGCGGTAGCAGATACCACACAACTCTCTACGGCTGCTATTCAGAGAGCGATTGACGAGCGCCATGCCAACGGGGGAGGAGTGGTGTGGGTTCCCGGCGGAGATTACCTGACCACAGCTTTAGTGCTCAAAAGCAATGTCAATTTACACCTGGATGCAGGTTCTACACTCTATGCCAGTTTATTGAAGAGCGGGGGAAAAAGTAAAAAAGTAAAACTGGGGGCTTCGGATGCTTCGGAGACACACGTGATCGTAATGGCACTGGATGCGGAAAATATTTCAATAACCGGTACCGGAGCTTTGCATTGCCAGGCTATCAGGGAGTCTTATCAACGGGAGAGACAATTTGAAGTGACTGATTCGGTAACAGGGCGTGAAGTGGTCAATGCGGAGAAGTATGGAGCGGATTACCTGACGAAATATCGTCGTGTGGATCCCTCTTACGGAGCTATTAATCTTACCAATTGTACCAATGTACGTATAAAAGATATAGAGGTGATCGAATCCTCCTTCTGGTCGGTACACCTGCAATGGTGCGACCGGGTGTTTGTGGAGGGTATCCATATACGATCTTCTTCTGCCGATGGGGTAAACTCGGATGGGCTGGATATAGATGGTTGCAGTAACGTACTGATCAATAACTGTGTAATCAATACCGGGGATGATGCGTTGTGTTTGAAAACCACAAAAAGTAAGGGGATAACCAGGCCCTGCCGGTGGATCACTGTAACGAACTGCATTCTTACCTCCTCTTCTGCTGCCTTGAAATTAGGGACCGAATCTCACGCTGATTTTGAGCATATAACCGTATCTAATTGTGTGATCAATGATGCCAACCGGGGATTGAATATGATCATACGCGATGGCGGAAGTGTGCGGAATGTTATTTTCTCAGACCTTGTGATCAATACCGTCCGTAAAGCTACTTTCTGGTGGGGCAACGGGGATCCTCTCTGGCTTACTATCCAGCGGCGGGATGATATTCCTGCTGCCGGTACCATTGAGAATGTGACATTCAATAATATTATCGCTCACGGACAGAGTGGTGTACGCCTGGAGGGATTTGATAACCGGATCAAAAACATCCGGTTCACTAATTTCCAGCTCTTTATGCATCCTGAGAATGCGATTGATAAGCGTTCCCGGAACGGATTCCTGTTTTATGGTGTGGATAACCTGCGTATGGTTGACTGTAGTGTCAGCTGGAACGAGGAAAAGCCGGAACAGGAGTGGGAAAGCGCCTACTATTTTGAGCATATAAATAGGCTGCAACTGATCCGGACAGAGGGTGAACAGGCTCCTGGTAAGAATTATCCTGCGTTCCGGTTTAACCGGGTAGAGGATGTGAAAATAGATGGAAAAGCAATTTCCGGTTCTCCGGACAAGTTTAATCTTTAATGAATACCCATATGAAAAAGCCCGGTATGATCTCTTTTATGGTTACCATCCTGTTCCTGTACGGATGTTCCGGTAAAACCAATTATCCTTTTCAGGATACCTCCTTGTCCATTGAAGAACGGGTCGACGACCTGGTCTCCCGGTTAACCCTGGAGGAAAAAGTAGCGCAGATGTGTAGTGAAACTCCGGCCATTGTGCGGTTGGGTATTCCTCCGTATGACTGGCAGAATGAGTGCCTGCATGGGGTGGGTAAGATCGGTGATCATACGGTTACCGTGTATCCGCAGCCTATTGGTATGGCTGCTACCTGGGATGAAGCCTCTATCCGGAGAATGGCCGATTATACGGCTGAAGAGGGGCGGGCTATCTATCAGGATGCCCAAAAAAAGGGGGGGAATATGGAAGTTATTACGGGTTGACCTACTGGTCGCCCAATGTGAATATTTTCCGGGATCCCCGCTGGGGACGCGGGCATGAAACGTTTGGGGAAGATCCTTACCTCACTACTGTGTTGGGTAAAGAGTTCGTAAAGGGGCTCCAGGGAGATGACCCGCACTACCTGAAGGCCTCTGCCTGTGCCAAGCATTATGCAGTACACAGCGGCCCTGAAACCGCCCGCCATGAATTCAATACCGAGGTAAGCACCTACGATCTTTGGGATACCTATTTGCCTGCTTTCCGGGATCTGGTGACTGAAGCCGGTGTTTCCGGTATTATGTGTGCCTACAATGCTTATGCCGGCCGTCCCTGCTGCGGGAATGATCTCCCGATGATGGATGTTCTGTGGAACCAATGGAACTTCCGGGGGTATGTTACCTCCAATTGTGGTGCGATCGATGATTTTTATAAATATCACCAAACCCATCCGGATACGGTGAGTGCTGCCGTAGATGCTGTATTGCATGGCACAGACCTGGATTGTATCCGTGATATTGCCTTTAAAACCCTGGCAGAAGCGGTACGGGATAACCGCATAGACGAAAAGGCGATCGACCTGGCTGTAAAGCGTTTGTTCACCATCCGTTTCCGGTTAGGTATGTTCGATCCTGATGAGAAAGTTCCCTATACCCGGATCCCTCTTTCCGTACTTGAATGTGAGGCACACCAGGCCCATGCCCTTAAAATGGCACGGCAATCTATTGTGCTGCTGAAAAACGAGGAAAATATACTTCCGCTATCAAAGAGTATAGATAAAATAGCGGTTATCGGCCCTAATGCAGCCGCTGAACTCGACCTGTTGGGGAATTATCATGGATATCCCTCGAAGGTAACTTCTATAGTGGAAGCTATCCGGCAGAAGGTCTCTCCCCACACCACTGTTCAGTATGAAAAGATGATCGATCACCTGGCTGTGGATTCCTTTGTACCTATTAGTGATGCCGGTCGATACTCATACGAGGGTAAATCTGGATTTTTAGCAGAGTATTATCCCAAGAGTGATCTCTCCGGAGAAGCGGTAGTACGGCAGGAAAAGAGTATAGATCTCCGCTATCTGGGGTATCAGGAAATTGTGGAGGGAGTCTGGTCCGGGAATTTTACGGTTCGTTATACAACCTGTTTTACTCCGGACCGGTCGGATCTGTATACCCTAAACCTGGATACGGACAAGCGTTTCCGCCTCTTTGTGGATGATACATTGTGTATTGATGCCAGCCAAGGGAAAGCCAAAGCGGATGGAAAGTATACCCTGAGGATGGAAAAAGATCACTCTTATAAGATCACTATAGAAGCTGTGATGAGGGGGAGACATGGTTCTTTATCTTTTCAGATCGGTAAACTGGCCACTCCTTCCTTGCAGGAACTTGCCCTACGGGTAAAAGATGCCGATGTGATTGTTTTTGCCGGTGGTATTTCTCCCGCTCTGGAGGGAGAACAGAACGGGGTAGATTGTACCGGTTTCCAGGATGGAGACCGGACCACCATTGCGCTTCCGGCCATACAGACAGCCTTTATGTAGGAGCTTAAAAAGACGGGTAAACCGGTTGTATTTGTAATGCTTACGGGAAGTGCACTGGCTATTCCGTGGGAGGCCGGACATATTCCGGCTATCCTGAATGCCTGGTACGGAGGGCAGGCCGGAGGTACGGCCGTGGCCGATGTACTGTTTGGCGACTATAACCCGGCAGGACGGTTGCCGGTTACTTTTTACGAAAGCGATACGGACCTGCCTCCATTTACCGATTATGCTATGGAGGGGCGTACCTACCGGTATTTTAAAGGAAAAGCTCTTTTCCCGTTCGGGTATGGGTTGAGTTATACCACTTTCAGTTACACAGATCTGCGTGTACATGCAGAGTCACCGGTAACAGATCCTCTCACGGTGAAGGTCAATATCACCAATACCGGCAGCAGGGACGGAGAAGAGGTGGCTCAGTTGTATGTGTCGCACCCCGGGAAAGACTCTTATCTGCCCATACGGTCGTTGAAGGGGTTCCAACGTATCTTCCTGAAGGCCGGCGAGACTAAGACCGTTACGTTCACACTCTCTCCGAAAGAGCTGGCTGTGACCAATGATTTTGGAGAATTAACGGTTCTCCCGGGTCCGGTATCTATATCGGTAGGAGGAGGACAGCCGGACCGGAACAACGATATACCCGTTGTAGAGACCCGGGTGGTACTGACCGGAGCAAAAAACCGCCTGAGTAATGGATGGTAAAAATATAATAGGTAAAAAGAT
>JAJQBG010000208.1 GCA_021203405.1 Bacteroides sp.
GGTCGATCCGGATCGTGACCGCAAATAAACGACCAACCGGTTAACAAGTCGTTTAATAATCCCTTAATTTAAAAAAGATTTGCCGGTAATCCGGTAATTAAGCCATAATTAAACCACCTGTTAACCCGATTCTTTTTATTTTGTGCCCGAATCAACCCAACGAACCCTTATACATATTAAAAGAACTATGAGACCCTTTTATTTCTTATGCATCGCTTTTCAGATCCTATTTTCCATCCCGGTACCCGGGAACACCCAGGAACTCTTCAGGAACCCTGCCGCTGCGCAACACGACCGGATCACCGACCTGCTCTCCCGGCTCACCGTTGAAGAGAAGATCAGCCTGCTGCGGGCTACCTCACCCGGTATTCCGCGCCTGGAGATCGATAAATATTACCATGGCAACGAAGCGCTGCACGGCGTGGTACGCCCCGGTCGCTTTACGGTTTTCCCGCAGGCCATTGGTCTGGCGAGTATGTGGAACCCGGAGCTCCACCAACAGGTAGCATCCGCCATCTCCGATGAAGCCCGGGCCCGGTGGAACGAACTGGAACAAGGCAGGCTGCAAACCTACCGTTTCACCGACCTGCTCACCTTCTGGTCCCCTACCGTCAACATGGCCCGCGACCCACGCTGGGGACGAACCCCGGAAACCTACGGTGAAGACCCCTTCCTGAGCGGAGTGCTGGGAACCGCTTTTGTCAAAGGATTACAGGGCGAAGACAAACAATACCTTAAAATTGTGGCCACCCCCAAACATTTTGCCGCCAATAACGAAGAGCACAACCGCTTTGTCTGCAACCCGCAGATCTCCGAAAGACAACTACGCGAATACTACTTCCCCGCCTTTGAGATGTGTGTCAGGGAGGGAAAAGCTGCTTCTATCATGTCCGCCTATAATGCCCTGAACAATGTGCCCTGCACAGCCAACCCCTGGTTACTGAACAAAGTACTCCGCGAAGATTGGGGATTCAACGGATATGTGGTCTCCGACTGCGGCGGTCCCAGCCTGCTGGTATCGGCCATGAAGTATGTCAAAACCAAAGAAGCCGCCGCCACCCTCTCCATCAAGGCAGGACTCGACCTGGAGTGTGGCGACGATGTATACATTGAACCCCTCCTGAACGCCTATAACCAATATATGGTATCAGAAGCAGATATTGATTCGGCCGCCTACCGGGTGATCCGGGCAAGAATGCACCTGGGACTATTCGACGATCCCTCTTTAAACCCCTACAGCCAGATCCCCGTAAGCGTGATCGGCTCGGAAAAACACAAGGAACTGGCTTTGGAAGCAGCCCGGCAAAGCATCGTACTCCTGAAGAACGAGAAGAACACCCTGCCCATCAACCCCCAGAAGGTGAAGTCCATTGCCGTTGTGGGCATCAATGCAGCCAACTCCGAATTCGGCGATTACAGCGGCGCCCCGGTCAATGAACCGGTATCCGTCTTACAAGGCCTGCGCAACCGGGCCGGTGACCGGATAAAAATTGTACATGCCCCCCTGGAAATCGGCCAAAGATGGTATGGAACTGATCCAGGGAGATAACTTTCCCGAAGGATTAAAAGCCGAATATTTTGATAACATGGAACTGAAAGGTACCCCCAAAGTGCGCCGGGAAGAGTGGATCAATTTTGAGCCGGCCAACCAGGCGCCCGACCTCTTTCTGCCCGCCTCCCCCCCTCTCCGTCCGCTGGACAGGCAAGCTCCGTCCTACAATTACCGGAATCTACACCTTTAACTTCAGCTTTGACGACGGTTGCCGCTTTAGCCTGGATGATAAGTTACTGATCGATAAGTGGCGCAGCGGAGGTATCTCCATCGATACCGTATCGGTATACCTGGAAGCCGGTAAGGATTACGATCTGAAAGCCGAATATTACGACGACCGCGATTATGCCCTAGCCCGCCTGCAATGGAGCGTACCCGAAGTAGCTAAAAAAGAACGCATCGACCTCTACGGAGAAGCCGGAAAAGCAGCCCGGGAGTGCGATATGGTTATTGCCGTACTGGGTATTAATAAAACCATTGAACGGGAGGGAAAGGATCGCAACGATATCTGTCTGCCGGAAGACCAGCAGGAATTTATCGAAGAGATCTATAAGATCAATCCGAACACCGTAGTCATATTGGTGGCAGGAAGTTCCCTGGCCATTAACTGGATGGACGAAAATATTCCTACCATTGTCAATGCCTGGTACCCGGGCGAACAGGGAGGCCGGGCCATTGCCGAAGTACTCTTTGGAGATTACAATCCCGCCGGCAGATTGCCGCTGACCTACTACAACTCCCTCGATGAACTTCCCCCCTTCGACGATTACGACATCACCCGGGGCCGCACCTACCAGTATTTCACCGGAACACCCTTATATCCCTTCGGATATGGTTTAAGCTATACCACCTTTCAGTATAGCAAACCGGAGGTAAAAGATCTCGGGGAAGAGATAGAGGTCTCGTTCTATGTTAAAAATACCGGGAAATACGATGGAGATGAAGTTTCGCAGGTATATGTAAAGCTCCCCGATGTAGGGGTGATAACCCCGGTAAAAGAACTAAAAGGTTTTCAGCGAAGTTTTATCCGCCAGGGAGAGAACAAGCTTATACAGATCCCGGTCAAAAAAGAACTGTTACGGTATTGGGAGGAGGAAAGCGGTCGTTTTGTCACTCCGGAAGGAGCATACACGATTATGATCGGGAGCTCTTCCAGCGATATTAAACTGAGCCAGCCCTTTTTATTGCGTCGGTAAACGAAAATGAAGTGTGTTCCGGGAGAATATCTCCCGGTTAACAAGAATTAGTCAATGGGCTGAAAGCCCTACCGATCCTAGCCCAGGGTGTTAACCCTGGGTATCGATAACTATCTGATAAGCAGAGTTCTGAAAGAACGGTCGATAAAGTCTGTGTTCATCGGGAGATGCTCTCCCGATGTGATTACTCTAAGGACATGTTGTCCGATCCGTGTACTTTGTATGAGAAAAAGAGGGGTGTTCCGGGAGAATATCTCCCGGTGAACAAAAGAATCTATTTTTAAATGAAATTTTACCGGGATAGAGAGCCTGCGATATAGGGAACCGACTCTGATCATAAAATTAACTGCTTCTGATCCGGCCGTTCTTGCAGAACTCTATTTATTGAGGAACACCTATTTCCCAGGGTTAACACCCTGGGCTAAAATCGTTTGGGCTTTCAGCCCATCAGAATAATTATCCGAAACAGACCCTAATAAAAAGAGATACATACAAAATCTTCTAAAAGATTAAAAAACCTCATTTTGGTAGCACACTATCACATCTTATTGAAAACAAATCCATTACATGTGACAGGTGCTTTTTAGGTGGTAGCACTGGTAGCACCCCTGCCACCCACCGGATCTATCAGGTCGTGAACCGGAAACTCCTATATTCACCCCGCAAAGAAACAAAGGTTTAATAAAATCACCGCCCTTTTGCCCCGAATATAGAATTATCTTCCTATTTTTGTGGTGACTTCTCTTTAGTATTTATTTCTCGGGTAGAATTACTGCCTTTTAGCAGCAGGTATATATTTATATATACCTGCTCTCCTGATACAGGCGGTTCCGTACCCCCGTGTGGAGCGTTAATGCGCCCACTGCTTTATCCTGAGGGAATACTAAAGTGGAAGTCAACGGGACAGGCGGAACCGTTTTTTACGCCTTCACTAAAGTTTTGTTATATGGAACATATAAACAACCCAACCCCGTTGAGTCCTCTGTGCGAGGATCTGACTTCCACTCTCGTATCTCCCGGCGAAGAATCCCGGGAAAGTTATCTAAGTGATTTTTATGCGGAAGTTTACAAGCGGTTGCTCTCTTCCAACAAAGAGGAGTATACCGACATTGTCAAACTGGATAAATTATTGATCCACGCTACCGAAGCCCATAACCTGTTTAACCGGTTGGGGAAACGGTGGGAAAACAGCCTGGGAGATTTTTCCCGGGTACTGGGGCACTATTTATTGAGCGATCCGGAGGCCGGTAAGAGCCATAAAACCGGAATGATTAATATGATTGCCGATCTGCAGGATTTTATTATGTTCACCATCCGGTACCGGGAGCTGATCTCGGCTCACAGCCGTTATTACCAGCGGCAGTTAACCGAGCTGAAAGCGCTGCGCACCCAGGAGGGTAAACGGATAAAAGCGCTTGAAAAAGCCACGAATAAATAATTGATCGAAAAGCCTTCCGGCGGGGGTGGAGGCTTTTTCCCTCAGTGCAGGAGAGGATAAAAAGATAAAATAAATAACCCCACTACTGTTTTTTCCGGCAAAGCCTTGTTCTTTTTATCAATCAACTTATCAATTGTTGGTTTCATCCG
>JAJQBG010000040.1 GCA_021203405.1 Bacteroides sp.
GGGTTTGTATAGGAACTCTATAGCCCCTACACGGTACATGAGCGGCTATGAAGCCGCGATTTAAGAGCCACCAGCTGTGAAGCCGGCGGCAACACTGTTTTAGCTTATTAGCCTTCTCTGTTTTATTCTTTACTCTATATACCTCTCTTTTACTCACCCTCGCAGAGGGTAGGATATCTTAGACCCCGGCAACGCCGGGGGATATAGGATAAAAAATATTCCGGGCTGGAAGCCCAGCATAGTACCAGAGATACGAATGGTATTTACCTTAATCCGTGTTTTGCCTATACTGCACCTTTGGTGCGCAATGTAGAGGCTGTCCATATACCCCCGGCGTTGCCGGGGTCTAAGATAGGGTAGGCCTCCGGTCTGTAAAAAGAGGTATATAGAGAGAGAGGAGCTCCCGGGGAGGGGAGATTTCCTCTATTCCTGCTACCTATGGAAGCAAATTCGGATTCTTCTGCGTTTCACTATAGGGAATGGGCAGATAGTAATGGGCTTCATTAAATACCCGTTCTTCAATATCCACCACAATATAGTGATTTGTATCGGTATTACCATCGTATTCAATGGTCATGCCCCGGATGGTTTCCCGCAATTTATCGGCTGCTTTCCACCGGCGCAGGTCAAAGAACCGGTGTTCTTCGAGACAGAGTTCTATGCGGCGTTCGTTGCGGATGCGTTCCCGCATAGCTGCCTGGGACAATCCTTCAGGTAGTCCGGGTTGCCCGGCCCGCTCGCGTACTTCATTGATCGCTTCGTATACACTGGCATCCGGGCTATCGAGGGCTTCGTTACGGGCTTCGGCATAGTTAAGTAATACTTCAGCATAGCGGAAGTAGGGCCAGTTGTTATCCTGGGTAAAAGCTCCGGTGTAGAGATCGGCGGCCGGGCCGTCGTACTCTTCGATCATTTTACGGAGTCCGTAGCCGCAGCGGGCCCGGTATTCGTTTGGAACTGTATTTCCACTCCACTGGGGATTTTGAAGGTGGCGGTGGATCAGTATCTGGGTTCCTTCCCACCAGCTACCGTGGTGAAGGAGGGTCTGGTAGAAACACGAGTCCCGGTTTGCATACGGGTTATTCGGGTCATAAATAGAGGTTGGATCGGTTATTAATTTTCCATCGGTTGTTTCGTAAGCATCTGCCAGGTTCTGGGTAGGGTAGAGCCCGTTCCAGGAACCTTTATCTACTCCTTCGGGGTCAAGGCTCCACTGTAGATGGATACAGTGGGTAATGTCCGGATAGAGGAAACGACGCTCAAAGATGATCTCGTTGTTGGCGGCTGTTTTGTCGAAGAAGAGGGAGCCGTAAGCATATTCTCCCTGTTTGTAAAGAGAGTATACATTCAACCGGCGTACCTCATCGGCTGCCCAGGCGGCGGCTTCCCAACGTTCGCGGGAGTTCGTTTCGTTATTGAGGGGGCTGGCCAGGTAGAGCAGGGCTCTGGCTTTCAGGGCCAGGAAGGCTCCCCGGGTAGCCCGGCCTTTTTTGTCGGCAGGTACGGTTACGGAGAGATGGCCAGCATAGGTATCGCACTCTTCTTCAATGAACCGGATCAGCTCTTCGAAGCCGGCTGCCGGGGTGAGCAGATCATCGTCGAGTTGTTGCGCCCGGGTAATAAGGGGCGCCCGCCCAAAGGTTTTGGCAAGGTCAAAGTAACAGAAGGCACGCAGGAAGCGGGCTTCTGCTTCGTAGTACTTTTTTTCATCGGGCGTAAGCACGACATCTTCTGTTTCGGGCACTGCTTCTATAATGAGGTTGCTTTGCCGGATGATGGCATAGTTACTGAGCCATATATCTTCTATAAAAGGGGTGTTTTGTGCTGTGATCTGTCCGGTATTGAACTGGTTTACATTGGCATCGAACTTTCCGTCAAAGTCGTCGGTACCGGCATCGAAGTTACCGCCAAAGGCTGCCGACCAATCCTGCCCCCATCCCTGGGTATTGCGGTTAAAACCACAGAAGAGGGTTCCGTAGATATTGGCTACAAACTGGTCGATCAGTTTTTTATCTTTCCAGATCAGCTCGTCGTTCACAAAGGTGGTTGGTTTGATATCGAGCATATCGCCACAACCGGTTATACTTATCAGGATCAGGAGTAAACCTGTAGTTTGAAGGATCTTTTTCATGGTGAACTATTATTAAAATTCGATGTTGATACCTATGTTAAATGCTTTCATCTGCGGATAAGACCACCCCTGCGAGTTGATGTTCTCGGGGTCTATCTGGGGCACATGGGTAAAGGTAAGCAGGTTTTGTCCGCTTACGTAGATCCGGGCACTCTGCATACGAAGCGGTGTGAGCCACCGGCGCGGGAAGGTATAGCCTACTTCTACATTTTAAGCCTCAGGTAAGAGGCGTTATAGAGGTAGGTTTGTACCGGAGCAAAGTCGGTATTGGGGAAGTTGTGGGTGGAGACTTCGAGACGGGGATAACGATTGCCGCGATTCTCTTCGGTCCAGGCCTCTTTCACCCAGAGTTCGGGTAGATTGCCGTCGTTAAAGTAAGGCATGATCACTCCACCGTTCAGATAGACCTGAACATGGCCTGCTCCCTGGAAGAGGAAACTCAGGTCGAAGTTTTTCCAGGAGAGGTTTCCGTTGATACCGTATACAATTTCGGGCACATTGCCGTATCCCAGGTAGGTCATATCTCCGGCATCTACTACCTGGTTACCATCTACATCTACATATTTGATATCTCCGGGACGGGTGATGTAGTCGGTTCCGGCTACTTCCTGTTTGGCATAGGCATCAATTTCGGCCTGCGACTGGAAGATGCCGTCTGTTTTGTATCCGTAATAGCTATGGATGGGGCGTCCGGTACGTCGGGTATACTGGGAGGTTCCGGCTGCTTCGGCCATTTCGAGTACTTTATTGCGTGCATAAGTGAAATTACCGCCGAGGGTGTAGCGTACTTCACCGATAGTCTGGGTGAAAGAGAGCATAGCATCTACTCCTTTGTTCTCTACTTTCCCTATATTTTCAAGGGGCAGACCGCCGCCGAATGACCAGGGTACTTCGGCGTTACGCTGGGCAAGGATGTTGGAACGGGTCTCTTTAAAGAGATCGACTGAGAGGTTAACCCTATTAAAAAGTCCCATGTCGATGGCGATATTGGTTTTCTTTGATTTTTCCCAGGTAGCCAGGGCGTTGGCTATGGCACCGGGAATCAATCCTTTGGTTACCAGTTCTCCGAATACATAGTCTCCCAGGTTGTTGGCCAGGTTGCCGGAGTGTGAGCCCCGTGCCCCGTAAAGGTCGAAACGGCTGTAGTAGGGAAAGGATACTCCTCCGGTATTATCGTTACCCAGGGTTCCGTAGGAGCCTCTTAGTTTGAGGAAGTTGATCTGATCCCGGAGGGGTTTAAAGAACTCCTCTTCGGATACTAACCAGCCTACGGAAGCGGAAGCAAAGGTTCCCCACCGTTTGTCGGGGCTGAAGTTCTCGGATGCATCCCGGCGCAGGTTGGCTTCAAAGAGGTATTTGCCGGCATAGTTGTAGTTCATTCGTCCTACATAACTGACACGGGCTGATTCTGTATCGTATCCGTTCATCTGTTGTCCGTTGGAGTTCCCGGCACTGATCTGGTCCATTACATCGGAGTCAAAGGAGGTTCGTTGTACCCAAAGGTTGTGGTATTTCTCTTTCCGGCCCAGGCCCATCACCATTCCGGAGACAGCGTGGAGTCCGAAGGAGCGGTCGTACGTAAGATGTCCCTGCCACTCTACATATTCATTGTCATTCTGGTTCTGGCTCAGAGTGGCACTTCCGCGGGGTTGGAGGTTGTATACATCGGGGTCTTCCGGATCGCGTACATAGATGTAGGGAGAGACTGACCAGGTTTTCTGGGCATAGTTATTCTTATCGTAGGATAATACTCCCTTGATATTTAATCCCGGGGTAAGTACGGAGAGGTCCTGCGCCAGTTCCATACGGGTGAGTACGGAATTGTTGCGGGAGTTGTTATACCCGGCATCTTTGCTGGCTTGTGCCATAATGTTGGGGTGGGTGGCATCGGGTACGGTGAGCAGGCCGTTGTCGTAGCGGGCCAGTAGTACGGGAGTGTTCCGGATGAGTTGCTGGAATACGCTGGTACTACTCTGAGGGCTGCCGTCCCTGTACTCTACCCGTCCGGATATATCTACGGCCAGCTTCGTAGTTTTAGTGATAGTGGCATCAATATTGGCCCGGAGGGAATATTGTTCGTAATTCAGGTTATTCCATAAGCCTCCCTGATTTACATAACCGAAACTGGTGAAGTATTTTACTTTATCGCCTCCTCCGCTCACGGTGAGATTGTGCTGGTGCTGGATGGCATTTTGGGAGAGCATTTCGTCGTACCAGTTGGTATTGGGATATTTTTCGGGATCTGATCCGTTGGCAAATTTGGTGATCTCTTCCTGGGTATAGATCTCACTCCCTATATATTTGTTCAGATTACGTGCATAATCGGCCGAGTTGGCAAACTTAGGCAGGCTGGCCGGGCTCTGGATGGAGACATCGCCGGAATAACGGATGGAGGTTTTATCGGCTGCTCCGCGTTTGGTGGTTACCAATACGACTCCGTTGGCTCCCCGCATACCGAATACGGCAGCCGAAGCGGCATCTTTCAGGATAGTAACCGATTCTATTTCGTTCGGATCGATCCGGGCAAAGTCTTCGCCCTGTCTTTCTATACCGTCAATGATATAGGTAGGAGAGGTGTTTCCCTGAAAGGTAGCTACCCCACGGATGTAGAGTTGCGAACCGTCCTGTCTGGGTTCCCCGCTGGTTTGTTTGGCAATAAGCCCGGGGATCTGTCCGATCAGGGCATTGGAGGTATTGGCAGATTGGGCTTTCAGGATCTCATCGCTGCGTACGGAAGCTACGGCCCCGGTGAGGTTCACCTTCTTCTGGACACCGTATCCGATGACCACTACTTCGTCCATACGCATAATATCTTCACCCATCACTACACGCATATTATTGGTTGCAGGCAGGGTCTGGGAACGATATCCTATATAAGAGAAGGTGAGTGGGTTTCCGGCAGGAACTTCCAGCAGGAAGCCACCGGTTATGTCGGTAATGGTACCGGCCTGTGAGTTTTCGGCCTGTATGGTAACACCGATCAGGGGATCTCCTGATTCGTCTATCACGGTACCGCGGATTGAGCTTCTCTGGGCATAGCTACCTGTGGTAATTCCTATCAGGAGGAGCCAGATAAGAAGCTGTTTGGGGAACAAAGGCAATTTTCTATTCATAATAGTAATGTTTTTAATGGTATGTTTTGCCAGGGGTAGCCGGAGGATCGTGGCGCGCATCACTACCTTGGTTGTGCCTGGAAGGTGTATGCAAAATAAGGCTGAACGGAGGAGGAAAACAAATGAAAAGTTACTATTGGTTTACGGTTAAGGGGGATCAAATATACGTTTTGAATACGTTTGTTTTATGTTAAAGGTTTGATTGTTAGTTGAGTGGGATTGTGAGTGGAACGTTCTTTAAAAATAGGCGGAAGTAACTTTATAACCTATACAAAAGGGCTTCGGTTGAAAAGTGGGAAAAAGTGATCGGATTGTACACTACCGTTCTCTTTTTCTTGCTAATATTGCCGGTGGAACACTTAAAACAAACAAAATATGAGGAATATTATTTTAATGGGCGTGATCGTACTGTGTAGCGGGAAGCTGGTTGCCGAAAATAGTCCCGGTATGAAGTTGTGGTACGATAAGCCGGCTGAACGTTGGGTAGAGGCATTGCCTTTGGGAAATGGCCGTCTGGGAGCGATGGTGTACGGAGACCCCCTGAAAGAGGAGTTCCAGCTCAATGAAGAGACCATCTGGGGTGGATCGCCCCATAACAATACCAATCCGAAAGCCAAGGATGCGTTGCCGGAGATCCGGAGACTTATTTTTGCCGGTGAGAATATGCGGGCGCAGGAACTTTGCGGAGAAGCTATTTGTTCGCCCGAAGCTAAAGGAATGCCTTATCAGACCGTAGGTTCCCTCCACCTGGACTTTCAGGGATTGGAGAACTACCGGGATTATTACCGGGAACTGGATCTGGAGACTGCCGTGACTACTACCCGGTTTACGGTGGATGGAGTGACCTATACCCGGGAAGCCTTTACTTCGTTTACGGACGATCTATTTATTGTTCGCCTGACGGCTTCTGATAAAAACAAGATATCGTTCACGGCACGTTATACTACACCGTATAAAGAGGCAGAGCGATCCGTCACTTCGAAAGGTGAATTGAGGCTGGATGCCAGAGGAACCGATCACGAAGGTATTGAAGGCAAAGTACGTTTTACTACCCTGACCCGTATAGAGCGGAAGGGAGGAAAGATGGAGGTGCTTTCAGACTCTACCGTGCAGGTAACAGGGGCGAGTAGTGTAACCCTCTATGTATCTACGGGAACCAACTTTATCAACTATAAAGATATCTCCGGGAACCCGGAAGAAAAGGCGTATAGCTATCTGAAGAGTGCCGGTACAAACTATCCGAGGGCCAAAGCCGCCCATACGGCTTTTTATAAGAACTACTTTGACCGGGTATCTTTTGACCTGGGAGTAAACGAACAGGCTTTTAAACCGACCGATGTAAGGGTGGAAGAGTTCGGATCTACTTTTGATCCGCATCTTTCGGCTCTCTACTTCCAGTTTGGTCGTTATCTGCTGATCTGTTGTTCGCAACCCGGCGGACAGGCTGCTAACCTGCAGGGTATCTGGAACTATCAGTTAAAGGCTCCCTGGGATGGAAAGTATACGACTGATATCAATGTAGAGATGAACTACTGGCCGGCAGAGGTAACCAACCTGGCCGAATTGCACGAGCCTTTCCTGCGCCTGGTGCGTGAGTGTGCAGAGCAGGGGCGGGAGAGTGCGGCGATGTATGGATGCCGGGGCTGGACGCTACACCACAATACCGATATCTGGCGCTCTACCGGATCGGTGGATGGACCCGCATACGGTATCTGGCCTACCGCTAACGCCTGGTTCTGCCAGCATTTGTGGGATCGTTTCCTCTTTTCCGGTGATCAGGAGTATTTGCAGGAGGTATATCCTATCCTGAAAGGAGCCTGCGAATTTTTCCTGGATTTCCTGATTCGGGAACCGGAAAATAGCTGGTTGGTGGTATCTCCCTCTTACTCGCCGGAGAATAAACCGAGTGTGAACGGTGAACGTACTTTTGTAGTGGTTGCGGGTGCTACTATGGATAACCAGATGGTTTCAGACTTGTTCCGCAATACACTGGAAGCAGCCGGACGGGTAGGAGAGAGCACTCTTTTTATGGATAACCTGCGAACGGTCGTAAATAACCTGGCTCCGATGCAGGTAGGCCGCTGGGGCCAATTGCAGGAGTGGATGGAAGACTGGGACAACCCGAACGACCGTCACCGCCATATTTCTCATCTGTGGGGACTCTATCCGGGACGCCAGATCACCCGTTACGATACCCCTGTCCTTTTTGAAGCGGCCAGGAAGTCACTTGTTTCGCGGGGCGATCATTCTACCAGCTGGTCTATGGGCTGGAAAGTCTGCTTCTGGGCGCGTTTATTGGATGGGACCATGCTTATAAACTGATCACTGAGCAGATACGGCCCACCCTGGAAGAGAAGGGACAGAACGGGGGAACTTATCCCAACCTGTTTGATGCCCATCCTCCTTTCCAGATCGATGGGAACTTTGGCTGTACGGCCGGTATTGCGGAGATGCTGGTGCAGAGCCATACGGGTTCGGTTCATTTATTGCCGGCTTTGCCGGATGTATGGAAAGAGGGCCGTATTACCGGTATCCGCCTGCGGGGTGGATTTGTGCTGGAGGAGATGAAGTGGAAGGATGGTAACCTGGAAGAGGTAAAGATCCGCTCTACTATAGGGGGTAAACTCCGGTTACGCAGTGAACAGCCGTTGTTCCGGGAGGGAGAAGAGCTGGCCCGGGCTGAATACGGAGTAAAAGTAAATCCTTTCCTGGAGGCTCAACCGGTGCGTAGGCCCCTGATCGCTGCTAACGCTCCGGTTAGTGGAGTTCCGGCAATACTACTTTTTTGTTTGATCTGGATACGGAAGCCGGGGAGGTCTATGTTTTAAGGGCGGAATAGTTAGGGATATTCTTTTTATAAAAATATTTTCGTTCACCGGGAGAACATCTCCCGGTGAACAGGTGCTGAACGAAATATTATTTCTTTGTTCTTGTCAGGATGATCCGGGTGGGGAGTATCATCTCCTGAGGAGTGGAAGGATGGATAACAATATGGTTGAGTGTCTCTTTTCCCTGTCTGTACATTTCCCATTCCGCTATTCCTTTTTTTCTGTCAGTCAGGCTGATTTTAATCACTCCCTGATGGGAGGGTGCCAACGGATTCTTATAGAGTTTCAGGAATATATGGGTTTTACGTTGTTCCTGGTTAAAAAGTCCGATCAGGAGATTTCTTTTTTTATCCGTATCGAGAGGATAAATAGTGTTACCTATATCCGGTAGTACTGCAACATTTGAAAAAAGTACCGAATCGCGTATACTGTATTCGTACACTCCGCAAAGAATATTACTCCGGAGAATATGTTTTTTCCTTTTCTGATCAAATGTTTTGGCCCCCTGGTAATGCTCCGTTTGCTGGTATATCTTTTTATTGATGATCTCTACTACCAATAAAGTATCTCCCTCTTCAGATCTCCATTCCCACCTGCCTGTATATCTCTTTAATTCAGGATGGTTGGCATGGAGATGGATGGAGTGTTTCTCTTCATCAGGTCTTACCAGGAGGGCGGGCTTGGGAAGATAGAATATATCCTTATCCGGCCAGATCCTTTCCTGGGCATTTATCGAAAAAAGAGGATACAACAAGATAGATAAAAAGCATACTGCGAAATGTTTGCTTCTTACGGAAAAGGTAAGATCTGTTTCTGGTGTAGTTCGCATCTTCTGAAAAATAAGAGTTGTGTAGTTATTGAGTCACTTTTTTAGGGTAATAGAGGTAGGAAATATGATCTCTTCCGGAGTAGTAGGATATACCGACAGATAAGTACTTTCATCTTTATCCAACGCATACATTTCCCAGGTAGCCTCCTCACTCCCGGGCTCATTTAGAGAAAACTTTAAAACTTTGGTTGCGTGGGTCTGGCTGAGTGGATTACGTCTCAGGGTGAGATAAATACACTGTTCGGGATCTGGCTGGTCAAACAGGCCGAAAAGATACGCTTTTCTCTCTTTGGCCGGGGAAAGAGGCGTCTCTCCTTCGGAAGTGGGGTACTTATATAAATTAGAGTATAATACTGAATCTCCGATACTATATTCGTATTTTCCGAAGATCCGGTTTACTTGTATAATATGGGTTTTATCGGGCGATTCTTTATTCTCCCGGATGATCTTTTCAGAGGCCCGCTGGTAGATCTCTTCATCCGTGAGTTCTACCACCAGCAAGGTGTCTCCTGCGGCGGATCTCCATTCCCACCGGCCGGTATATTGTTGCAGGCGGGGATCGTTGGAAATATGATATACGGTATCGTTCTTCTCTTTCCGTTTGGTCTCCCGGATGCTTTTTTCGATAATAAATCTATCTTCGGTTCCGGGAACATAATTTTCCTGTGCCCGGACCGTTAAAAAGGGGAGTATCAAAAAAGATAACAGAAGTAGTTGACAGCCGGGAAACAACAGGTTTGCGCCTTTTCTTTTCATATCCGTTTTCATGTTCTCAAGAGTAATAGTATTAAATTATCCGTCACAAAGTAACTCTTTGCGATCATCCTGTGCTGTTCCTGGTGCAAATATATTACAAAGGATGGAAAGTTATATAGATAAATTGTTAAATATTGCGGGATTCTTATGCGGTTATTACACTCTTCCTGTGGATTGTGTCGTATACGGGGTACTATTTTCTCTGTTTCATCTCTTTGTATTCGGTGGGTGTCATGGAAAATATCTGCCTGAAACATTTACTAAAGTAGTGGGGATCGTTAAAACCAATCATATAGGCTATCTGAGCCATGTTATTTCCGCCTTCTTCAATAAGTTGGGAAGCCCGCTTCATCCGCACCTCTTTGATAAATTCTACCGGGGAGAGACCGATCAGGGATTTAAGCTTTTTGAAGAATACCGAACGGCTCATACCCAGGGTAAGGGCCAGTTCTTCTACGGTGAGGTCGCCGTTGTCCATGTTAGTCTCCATCAGTTCCAGGAGATGTTGCATAAATTTCTGGTCATTGGGTGAGAGGGTAGGGGGCAGCAGTGGGTTTTCAGGGTCTTTCTGCTCTTGTGGGGTACTGATAAGGGTGGCGCAGTAAAGAGCCTGGAGTTTTTTTGCGTTGCTCCAGCAGGTTGAATATGCGGGCTTTCAGGTAAGCGGCGCTGAAGGGTTTGGTGATATAGTCGTCTGCTCCAAGCTCCATTCCTTCGATCTTGCTCTCAATATTGGATTTGGCGGTAAGGAGGATGATGCAGGTATGGCTGATGTTTATATCGGCCCGGATCTCTTTCATCATCTGGATGCCGTCCATCTCCGGCATCATCACATCGCTGATAATAATTTCCGGGTTAAATTCCCGGGCTTTTTCCAGCCCTTCTTTTCCGTTCCCAGCTTCCAGGATATGGAAGTGTTTGATAAAGACGGTCTTCAAGAAGAAGCGTAGTTCCGTATTATCTTCTACCAGCAGCATGGTCTCTTTGCCGGTAGCGTTGACACTGCCCTCTTCTGCCTGGGGAAAGGTCGTAAGCGGGGTGTCCGGGGCCTCTTCGGTGGGGTGGATAGAGTCTGAAAGAATAAATTCGGTATCTTCGTCAAAGTGTGCTTTTCCTTTGGGAAGTATGACGGTAAAGGTGCTTCCTGTGCCGGGTTTACTCCGGAGGGTGATCTCTCCTTTGTGTATTTCGACCAGCTCTTTGGCCAGGGAGAGGCCGATACCGGAGGTGGGCTGGTTGAACAGGTGGGTGTCGGCCAGGTTCTCAAACCGGACAAAGAGGGATTTTTGTTTGTTCTCGGAGATACCTACTCCCTGGTCCTGTACACTGATTTGTATCTCTGAGTCGTTCTCAGTAACGGACACTTTGATCTGTTTCCCTTTCAGGGTATATTTAAAGGCATTGGAGAGCAGGTTAAAGAGGATCTTTTCGAGTTTATCCGGATCGGCCCAGAGATACAGGGCGGTGGGTTCACTGTCAAGGAGGAACTCTATCTCCTGTTGGTTGGCGACTCCGTAAAAATTCTCCATAATGTGGCGTATGAAGGGGATAAGGTCGATCTGCCGCACCTGCATTTTCATTTTTTTGTTCTGTATTTTACGGAAGTCCAGGATCTGGTTGACTAAACGGAGCATACGGCTGGTGTTCTTCTCTACCAGAAGCAACTGGTCGC
Source organism: Bacteroides sp. (assembly GCA_021203405.1). Lineage (GTDB taxonomy): Bacteria > Bacteroidota > Bacteroidia > Bacteroidales > Bacteroidaceae > Bacteroides. The sequence continues at coordinate 11,330 of JAJQBG010000040.1, forward strand.
GTACTTCTGTTTCGAGGCTGGCGTGCCGGAGGATATGTTCTACCGGGCCTGTGATCAGGGTAAGCGGGGTGCGCAGTTCGTGGGAAATATTGGTGAAAAAGCGTAGTTTCAGGTCGGATACTTTCTGTTCGATCGTCACTTCGTTCTTTAACCGGTAAAACCGGAAAAGAATGTATACGGTGATCTGGATGATAGCCAGTAAGCCCAGGACATAGAGGATCATGGCCCAGGGGTTTCCCAGAACGAGGGTAGTACGGTAATGGCAAGGGAGCGTGGGTTCTCTCTCCATACTCCGTCTGAGTTGGTGGATCTTACCAGGAAGGTATACTCTCCTTTGGGAAGGTTGGTATAGGTGGCCGTACGCCGTTTGCCTACGTAATTCCAGTTCTCTTCAAATCCTTCCAGTTTATAGGCATAGGTGATATCTTCGGGGTATCTCATATCCAGCGCTGCGTATTGCAGGGTAAATCCGTTCTCTTTATGGGAGAGGGTAAGGTGGGGGGGGTATCATCGATATCTGCTGTGAGTATGCTGTTCTCTTTGCCGGGCAGCATCACTTTATCTCCCACCTGGAAATGTGAAAAGATAATTCCCGGAGTATGGTCGCTTTTGCGGATAGAGTCGGGGTTGAACAGGAAGATCCCCCTGTTGGTGTTGTAGAGTATTCTCCCGGAACGGGTGGGAAGAGAGGCTCCTTCATTGAACCGGAAAAAGAGGGGGAAAGAGCGGGAGGTATAATTCTCGACCTGGTTGCTGCCGGGAGTAAATTTACAGATCTCTTCTTCGGTGGCGAGCCAGAGGTTACCCCGGGTATCTTCTGCAATGGTTTGCAGGATGTCGGCAGGTAGTCCGTCCTCTACCGTAAAAGAGCGGAAGGTGGCTTCTCCGTTATCCAGGTTGATCAATTGGTTAAGCCCTCCTCCGAAGGTCGCAAAATAGAGCTCTTTTTTCCGGGTCAGGTAGATATGGTGTACATCGTTGTTGCTCAGGCTGTGGAGGTTACCAGGGATCCGGGTATAATGGTTGAAGGTGATGCGCTCGGGATCGTCAAAATCTTCCCCGAAAGAGAGCAGGCCCTGGGTGGTTCCTACCCAGATATTGCCGGTGTCATCGGCGGTGATGAACCGGGTACGGTAGCACTCGTTGATGGGGTAGTTCTTCAGGTGGTTGCGGTGGTTCATAAAAAGAGGGGTACCCTCCGATTGGTGATCCATGTAGTTGATCCCTCCTCCGTACGTAGCTACCCACATTCTGCCTCTGGAGTCTTCGTAGACGCAATATACATTGTCATCGCTGAGGCTGTAGATATCGCCGGGCTTGTGCCGGTAAGAGGTGAGGGTGTAGCTTAGCTTCCGGCCGGTAGGGGTGGCGGAGATAAGTCCGTCTCCTTTGGTGCCGATCCACAGGGTTCCCTGGTGGTCTTCGGTAATGGAATAGGCCATCCCTAACGATTGTTTGAGGGTGCGGGAGATCTCTCCCGACCGGGTCAGGTAACCGAGGAACTGCAGCTCCTGGTCGTAGAGCCGTATGCTGCTGTCTTTACTGCCTACCCAGATGTATCCGTTACTGTCTTCATAGATGGCACGTACTTCGTTCTCAAAAGATTCCCTGTCACCGGGATTGACCGGATGTATATGGAAGTCGCTGTAGTTGAAGGTGACTTTTTCAAGGCCGGTATTGTAGGTGCACATCCATAGGTTGCCCTGGCGGTCTGAAAAGGCTGAGGTCATCCGGTTGGAGGAGCTCCAGTTCTCCTGGAGTTGCTGGTTGTAAAAAAGGATCAGTTTCTTTTGATCCCGGTCGTAGAAAGAGAATCCTCCTCCGGAGGGATGTACCCAGAGGTTCCTGTGAATATCTTCGTGGATAAAGACATGTTGCTGGATATTCAGCTCTTTTCCGTACTGGTTGGTGAAATCGTAGTGGTTAATCTCTTTGGTTGCCGGGTTAAAGTGGGTGATCCCGCTTTCATTGAACTGGATCCAGGCTTCGTGATAACTATCTGTAAAGACAAATTTCACCTGGTTGTTCTTTAACCGGTGGGTGGTGGAGGTGTTGTAATGTTCGGTATGTTTACGGTTCAGGTCGTAAATAAGAAAGCCGTCGCTTTTTGTTCCGAGCAGGAGCCTGTCTCCGGGTAGGGAATCTATGGTGGCAATGGTAGAGCGCGTGGGAAGTTCCAGCAGGCTGAACCGTCCGTCTTCCTTCTGGTAGCACCATATTCTGCCGCTTACAGAGGCAAAGAATATCTCTTTTTCCCGTTCCAGCATTTGATGGAAAGATTGTTGCTGCCCCTGGTTGTTTTGTAGGTTTTCAGCAAAGAATGTTACCGGACCGGAGGTGTCGGGTGGTAACTGGTAGAGACCGTTCCCGGTAAGTATCCACTGGTTCTGCTGAGCGTCCTGTGCGATCTGGTGGACGGTCTCAATAGCGGGGGTATTGTGGGTTTAGGAAAAATTTTCTGCTGTCAGGATGTGGTCTTCCGGGTTGGTCCTTATGTGGATTAATCCTTCCTGTCCGGTAGTGATCCATACATCTCCCAGGGGGAGTAGATAGACCGCTCCGGCCTGGTATTTACCGGGATAGGGTATATCCTGGAATTCTCCGGTACGGGGATTGAACCGGTACACCTGGTCGTCGTAGTTCTGAAGCCAGATATAACCGTATTGGTCTTCGTAAATGTGTTCGATGCGGTTGTTGGTGAGCCCGATGGTACTTCCCAGGGAGGCTTTGTAGTTGGTGAAGGTGTAACCGTCGAATTTTTTTATGCCATCCCAGGTGGCAAACCACATAGTGCCTTTCCGATCCTGCAGGGTGGAGGTTATGATTTTCTGGGAGAGGCCATCTTCAGCTGTATACCGGGTAAAGGTATGCGGCGGTTGTGCACTCACTGAAATATATAGAATTGCCGTAAGCAGTAGTAATAGTGCTTTGTTTTTCACAGTTTCCATTGTTCAGAAAATAAATAGTATCCGTGTACCAGGTTATTTGTGGGATAGGCGAATATACGTTATTATTTTGTTTTTGTACGGTTTGCTTTAAAAAGTTACTCAATAAAGCCCAAAAAATACCCTGATATTTCCTGATTAAATTATTTCTTTGCAGGGTGAAACGAAAAACAGGTCAACAAGCGATGAATCATATAAATTATATATCCATGAGAAAATTGATTGTTTACATGTTTCTGCTTATAGGATTAACGGCAGGAACCATACAGGCACAAAATTACCCTTACCAGAGTGATGTTTTATGGGTGACTACTCCCGATCATACGGATTGGCTTTATAAAACCGGGGAGAAGGCTACGGTTAGTGTAGCTGTTTACCGGTATGGGGTATTGCTCAGTGATCAGGAAATTAGTTACAGGATCGGACAGGAGTGCCTGGATACTGACACACAGGGAAGTGTCCGGTTAAGAGGTGGAAAAGCTGAAATTGCGTTGGGAACGATGGACAAACCGGGTTTCCGGGATTGCGAAATGAGTATCAACCTGGATGGGTGTACCTATAAACACCATAGTAAGGTAGGTTTCTCGGTGGAAGAGATCGTGCCTTATACGCAGATGCCGGGAGATTTCAGGGAATTCTGGCAAAAGGCTTTGGAGGAACAGGCTAAGTGTCCGATGAATCCGGAAGTAAACTATGTAGAGGAGTACTCTTCGGATCAGGTAGATTGTTATCTGGTCAAGTTACAGTGTTATAAACCGGGGAGGTTTGTGTATGGGTACCTTACCAAACCGAAAAAAGAGGGAAAATATCCGGTGGTGGTCTCTCCCCCGGGAGCAGGAGTAAAGTATATGGATCCGACGAAGACACTTTTTTATGCTGAAGCGGACATGATCCGGTTTGATATGGAGATCCACGGGATAGATCCTTCCCTGGATGCTACTACTTACGGGGATATTTCCCGTGCTTTTGGAAGTCATCATGAAAATGGCTATCTGGCTAACGGGATTTACGACCGGGATGCTTACTATATGAAAAAGGTCTATCTGGGGTGTGTCCGGGCGGTGGATTACCTCTGCTCTTTGCCGGAGTGGGATGGTAAGAATGTGATTGCCCAGGGAGGAAGCCAGGGTGGTGCTCTGGCATTGGTGATTACGGCACTGGATCCCCGGGTTACTGCCTGTGTCGCTAATCATCCGGCTCTTTCGGATATGGCAGCGTATGCGGAGGAGGGGCGTACCGGTGGTTATCCCCATTTCGGACGTAAATACCAGGGTGTGGAGCTGACTTCTCAGGTTATTAAGACCCTTGCTTATTACGATGTGGTTAACTTTGCCCGGTTGATCCGGGTACCGGTGTTTATGACCTGGGGGTATAATGATAATGTGTGCCCGGCAACGACCAGTTATGCGGTTTATAATGTACTGACCTCTCCCAAAGAGGCTTTGATCACACCGGTGAATGAGCATTGGGTCTCTACAGGGACCCGCTATAAACAGTTAGATTGGATAAAGAGGGAGTTGAAATAGAGGGATTGTTCTTATATAGAGTGAGTCTGGTAAAATACCGGACTCACTTTTTTTGCTTCCTATCCAGGTAAGTGTATACCAGATGTACTCCAGGGGACCTTGCCGGTGGCTTTTAAGCCACCATTTGCTAAAGGATAACAGGATAAGGAACACAGCGAAGCCGATCAGCAGGCTTCCGGTGGCACCGACCTTATCAAACATTCCCAGACCGTTTTATAGTAAATAACAGATCCCGCTATGGAACAGGTAATGTAATTGGTTAGGCTCATACGGCCGTAGGGTATCAGTAATTCTTCTGTTTTACGGAAACCGGTTTTAAACCATAGTAGTGCAAAAGAGGCAACCAGAAAAGACATAAAAGCAAAGTTCCCCCACATATGGATCATCGTTCCCAGGGGGGCATGGATCCCGCTTCTAAGGTTAAAGTCGGGTAGGGTGGCTTTTAACCACCACAGGAGTAAGAAGGCCGGAATGGATAGGATCCATATTTTTTTCCAGAAAGAGAGGCTTATGGAGGAGGGGATAAAGAGTGATCTGCGTCCCAGTACTATTCCTATCATAAAAAGCGAGAGGGTCTGGAAGTACCGCCCCGAACTCCAGGCAAAGAGATGGGAGTTTATCAGGCCGGCTGTGACATTGGTTTTAATCAGTTCCCCAAAAGAGGGACTTTGTGTAGCAGCTTCTACATAGGCCCGGTAGAACGCTCCGGTATAATTTACCGGAGTATAGTTGGTATTAAATAGTCCGTAAATCAGTTGTCCCAGCTCCCAGGGCTCCAGCATACAGAGTGTGGCAAGTATCAGGAAGGTTTTATCACTTAATTTTCTTATAGGTACTAATAACAAACCTACCAGTGCATAGCAGGATAGTATCGCTCCTGAATAGAACATAACATGGAATATGCCCAGACCAAAAAGAATGCACATGCGCCATACAAATCTTCCGGCCAGGTCTTCTCCTTTTCTTTTGCGGCTTTCATACTGTGCATAGAAACTAAAACCAAACAACAGGGCAAAAATCGCGTAACACTTTCCGCCAAAAGCAAAGAATACAACTTGTTCTGTATAATGATCCAGTGTGCGCAGCCATCCGGAGGAAGATATTACCTGGTTGGCAATATCAAAATGTTCTACATGGTGGATCAGAATAATACCCAGAAGGGCAAAGCCTCTTAATGCATCGACCAGATCAATGTGGTTCTTCTTAGCCGGTGTTTGTGTGATCATGTTTGGAAAAATGTGTTATTCAAGTTACAGTTTTCTGATAGTTGGGGGATAAAGATACTGTTTTTCAACTATACTTCTTGTGTTTTTCTACTATTTATAATGATCCTTTGCCTATACGGACTCCAGTAATAATACTTTGCAACGATCCGGAGCCTGGATCGTATGAAGGGTATTGCCCGAAAGATAGACTGTATCTCCTTTCATCAGTAACAGCTGATCTGCCTGTAATTTTCCTGCCAGGCAATATAACAGGTAATTATAGGAGCCGGCGGTGGCAAAAGGAATGATCTGCTTTTTTCCTTTTTCCAGATATAGGTCATATACATTGACCGCATTTCGTATATGGAGAGGAGCTCCCTCTTTTTCGCCTGCTATTAATTTCCACTCGTTGGGCCGGTAGTCAGGAGAGAAAGTATATAGCATGGAAGAGGGAGATAAGTCTGCTGTATGCGGAGTCATGCTGATCCGTACTAATTCAACGTCTGTCTCGGCCTCTTCCCTGTACTTCATACCGCTGCCTGTATTAAGCATTAAGGAGGTACGGGGTGTTACTTCTCCACGTACGCCGGTATTGTCTTTATGATTTAAAATGCCGTGATTGACATAATAGAGGATTTCTGTATTATCAAATGAGAATCCGGGCAACTCTTCTCCTTTTTTCAGGAAGATGGTTTCAATCTGTGTGATACGGCGAAATTCGTTCTCTTTGAGGTGAAACATACTTTGGGGAAGTGTGATATGAAATTCAGCCTGCTCACTTTTGCGGAAGATCCTATGGTTCAAAGCCAGTTTCTCTGTCATAAGGTATGGATGGTTTAGGGTATACTTACCCGGAAATAACGTATTTCCTGCCGGTAAGGTTCATATAAAAATTTATAGCCCAGGTTAAAAGGAATGCAGTTGGCAGTCCGGGAAAAAAGAATTACTTTCGTCAGGAATAAAACAAGCGGATAACAGCAAGGGGTATGAATGAACAAATCTATATAAACAGGCTGGAAAAGAAGGGGGTTAAACCTACTGCTATACGATTGCTTATCTTTAAAATCATCCTGCATCTGGAAAGGGCTTTCTCCATGAGCGATCTGGAGAACGAGTTGGATACGGTTGATAAGTCGACCATTTCCCGTACACTCCATCTTTTTCTGGACCATCACCTGATCCATCGTATTGAGGATGGAAGTGGGTCGCTGAAATATGCTCTTTGCGAGGAGACCTGCGACTGTGTGCTGGATCATCTGCATGTTCATTTCTACTGTGAGAAGTGCCATCATACTTTTTGCCTGCAGTCTATTCAGGTGCCTGTTGTATCAGTACCGGAAGGGTTTAGTGTGAATACTATGAACTATGTATTAAAAGGGTGTTGTAGTTCCTGTGAAAATCAAAAACTAAAGTAAGATGAAGAAGATTTTAATTGTATATGCGGTCGAAGGGGAATATGTACCGGTGACATTTCCGGGGTGTGAGGTGAAGATGGTAATGACGGGAGTCGGAAAAGCCAATGCTGCCATGAAACTTACCCGGGCTATTTGTGAAGAGCGTCCCGACCTGGTCATTAATATGGGAACGGCCGGCACCCTGGATCATGAGGTGGGAGATCTTTTTGTTTGCCGCCATTTTGTGGACCGCGATTATGAATCGGTGCGTCTGCCCGGACTCTCTTACGAGATTGTTTTTTCCGGGGAGATAATGCCCGGCGAAGATTGGAAAGAACCTGCGGTACGTTCCGGTATCTGTAATACCGGAGATAATTTTGTGACTTATACAGAAGGTTTTGTAGGAGATGTAGTAGATATGGAAGCATTTGCCCTGGCTGTGGTTTGCCGTGAGTTCAACATTCCTCTGGTAGCGGTAAAATATGTAACGGACCTGATCGGGCAAAACTCTGTAGAGCATTGGGAAGATAAGCTTTCGGATGCCCGGAAAGCTCCTGCTAAC
>JAJQBG010000351.1 GCA_021203405.1 Bacteroides sp.
GTGTATATATTATTTTACTTGTTTTCATATTCTGTCAGTTAAATTAGAAGGTAAGATTTAAACCAAATGTATAGATACGGGGTGTGGGATAACGGAAGTTATCAATTCCGCTCATTAAAGCATCCTGATTTTCAGCACCCACTTCCGGATCATAACCGGAATATTTAGTAAATGTATATACATTTTGTAGATTAGCATATACTTTCAGATTCTGAAGTCCTATCTTCGTTACCCATTGGCGCGGCAAATTATATCCAATAGAAATATTCTGAATACGCAGGTACGAGCCATCTTCCACAAATTTATCGCTGAAACGATAATTGGAAGAGGCAGCAGCCGAAGAAGCAGCAATACGAGGCATATCCCAATCTCCTCCTACAATCTGTACATTTCTGAAATCATTAGGACCATCCGGATCAATAAGACCCAACCGGGCATACTTGGTTGCTTTTACAAGGAGGTTGGTACTTTCACGTGGATTTTCCAGGAAACGGCGGTTGTAGTTTACCACATCGTTCCCGTAAGAGCCGGTGAGGTAAATAGTAAGATCAAGGCCTTTGTAAGAGAATGTATTCCCAATACCATAAGTAAATTTAGGCTCAGGATTACCGATATAAGTACGGTCCTCGTCGTCAATCACACCATCTTTATTGACATCTTCAAATATATAATCTCCGATCCATACTCCATTTTCACCAATTTCCAGTTCTTTAGGAAGAGGGACCTGCTGAATAGTACCATTACCGTCTTTATAATAAAAGTCGGTTGCTTTTTCAAATCGTCCGATCACTTTATACCCATAGAACTGACCAATGGGTTTACCCACTGCTGTACGGGTAATTACAGTAATATCAGATCCTTCCTGAATTTCTTTATTGATCAAACTGGTTTCAGTATCCAGAGAAAGTACTTTGTTACGGTTTAATGAGAATACAAAATTAGATCTCCACTGGAATCCTCTTTTATCTATATTGATCGTATTCAAGGTAAACTCTACTCCTTTATTCTGCAAAGAACCGATATTATACCAGGGAGCTGTTGTTGAACCTATTCCTTCGGTTCCCACATAAGAGGGTAAAGGAAGTTGTAACAACAGATTTTTGGTCTTCTTATAATAAAAGTCTCCGATAAACTCAATGCGATTTTGAAAGAGGTTCAGATCAAATCCAACATTGGTTGAATAAGTAGTTTCCCATTTCAAATCCTGGTTAGCTGTATTACTGGCCAGAAGTCCCGTTCCCCAGTTGGCAGTACCTACAGAACTATAGGTAGAAGTGTAGGCATAATTCTCTACATTCTGGTTACCTACCATACCCCAACCGACACGAAGTTTCAGGTTATTGATAGTAGAATGATCTACCAGAAACTCTTCATTAGATATTTTCCAGGCCAAAGCGGCTGATGGGAACCATCCCCAACGATTATCCTTATAAAACTTGGAAGAACCATCGTAACGCAAAGTAGCAGTTAATAAGTATTTATCATCGTACGAATAGAAGGCACGTCCAAAATAAGAAAGAATAGAACTTGCTTCGCTGCTTCCGTTATTTCGGGCAGTACCGGTATCTCCCAGGTTAAGATCAGTAGCCCCATTGGTCAAATAACCGGAACGATATCCATACAAATATTCCCAACTGGATTTCTGCATTTCCTGTCCCAGCATACCATTGATAGAATGTACGTCATTAAATGTTTTATTATAAGTAACCAGGTTTCGCCAGCTCCAGAACTTATTATAAGATTTGGATTGAGCTCCTGACCGTACTTCATTGTTAATCGCACCAAACTCATAGGAAGGATCAAACCGGTATGTATTGGTTATACCGTAATCAAAAGAGAGTTCCGTTTTATAACTAAGACCATCCCATAAACTAATTTCGGCATAGGTATTGGCACGGATACTTGTCTTCTCGTTCTCATTCTTTTTGATCATTGCCAAACCTACCGGATTGTTCTGCACATATTCATCGGTATCAGGACCATCGTAGTTACCATCCGCATTCTTTACAGCCACATTCGGAGTCTGTTTCAAAGCTACTTCGATCAAGGATTCGTCCGAAACAGTAATATTCTGCTCTGAATTGCTGAAAGCAAAGCTTACTCCCATTTTCAGGTATTTTTTGACTTCCGAATCAAAACTACCTCTTAAAGTAAGACGTTTAAATCCGGAACCTACCGCAATACCGTCCTGGTCCAGATAACCTGCACCCAAAGCATAGGTATTTCTCTCAGTACCTCCCGTTACAGAGATGTTATGACTGTGCATCAAAGCAGTAGAGAACATTTCATCCTGCCAGTCGGTTCCTTTCCCCAACAAGTCAGGACGTACAAAGTAATCATCCCACTGTACAATCCCCAGTTCGGAACGCTCATTCTTATGAATAGCATACTGGCGGAGATCCATCATATCCAGTTTTTTAGGCATCTGTTGCCAGCCGATATATCCGTCGTACGTAACATTGGCCTCCCCCTTAGCCCCTCTTTTGGTAGTAATAAGGATTACCCCGTTTGATGCACGTGCTCCATAGATAGCGGTGGCAGAGGCATCTTTCAGAATATCCATAGATAAGATATCGGAAGGGTTAATAGAAGACAATGCATTTTCTGAACTGGAGCCTGTTGATCCGTCAATAATTACCCCATCTATTACAAAGATAGGTTCGTTCGACGCATTTAAAGAACTGACCCCACGAATATGGATGGAGGAACTACCTCCCGGTAATCCTGTGTTCTGTTGCACCTGTACACCCGCAGCTCTACCCTGAAGAACCTGGTCAATAGAGGTAGTAACAGATTTCTGAATGGCATCACTGGATACGGAAACAACCGACCCGGTCAGGTCACTTCTCTTCATTTGTCCGTAACCCACTACTACCACTTCATCCAGAAGTTTCGCATCATCCCTTAAGGTCACATCAATACGGCTTTTACCGGCGACACTCACTTTCTGAGAAACATATCCGATAAATGAAATACTCAAGCGTGCATCCGGAGCAACCGACAGCGTAAAATTACCGTCTATATCGGTAATAGTCCCGTTGGTAGTTCCCACTTCAAGCACACTTGCACCAATTACAGCCTCCCCCGAAGTGTCTTTTATATTTCCCCTTACGGATACATTCTGCGTAAATGCCCATGCAGGGATAAGGCATAACAAAATAAACAGACCTACCGGCCTGGAATAATGATTAATGCTTTTCATAAATAATCATTGGTTAAATTAATACTGAAGGTAATTTCTTGGTTTTCCAATGGAGGGACATTGGAAAAAGGAATAGATGTAATCATATAACTATTGTTTTTTCAAAGATTTTAACTCTGATAAAAATAGAAAGAGTTCTCTTATAGAAGGGTATTCAAATGTTGCACGGGGTTTGCCAGTCGTTACATATACCCCTGTTAATGTAACAAAAGCTTTTCCAGCCGTTACATCCGGGGTTATAACCTGTTTTTGAAGTGGATACTAATAGTGGTCCATATGTTACGCAGTAGAAAGAAAAACCGGTTTACCCTATTAATATAGAGTAAACCGGTAAACACAGTAAGATATCATCCGGAACCAACGTTCCGGTATTTTTTAATTCGTATGCCTGGCTACGATACTACCATCGAACAGATGAATAATACGATGGGCAAAACTGGCATCATGCTCGGAGTGAGTAACCATGATCACCGTAGTTCCTTCCCGGTTCAATTCCGTCAGCAGGTTCATCACCTCTGCCCCATTCTTTGAGTCCAGGTTACCGGTAGGCTCATCCGCCAGGATCAGTTTCGGATTAGTTACCACAGCACGGGCAATAGCTACACGTTGCTGCTGTCCTCCCGAGAGTTGTTTCGGATAGTGTCGGGCCCGATGGCTGATATTCATCCGGTCCAGTATCTCATTTACCCGTTTTTCCGCCCCTCCCTACTCATATCCATATAATAAAGAGGAAGTTCCACATTCTGATAAACCGTTAACTCATCGATCAGGTTAAAACTCTGGAAAACAAATCCGATCTTCCCTCTGCGGAATCTGGTCCGGTTCTTCTCTTTGATATCCGCCACTTCCTCTCCCAGTAACCGGTAAGAACCTTCGGTCGGATTATCCAGCACACCCAATATATTTAATAAAGTAGACTTACCACATCCACTGGGCCCCATAATGGCTATAAACTCACCCTGCTCTACCGACAAACTCACCTTATTTAACGCTACGGTTTCAATTTCCGAAGTCCGGAATACTTTACTGATGTTATTGATCTCTATCATATCTTTTTATAGTTTTATTCGCTTTTAATACTTTCTACGGGATTTTCCCGGGCTACACGGTATACTTTCAATAC
>JAJQBG010000174.1 GCA_021203405.1 Bacteroides sp.
ATCATAGATCTATCATTTACTATCATGGTTGCGGTACTCCATCGGGGATTGGCCGGTACTCTTTTTAAAAAACTTGCTGAAAGAGGCCGGATCGGGAAAGTTCAATGCATCGGCTACGTGTCCGATGGCCAACTCCCTCTTCCGGAGCAGGATAAGGGCCTCCGAAAGGATCAGTTCGTTTATTACTTTCATGGGTGGAACACCCAATACATGTTTTACAGCCCGGGAGAGATAGATGGGGGTGACACACAAAAGGTTGGCATAAAAGGCCACTTCGCGCTCTGTCTGGATATGGGTACAAAGTAACCGGAGGAATTCAGCCGCTATATGTTCCCGGTTCCCCGGCTTCTGCGCAGGGAGTGGTTGGATACCGGTTCTTACTGCCCGGAAATTCCATAATTCCAGAATGAAGTTAACAAACTCGTTCTCTACCAGTTTGGCATGGAATAAATGCTCTTTCCGGTCTATTCTCCACCGTAACCGTTCTAAATGGGTTTTTATCAGTTGGAACTGGTCGGCTTCCAATGCAGTGACCGGATGTAAGAGTGTGGTATTGACTCCCCGGGGAGGTTTTGCCTCTTTGGTGAGCGTCCTTAAAAAGCTACTGCGGGCCATCATCCGGTATCCTTTGCAATCTGCTGACAGGGATAAAATGCGGGTAATATTCCGCTCTTTGATAAACAGAAAGGTATGGGCTCCGATAGTGTAGGAGATATAGTCGATCTCTATCTTCATTTCACCCTGTTCCACCAGGATTATGTAATAGTCTTCACAACGCACAGGTATGGATGCTGTAGCTGATTCCGGGGAAGACTCCTTTACCGGGTCGGTTATAAGGAGCTTATCCTGGTAATGTGTTGCATCCGGCAAACCGCTGGTTGTCGGAAAGCTCATTCTATTTACCCTTTCTACCTTTTTCCATTTGCCAAATATAGTGAAAGTCGAGAGGGATTGTGCAAGCTTGCTTGCAAAGATTCCCGAGACGCCTCCTATATTCTCTACATATACAAAAAAGTCAAAAATTGACAAGTCCAGGATAAGTTACTCCCTTGTATAAGCCTCTGTTTAGATAGAACTTTGCAACGTAATCCATTAACTGGTAAAAAATGAAAATAACAGATCTTATAAGCACTTCCCGGTTAAGCTTTAACCAGCTCTTTAAAGAGATGGGTCCGGAAGAACTATCCGATAATGTATTTACCCTGTTGGGTAAAGAATATTTTGCGATTACTGCTGGCACTGAAGAGCACTATAACTCCATGGTGGGCAGTGGTGGTGGATTAGGAACCCTTTTCCGGAAACCCGTTGCCTGCTGTATTATTCGTACAGACCGATACACCCTGGAATTGATGCGGAAAGAGCAAACCTATACCCTTAGTTACTTTCCGGAGGAGTACAGGCAGGAGATGCTCCTGCTGGGTAGCCGATCGGGCAGGGAGAGCGAAAAGATGAAAGAGACCCGGCTCACAGCGATCCGGACTCCTTCCGGTACTATCTCTTTCAAAGAGGCCCGGTTGATCATGGAGTGCCAGTTGACGCAGATCACTACCCCTGCTCCCGGTGATTTTTATACCACGGAGGCTAAAGAGTATATCCGTGAGGTTTATCAAACGGCGAGCGATTACCGCCACTATGTATTTGGAGAGATCACTCGTTTCTGGACCCGGAGAGAGGAGTTAGGTATGGTATTTTAATGGGTTTCAAGGGGTACTTTTATGGAGAGAATACCGATCCTTTCTCTGCTTTCCACCATCCTTTCTCTGTTTTTCTGCCGGATCTTACTCGTTTGTTAGGCTGTTTCTGATAAGAAATTAGTTGGTTGCTGATAGGAAGTTAGGTTGTTTCTGATGAGCAACTAACTGTTTTCTCATGGGAAAACGCCCGGTTGCTGATGGAAAAATGCCCGGTTGTTCATCAAAAAACGGGCGGTAAACGATGAGCAACCGGGCGGTAAACGACTTTTTTCCGTTAGCTTTTAACTAATAGGTAGTGAATTGTTTATCAGGAATAGGTGGATAGTAGGAGAGGGAGTAGCTGATTTTTGCTGTGTAAAAGGGTAGTTATAAGGATCTTGCCGGAGGTGATACCGTTTTCCGGCCGTACCTATCATTTCACCGGAGGGAAGGTGTTATAAGGCCGGGAAATTCTTGCTGGTGTTACTCTTTCCACCTTCCCCGGGTGAAGTCGGGAATTTCAACCGGTACGGAGCCATTGTTAACCGAATATTGGGTTAATTCCACCAGGCAGGACCATTCGGCTGCATCGTATACATCCTGGTCTAACGGTAATCCCTGGTTCAGACAGTGTATCAGGCGGGAATCCATAATAAAATCCCGTAAGCGGCGTTCGCCGGCAACCTCTTTTCCTTTTTCTCCATATTCTTTTACAAAGGGGTGTTCGTAGGTCTGGAGTAACGCTTCGGCCTCTGCCTGGCTGAGATACTCTTCGCTATCGGGTGCGAATGCAAAGAGTGGGACCGGCCACTTCTGTGCCATGCCCCGGGTGCCTGTAATATGGTAAATACGGCTGTAGGGACGTGGATTGCTGATATCGTGCTGGATCATTAAGGTCTTCCCTTTCATCGTTCGTATCAGGGTGGTATTCATATCTCCCTTTTTGTACTCTTTTTGTGCCTGGGCGCTTTCAGGGCCGAATTTCTCTCGGGCATACTCCGTCGTCCCAAACTGGGCGGAAGAGATAGAGACCAGATACTGCATCCGGTCACTGCGGTGGATCCGGAGTAATTGACAGAGGGGGCCCAGCCCGTGAGTAGGATAGGGATTCCCTGTGTGTTGTTCGTTATACCTGAGGCTCCACATCCCGTAGTAGGCATGGGGATCGAAATTCATTGCACACAGGTCGTGTATATAGGCACCTTCCGCGTGTACGATCTCACCGAACAACCCTTGCCGGGCCATATTCAGCGTAGCCAGTTCAAACGGATCGTAGCAACAGTTCTTCAGCATCATGCAGTGGCGGCGGGTCGCTTCGGCTGTATCTACCAATTGCCAGCACTCCCGCACCGAAAGGGCAGCGGGTACTTCGATGGCTATGTGTTTTCCCTGCTGCATGGCATATACCGCAAGGGGCGTATGGAGTTGCCAGTGGGTACAGTTGTAAATAAGGTGGATATCTTCCCGTTCGCAAACCTGCTTCCAGTCGTCAGGATTACTATATAAAGCAGGGGAAGGAGTGTTTTGAGAGGTGATAACAGTCGCAGCCTGGTGGAGGCGTTCGGGTTGCAGGCCGCACAAAGCCGTGATGCGGCAGCCGGGAATATGAAGGAGACGATGGACCGCGAGCATTCCGCGGTTACCCAATCCGATAATGGCGATATTTACTACAGGAATGGGAGGACAGGAGAGTCCGATCACATGCGGTTTCATTTTTTTTAGGATTTAGCAGGTTAGGTTCTTTATAAAAAAGGTAGTAGAAGGGCTGAGCCGTTCTACTACCTGCTGATATCTTTTTAAATATCTTTTTCGGCGATCAGGTACTCTGCGATCTGTACGGCGTTCAGTGCAGCTCCTTTCTTGATCTGGTCGCTTACGGTCCAGAAAGTGAGTCCATTCTCGTTGGCCAGATCTTTGCGGATGCGTCCTACATATACGGGGTCTTTTCCTGAGAGGAAGAGCGGCATCGGATACTCTTTCTTTTCCGGATTATCCTGCAATACCAGGCCTGTACCGTTGGCAAATGCCTGGCGGGCTTCTTCTACGGAGACGGGACGTTCTGTCTCTACCCAGATGCTTTCCGAATGAGCCCGGAGAGCCGGTACACGTACGCAAGTAGCACTTACCTCTACATCCGAGTGCATGATCTTGCGGGTTTCGTTGTACATCTTCATCTCCTCTTTGGTGTATCCGTTCTCTGTGAAAACGTCTACCTGCGGAATGAGGTTAAAGGCAAGCTGGTAGGCAAACTTATCCACAGTTACCTCTTCACCGGCCAGGATCTGGTGGTACTGTTCGTATAATTCATCCATCGCAGCGGCACCGGCGCCACTGGCAGCCTGGTAAGTGGATACATGTACCCGTTTGATATGGGAGAGGTTCTCAATGGCTTTCAGGGCCACTACCATCTGGATGGTTGTACAATTCGGGTTGGCAATTACGCCGCGCGGACGTTTTTTTGCATCCTCGGCATTCACTTCGGGAACTACCAAAGGTACATCATCGTCCATCCGGAACGCACTTGAATTATCGATCATCACTGCTCCATATTGAGTAATGGTCTTTTCAAATTCTTTGGAGGTTCCGGCTCCGGCTGAGGTGAAAGCGATATCAACACCTTTGAAGTCATCGTTGTGTTGCAGAAGTTTGACCTCGATCTCCTTACCGCGGAATGTGTACTTACTACCGGCACTGCGTTTGGAACCGAATAGTACAAGCTCATCCAACGGGAAGTTTCTTTCATCGAGTATGCGCAGGAACTCTTGTCCTACAGCACCACTAACACCAACAATAGCTACTTTCATCTTTTTTCTTTTGTTAACTAATAATTAAATGGTTATTCTTTTATCTTTGTAACCGGAAATAACACACTGCAAAATTAGTACAATTTTGCCATATTAATCGCTAAATCCTATGGAAAGAATCATTTATTGCGCCGTTTTTTTTAGTTCTTCTTACTAACTGCTACCTGCCGGAAAGCGAACTATCCGGCGATGATCCTCTTTCCGGTCCCGTGCCGGGTCTTCCCGAAGGAGCTTCTGAAGTCTCTTCCGGTGATATTCTTTTTAATGAAATTATGTTCCATCCCAAACCATCGGGACAGGAGTATATAGAGCTCTATAATAATAGTGGTCAGAATATGGATATCCGGGGGATGATCCTGCGTAAAAAACGGGAAGACGGCAGTTATATGACGGGTAGCTGGCTACTTGTGGAGGAGCCGCTTATGCTGGCTCCGGCCTCTTACCTCTGCTTTACGGCTAACCGGGAAACGGTGATCCAGCAATACGATGCGCCTGCGGAATGTGTGGTGGAAGTTCCCCGGTTGCCGGCCCTGAACAATAGTTCCGGTATATTGGTATTGCTCGCTGCGGATGGAGAAATTATGGACGAAGTGAGCTATACGGTAAAAATGCACACTACGCTGCAAAGCGATAAAAGCGGTATCTCCCTGGAGAAGAAACATCCTGCACTTCCTTCCGGTGATCCGGATAACTGGCGTTCGGCCGCTGAAGATTATGGATATGCTACTCCGGGAAGAGAGAATTCTGTTTATACGGAACCCGATTCCGGGTCGGATCAGCCGGAGTTCCGGCTGGAAAGTGCCCGGTTTAATCCCTGGCAGGGGGAGAGCCTGCTGCTGCATTTCCAACTTCCGGGAGACGGCTACCTGGTACGGGCCCTTGTTTACGATATAACCGGGGTAACTGTTTGTAAGTTATATCATAACCATTCGGTAGGGACTT
Organism: Bacteroides sp.; assembly: GCA_021203405.1. Taxonomy (GTDB): domain Bacteria; phylum Bacteroidota; class Bacteroidia; order Bacteroidales; family Bacteroidaceae; genus Bacteroides. Next base: position 5,420 of record JAJQBG010000174.1, read on the forward strand.
CCGGCAGCCTCAGCTGGGACGGAAAGAGTACAAAGGGAAAGATACAGCTATCCGGAACCTATATTTTATTCGTGGAATTGTTGCATCCCGACCACGGGGTGGTAAAGAAGTATAAATTCTCCTTCCGGATGGTAAAGTAAACTCACCGGGTTTTTGTGAACTCCCATCTTTTTTGTTATTTTGCAAAAACATTCAAGAGAAACAATAACCTGATTTTACGAAAAGAAAAATGGATCTGTTTGACAACCTTCATTTACCTGTAACGGATCCTACTTGGATATTCTTTCTGGTACTTCTCGTCATTCTGTTCGCACCGATGATCCTGGGAAGATTACGGATCCCTCATATTATCGGTATGATCCTGGCAGGGATCGTGGTGGGTGAGTACGGTTTTAATATATTAGAGAAGGATAGTAGTTTTGAACTCTTTGGAAAAGTAGGATTATATTATATTATGTTCCTGGCCGGTCTTGAAATGGATATGGACGATTTTAAGAAGAACCGGTTCAAGGCTCTTATTTTCGGCTTTTTTACCTTTCTCATCCCGATGGGACTGGGGATATGGAGTAGTATGGAGTTCCTGGGGTACAATTTTACCACTTCGGTATTGCTGGCCAGTATGTATGCTTCGCATACCCTGATCGCCTATCCCATTATCAGCCGGTATGGTCTTACCCGCCTCCGGAGTGTGAGTATCACCATCGGGGGAACGGCTATTACCGTCACACTGGCCCTGTTGGTGCTGGCTGTGATCGCAGGGATATATAAAGATCAGGTAGACCGCTGGTTCTGGATTGAACTGGGTGTAAAGGTGGTGTTGGTCTGTACGATCCTGATCGTATTCCTTCCCCGGATCTGTCGCTGGTTTTTCCGTATGCACGAAGATAACATTATGCAGTTCATCTTCGTATTGGCTGCGGTGTTCCTCGGAGGAGGGTTGTTTGACCTGGCGGGACTGGAAGGGATCCTGGGAGCGTTCCTGGTGGGGCTGATCCTGAACCGGCTTATTCCTCACGTATCTCCGCTGATGAACCGCCTGGAGTTTGTGGGAAATGCCCTCTTTATTCCTTACTTCCTGATCGGGGTGGGGATGATCATCGATGTGCGGACTCTTTTTACCGGTGGAGAGGCCCTGAAAGTAGCGGTCGTTATGACGGTAGTAGCTACTTTTTCCAAATGGCTGGCCGCATGGATCACGCAGAAAAGTTTCCGGATGCAACCGGAGGAGCGTTCGGTAATGTTCGGGCTTAGTAACGCCCAGGCGGCGGCTACACTGGCTGCCGTGCTGATCGGTAATAAAATTGAGGCCTCTCCGGGGGTACCGTTGCTCAATGATGATGTACTCAATGGTACGGTGGTGATGATCCTCTTTACCTGCATTATCAGTTCGTTGGCCACCGAGCGGGCGGCCCGTAAGATCGTATTGATGGACAATACGGAAGAGGTGGAAGATAAACCTCAGGAGGAGGAGAACATCCTGATCCCGATGTCGAATCCGGATACTATTGATTATCTTATCAATACGGCTCTTATCCTGAAAGACCCGCGACGGAAAGAGGGGCTTATCGCACTAAATGTTATTAATGATAACAATGCTACCGAAGCAAAACAGATACAGGGAAAACGGTACCTGGAAAAGGCGGCTAAAATCGCTGCCTCTGCCGATGTGACGCTGCATACCGTTACCCGTTTCGACCTGAATATTGCTTCCGGGATCATTCATACTTACCGGGAATATAATACTTCTGAGGTAGTGATCGGTCTTCACCGGAAAACCAATATTGTAGACTCTTTCTACGGAAGTAAGACAGAAAGCCTGCTCAAAGGGTTGCATCGCCAGATCCTTATTGTCCGTTTCCTGATGCCTGTCAATACCATGCGCCGTATTATTGTGGCTGTTCCCCCGAAAGCGGAATTTGAAGTGGGCTTTACCAAATGGGTGGAAAGACTCTGCCGGATGGGGAGCCAGATAGGATGCCGGGTACATTTTTATGCCACCCGGCAAACCATGGGGCGTATCAGTGGTTATATAAATAAGTATCATAAAGCGTTACGGACAGATTATACCCTGATGGATTCCTGGGACGATCTGATGAACCTCTCCAGGCAGGTGGACTTTGAGCATTTGCTGGTTATTGTAACGGCCCGCCGGGGTACTATCTCTTACCATGCTGACTTTGAGGATCTTCCTACTTTGATCGGAAAATATTTCTCCAACAACAGTCTGATGGTGCTTTATCCCGACCAGTACGGCGATTCGGATGAGACGATAACCTTCTCCGATCCGCGGGGGCAGAGTGAATCGCCGCAGTATGAAAATGTAGGCCGCTGGTTCTATAAATGGTTTAAAAAGAAAGAGTAGGTAGCAGGAAATGGAGTGGAAACAACGTACTGAGGTTCTTTTCGGAACCGATAAAACAGAGCGGATGAGCCAGGCACATGTATTGGTGGTGGGCCTGGGAGGAGTCGGAGCGTATGCGGCGGAGCAGATCTGCCGGGCGGGAGTAGGGAAGATGACTATTGTAGATGGGGATACTATTCAACCCAGCAATATCAATCGTCAGCTTCCGGCCCTGCATTCTACCATCGGGCTGGAAAAGGTGGCTGTGGTAGCGGCCCGCCTGAAGGATATTAATCCGGATTTGCGGTTGACCGTACACTCGCTCTATCTGAAAGATGATACTATTCCGGAGTTGTTGGATTCGGATACGTTCGATTTCATTGTAGATGCTATTGATACGCTCAGCCCGAAGTGCTTTTTGATCTACCATGCGCTGAATCGCCGTCTCCGCATTGTTTCCAGCATGGGAGCGGGTGCCAAAAGTGATATTACCCAGGTACGCTTTGCCGATATCCGGGACACTTATCATTGCGGGCTTAGTAAAGCGGTACGGAAGCGGTTGCAAAAGATGGGGGTAAAGCGCAAACTTCCTGTGGTGTTCAGTACGGAACAGCCCGATCCGGAGGCAGTCATACTCACGGAGGGAGAGCGGAATAAAAAATCGACCTATGGTACGGTGAGTTATATGCCGGCGGTGTTCGGTTGTTACCTGGCAGAATATGTGATAAAGAGATTATAAACCATTTATAAAACAGAGAAAGTATGATCCGGTTACGGGAGATCACTAAAAGCTTCGGCACGTTGCAGGTACTAAAAGGCATTGATCTGGATATCGCCCAGGGGGAAATTGTCAGTATAGTAGGGCCCAGTGGTGCCGGAAAGACCACTCTTTTGCAGATTATGGGAACACTGGATTGTCCCGACGCCGGAACGGTAGCGATTGAGGGTACGGTGATCAGTTCTATGAAGGAGAAGGAGCTCTCTGCCTTCCGCAACCGGAAGATCGGATTTGTATTCCAGTTCCACCAGCTTTTACCGGAATTCACCGCGCTCGAAAATGTGATGATCCCTGCTTTTATTGCCGGTGCTTCCTCCAAAGAGGCTACGGCACGGGCTACCGAATTACTTCGATTTATGGGACTTTCAGACCGGGCTACCCATAAGCCGAATGAACTCTCCGGCGGTGAGAAACAGCGGGTGGCCGTAGCACGGGCCCTGGTGAATCGTCCTTCCGTTATTCTGGCCGATGAGCCTTCGGGTAGCCTGGATACTCACAATAAAGAGGAGCTTCACCAGCTTTTCTTCCAGCTCCGGGTAGAGTTCGGGCAGACTTTTGTGATCGTTACCCACGATGAAGGATTGGCTACTATTACGGATCGTACTATTCATATGGTGGATGGCTTAGTCAGGAAGTAAAAAGGTATTGTAGCTGGTGTTGCCGGCTTCCTGGTGTCTGTTGTACCACGCCCTGGTTGTCGTCGGCTTTATATTATAGCCCCACACGGTACAAGAGCGGCTATGAAGCCGCAGAATAAAGAGTCACCGGCTGGGAAGCCGGCGATAACAAATGGCAGCCATAGTCGTGCAACAGACACTATGAAGCCGGCGGTAACATAGGGCGGCACTTTTTTAAGCTGTGAAACAGCACCCGATCCTAGCCCAGGGTGGAAACCCTGGGTAGCTGTATACCAACATTTTAAGTCCTGAAGGGACGGCCGAACCTCCCTCCGGTCGTTTTGTATCGTGCCTGTAGCACTCCACCAACTATCACCCTGATACCCAGCACTTCCGTACTGGGCTGGAATGGGACGTTCCTTCGGAACTAATCCTACAGTTATTAGAAACAAATCTTCCCCACATAACTGGGTGAAACCCCTGGGTATTTATATATCAGAGTGTTAAGTCCTGCCGGGACGGCCTAAATCCTTTGCCTTGCAAAATGTTTTACAGGGGGCTATAAACTCTTTTGCCGCTTTTTAGTTGTAAACGTATAACCCAGGTTCCAATAGAGGTACTGCGCCCGGCATAGATCGGTGGCACGAATACCAAAGGTTCCGAAGAGATTATTCTGGAGATAGAGCTTTACGCCCAGTATCTGATAAATACGGCTCTCTTTTTGGTGGCTGTGTATAAAGTCATACCCTATATTGGCAAAGACGGAATAATGGGGTTGTACGATCTCTCCTTTTATGGATAATCCCCAGCTGAAGCGTTCCCGGAGGCTGCCCAGCTTTACCCGGTCTAATGTTTTCCCACTCTCCGGATGCAATTCGCGCCAGGAGGTGATTCCTACACTCTCATCGTATACAAATTCGGTACTGGGTCCCCATTTATACCGGTAATTATTGGCGAACAGAAAGGCATAACTACCGCCGAGCACCTTGAATTTCCGTCCGGTAAATTCGCTGGCCAGCCCGGTTCCCAGTGTATCTACTTCTGCATGGCGGGAAGAGATCAGGAAAGAGAGGTCGTGCTGGTAGTGCTGTTTAAAAGCAGGGGGTACCAGGGTCGCATCAAATTTGGGAAGATACTCCTCCCGGTTAAAATGGTAGGAGAGCTCTACAAAGACCGATGCCATATTAAGCCCACTATTGGGTAGGGTAGTGGCTCCGTTGGAGAAGTGGGTCAGCGATAAGCCTGCGTTGAAATCGAATTTCTTAGCAAATTTCCATTGCAGGTAGGCACTGGCTGCTACATGTACGTTGACGGTAGAACCTAATGCCAGGTTATAGGGATTATCGAACGGATCGTAATGTTTCCAGTTAAAGGAGTTACCCAGGTTCACTTCATAATTCAGGGAAAAACGATCCGTAAATTGCCGGAGCCTTCCTCCCTGGAACAGATAAATTGAGAAAGGCTGGCCCAGGTCGTCGTGGCGATAGAATTCAGCCATGTAGAATCCGACCCCTACATAGGGCAAGCCGTAGGCATAATCTTCCCATTTGTCGCCTTTGGAGGCTAATCCATATTTAAGAGAGAAGGATGTATAATGGGGAATGCTGTATTCTCCTTGTACCGATTCGTTGGTAGGGAATACAAAACCATCTACCGTATTGAAAGATACAAAGTGTTGGGGCTTTACTTTGGTAGAGTCGTTTGCAAAGAGTGTAGTATATGTAAATAGCAGGATAAGTCCTGCAAGCATTCCTATTTTTTTTCATCTGTATGATTGTCGATGAAACAGGCTAAAATGACACCACCGGCTGTAAACCGGTGGTAGTTAATAAATTTATTTTGGCTGTAAAGGCCAGAAGTCTTCCAGTATTATCTCAAATATAAGAGTCGAATAGCCTGGTATTTCCCGAAAACGATCTTTACCATATCCTAAATCATAAGGGATATACACTTTCCAGTGGTCTCCACGTTTCATGTATTGGATAGCGGTGGAAAATGCTGAAACATATCCTCCGGCAACTCCTTTACTGGGAGAATAGACAAAGTTTGGATCAAACTCTTCCTGCGTGAAAGATTGATCGAAAATAGTATTATTGATATATCTTCCCCGGTAATTGATCCGTACCGAATCTGTAGAAAAAGGAGAAGTGGTTCTATCCATTTCCGGAGAAAATTCAATCACATCTATTTCTTCGTAATAGAAAAAGCTTCCGGTATTATAGAGAGACTCCATTTGTACCAGTTTGCTTCCCGGCTCTTCCGTAGCTACACTCAAAGAATCCCAATAGGCTAAATTTCTCTCTTTCCAGTTCGCATACTCATCTACCTTATCATTTGTCTCCTCACAGGCGACAGAAAAAATCATCAGAATAATCAGTAAGGCAGGTATAAAGTTAAATTTCTTATTCATCATTTTTTATAAAAGTTTTTTCAACAGGCTGGTTATACTTACTTTGTCGGCAATAATATTTTTAAGATCGGTGATAGCTACCCGCTCCTGCTCCATGGTGTCGCGGTGGCGGATGGTTACACAGTTATCTTCCAGGGTCTGGTGATCGATGGTGATACAATAGGGAGTACCGATGGCATCCTGGCGACGGTAGCGTTTACCGATGCTATCTTTTTCGTCATACTGGTAGTGGAAGTGGAATTTCAGGTCATCAATGATCTGGCGTGCTTTCTCCGGAAGGCCGTCTTTCTTAACCAGCGGCATTACAGCCAGTTTTACGGGTGCCAGGGCAGCAGGTAGTTTTAATACTACACGGGTTTCGCCGTTCTCCAGTTTTTCTTCGCAGTAGGAAGCACTGATGATACTCAGGAACATACGGTCGACCCCGATGGATGTTTCAATTATATACGGAGTATAGGATTCGTTGAGTTCCGGATCGAAATATTTAATGTTCTTTCCACTATAGCTTTCGTGCTGGCTCAGGTCGAAGTTGGTGCGTGAGTGGATACCTTCTACTTCTTTGAAACCGAACGGCATCTGGAACTCTATATCGGTAGCGGCATTGGCATAGTGGGCCAGTTTATCGTGATCGTGGTAACGATAGTTCGCATCCCCGAAACCAAGAGCCTTGTGCCATTTCAGGCGGGTCTCTTTCCATTTGGCGAACCATTCCAGTTCTGAACCGGGGCGTACAAAGAACTGCATTTCCATCTGTTCAAATTCACGTACCCGGAAGATGAACTGACGGGCTACGATCTCATTCCGAAAGGCTTTACCGATCTGGGCAATACCGAACGGGATCTTCATACGACCGGTTTTCTGTACATTCAGGTAATTGACAAAGATACCCTGTGCTGTTTCCGGGCGGAGGTATACTTTCATCGCACCGTCACTGGTCGATCCCATTTCGGTAGAGAACATCAGGTTGAACTGTCGTACATCGGTCCAGTTGCGGGTTCCGGAGATAGGGCACACGATCTCTTCGTCCAGGATGATCTGGCGAAGTTCTTCCAGGTTGTTATCATTCAGTGCTTTGGCAAAACGGGCATGGAGTGCCTCTCTTTTAGCCTGGTTCTCTAATATACGCGGATTGGTAGCACGGAATTGCTCTTCGTCAAAAGCCTCTTTAAAACGTTTGGCGGCTTTGGCTACCTCTTTATTGATCTTTTCATCGTATTTGGCCAGCTGGTCTTCGATCAGCACGTCGGCACGATACCGTTTCTTGGAATCTCTGTTATCGATAAGGGGATCGTTGAAGGCATCCACATGTCCGGAGGCTTTCCAGATGGTAGGGTGCATAAATATGGCCGAGTCAATCCCCACAATGTTTTCGTTCAGTAACACCATGCTGTCCCACCAATATTTCTTTATATTGTTTTTCAGCTCAACACCCATCTGCCCATAGTCATATACCGCCCCAAGACCGTCGTAGATCTCACTCGAAGGAAATATAAAACCATACTCTTTGCAGTGTGATACCAGTTTCTTAAAAACATCTTCCTGTGCCATCGTATTCTAAATTTATGATAATGATCCGGTGCTCTTCCGGGTCATTTTTTTAGTACTGTTATTAATCGTTTAATGAACTTAAAACTCAGCTCCTTTACTCTCAAATAATCTGCAAAGTAAATGAATTTTTTGAATAAATTTCGTATTTTTGCGTGCACATGCATCAGAATAGGTGTAAAAAATATGATTTGATGTTAAAACAGGATGGAAAACCGCACATCCGCGGCCATCTTACTATCCAAATAAAGAGGACTGACATTTTATGAGCGAGGAAAAAAACAGCAATGATGAATTAAATAATGCAGATAGTTCTGTGTCCGGAGCCGGACACACCGATTATAACCCCCAAAATATACAGGATACCAGTGTAAAACACCAGTTGACCGGTATGTATCAGGACTGGTTCCTGGATTATGCTTCCTACGTAATTCTGGAACGGGCGGTTCCCCACATTATGGATGGGCTTAAACCGGTACAGCGCCGTATCCTGCACTCCATGAAGCGGCTGGATGACGGACGTTACAACAAGGTTGCCAACATTGTAGGGCATACTATGCAGTTCCACCCCCACGGAGACGCTTCCATTGGGGATGCGCTGGTACAGTTAGGGCAGAAAGACCTGTTGATCGACTGCCAGGGTAACTGGGGAAATATCCTTACCGGTGACGGTGCTGCGGCTCCCCGTTATATCGAAGCCCGTTTGACCAAATTTGCCCTGGAAGTGGTATTTAATCCGAAAACCACTCACTGGAAACTCTCTTACGACGGACGTAACAAAGAACCGATTACCCTTCCCGTAAAATTCCCGTTGCTGCTGGTGCAGGGAGTAGAGGGGATTGCCGTAGGACTCTCGTCCAAGATATTGCCCCACAATTTCAATGAGTTGTGTGATGCTGCCGTAGCGCATCTGCAGGGAGAATCCTTTGTTATTTATCCCGATTTTCAGACGGGCGGTTCCATTGATGTTTCTAAATACAACGATGGAGAGCGGGGTGGTTCTGTAAAGGTACGGGCGAAGATCAATAAGATCGATAACAAAACATTGGCCATTACGGAGATCCCGTATGGAAAGACCACCTCATCGGTGATCGAATCGATATTGAAGGCAGTGGATAAGGGAAAGATCAAAGTCCGTAAGGTAGATGACAATACCTCGGCGCAGGTGGAGATACTGGTACATCTTGCCCCCGGTGTATCTTCGGATAAAACGATTGATGCGCTCTACGCCTTTACCGACTGTGAAGTAAGTATATCTCCCAACTGTTGTATTATCGATGATAATAAACCTTACTTTCTGACGGTAAGCGATGTCCTGAAGAAGTCGGTGGAGAATACGCTGGACCTGCTGCGCCGGGAGCTGGAGATCCGTCGGAGCGAGGTGATGGAGACGCTTCATTTCTCCTCGTTGGAGAAGATATTTATCGAAGAGCGTATCTATAAAGATAAACAGTTTGAGCAGGCCAAAAGCATGGATGAGGCCTGTGCACATATTGATAAACGGCTTACTCCCTTCTATCCCCGTCTGGTTCGTGAAGTAACCAAAGAGGATATCCTCCGGTTGATGGAGATCAAGATGGGACGTATCCTGAAGTTTAATTCTGACAAGGCCGACGAACTGATCGCCCGCCTGAAAGCGGAGGTTGAAGAGATTGACGGAAAGCTGGCTAATATCGTAGCTTATACCATCGACTGGTTCTCCATGCTGAAAGAGAAATATGGAAATAACTATCCGCGTCTGACGGAGCTGCGTAACTTCGATACCATTGAAGCTGCTAAGGTAGTAGAGGCCAACGAAAAACTTTATATCAACCGCGAGGAGGGATTTATCGGTACCTCCCTTAAAAAGGATGAATTTATTGCCAACTGTTCTGATATCGATGATGTGATCATCTTCTACCGGGATGGTAAATTTAAAGTGGTTCGGGTAGCCGATAAGATGTTTGTCGGAAAGAATATTCTGTATGTGAACGTATTTAAGAAGAATGATACCCGTACTATTTACAACGTTGTTTGTAAGAACGGAAAGGACGGTGTTCACTATATCAAACGTTTTGCCGTAACCTCCATGACCCGGGATCGGGAATACGATATTACCCAGGGTACCAAAGGTTCCCGTATTGTCTATTTCAGTGCGAACCCCAATGGAGAGGCGGAAGTGATTAAAATAACCCTGAAACCGAATCCACGCATCCGGAAAATTATCTTTGAAAAAGATTTCAGTGAGATTGCCATCAAGGGTAAGCAATCCATGGGTAATATACTGACCAAGTACGAGGTGCATAAGATCGGCCTGAAACAAAAAGGTGGTTCTACGCTGGGAGGACGAAAAGTATGGTTCGACCGTGATGTACTACGCCTTAACTACGATGGACGGGGCGAATACATGGGTGAATTCCATACCGATGATCTGATCCTGGTGATTCTGAATAACGGGGATTACTACATGACCAATTTTGATCTGAGTAATCACTACGAGGATAACCTGCATATTATTGAGAAGTTCGATGATGGAAAAATATGGTCGGCTGCTCTGTATGATGCTGACCAGAAGAATTTCCCTTACCTGAAACGGTTCAAATTTGAGCGTACTTATAAGAAGCAGAATTTCCTGGGGGATAATAAAAACAACAAACTGATCTTACTCACGGATGAATATTATCCCCGGTTAGAGGTTACATTCGGAGGGAATGATAGTTTCCGCGAACCACTGCTGATCGATGTGGATGAGTTTATCGGTGTGAAAAGGTTCAAGGCCAAAGGTAAACGCATGACTACCTTTAAAATAGATACGGTTAATGAGCTGGAGCCGACCCGTTTCCCTCCGAAGGATCAAAGTGAATCTGAAACGGCGGAGGATGACGAGCCGGAGATACTGGATCCGGATCATGGCAAAAGTGAGACGGATATAATTGACGAAATAACGGGACAGATGAAACTGTTTTAGAGGAGAGTAAGGAGAGTGCCCGTACCTTAAAACAGCAAAGTATGATAAAAAAACCAGAGGGATCGTTTCCCTCTGTATCCTGTGGATGCTACTGCCTCTGGTACGGATGCAGGCTCAGGCGGATACCCTGGAAGCACACCGTTTTGTCACACAGGCAACTCTGTTCGGTATGGGCTATACCAATGTGTTGGATACCTATCTCTCTCCTCAGGAATATACGGGAGTAGAGTTCCGTACCTCCCGGGAAACCATGCGTATGACCAAACTGTACGATGGGAATATCTCCGCCCAGCACTTTTTTCAGGCACATGTGGCTTATACCGGTAATAAGGTGGATAATAATAATACCTTTTCAGGCCTTGTTAACTGGAATTACGCTCTCCATTATCAGTTTCCCCTGGCTCACGGATTTAAGTTACTGGCAGGTGCTGTAGGCGATTTCAACGGTGGATTTGTCTATAACCTACAGAATACCAATAATCCTGCTTCTGCCAAGGGGCATGTAAATCTGGGAGCTTCCGGAATGGCTATCTGGCATACCCGTATCCGCAGGACTCCCGTTATTTTCCGGTATCAGCTGAATGTTCCCCTGATGGGAGTGATGTTCTCTCCCCATTACGGACAATCTTATTATGAGATCTTTACGCTGGGTAATACCAGTAGAGTTCTCCGGTTCACTTCGCTTCACAATCAGCCCTCCTTCCGGCAGATGCTTACCGCTGATGTGCCTGTCGGTGCAACCAAAATACGGTTCAGTTACCTGTGTGACATCCAACAGGCTGAAGTAAACCAACTCCGTACCCACACCTATTCCCATATTTTTATGGTAGGGTGGGTGAAGAACCTCTATCGTTATCACGGTAGGAAAGTAGCGGATATCCCTTTACATCTCAGGGCCTACTAAAACACATTTTATAATAAATCCATGCAAAAGGTTGCCCTCCATACATCCGTAGTACCGGGAAGAATTTTACAGCTTCTCTCTCTCTGTTTGTGGGGTTGGGTGATCTTCCTGTTTACTTCCTGTATCCGGGGAGAGGAATTTGAAAATACGCCTCAGGGTAATTTTGAAGCCCTCTGGCGTATTATTGACGAACAATATTGTTACTTAGATTATAAAGGGGTAGACTGGGATGCCGTCCGGTCAGACTACCAGTCCTATATACACCCCGATATGGATAATTTTCGCCTCTTTGAAGTATTATCTGAAATGTTGATGGAGCTTAAAGACGGACATGTAGCATTGCGTTCCGACTACGATGTGGCTATTTACTGGAACTGGTATGCAGATTATCCGGAGAATTTTGACTCCTCCCTCCTCTATGATTATCTGGGAGATAACTACCGGGTTGCCTCCGGTTTGATCTATACCATTCTCGAAGATAATATCGGCTATATCTATTACGAAAGTTTCAGCACGGAATTAAATGATAACGATCTCGACCAGATGCTCCTCTATCTGGCTATCTGCGACGGATTGATCGTAGATATCCGCAACAACGGTGGAGGAATGCTGACCAATTCTGCCAGGCTTACTTCCCGGTTTACCAATGAAAAATACCTTACCGGGCATATTACCCACAAAACCGGCACAGGGCGGAATGACTTCTCTAAGCCGCTGGCTGTCTATCAGGAACCTTCCAGTAGCATCCGCTGGCAAAAACAAGTGGCTGTATTGACCAACCGGCACGTATTCAGTGCGGCTAACGACTTTGTAAACCGTATGCATTATCTGCCTCATGTAACGATCATAGGCGATATAACCGGTGGCGGAGCGGGATTGCCCTTCCTCTCAGAATTGCCTAACGGATGGGTCGTACGTTTCTCCGCCAGTCCTCATTACGATGCTGAGATGAATCATCTGGAATCCGGTATTAAACCCGATATCAGGGCCAATCTCCTGGAGGAGGATAGGAGTAAAGAAAAGATACCATCCTAGAGAAAGCCCGTAGTATCCTGAAAGAATAAGATCCCACCGCTAAAAAATACCGGTTTTACCCTTCCGAATATTCTTCAGAGGTGTAAAACCGGTGGTTAATTACTCTTTTATCCTCTTAGTTAACGGTTCCGGTACATTTTCACCATAAACAGGATCGAAAAAACCAGGATCAGAAAAAGGAAAATAAAAGAAAATGCGTACGGCATCGGCAAAATACCTGTAATCGTAAGAGCCATGCATCCGAACATCATGGTAACGAACAACTTGGTGCATCTCAGTAGTTTTACTCCCAGCTTGTACTGAATTTCATAATTCTGCGAGGTAATGGTTACTGGATAGTTGTAAACATGCGGATAATGCTCCAGCCAGGTAAGGCCAAAGTAGATCGAAAAAGTTATGAACGGCAAAAACCAAATGACCGGTGAAAGAATGGCACTCATGTCGATCATCCCGAAGCGATAGGGGAGAAGCGGCAGTTCCTGAGCAATCCGGCTGGCATACCAAAGCGGGAGTAGGGTAGCCATCGTTGCAAACAAAGAAACTGTTTCCATGCCACAATCCCAACCATCCCTCTTGATTTTTAGTTTCGGCCGTTTCATAGCAGTGTTAAGGTTATACAAGTCGTTTCTCATTATATAAGAAAGTAAAGATTTCGGGGGTAAAGTTAGTAAAAAAGTTAATTATCCTACTTACTACCGGTTTTTATATCCGTAGGCTTCTTGTATTTCTCCCTATTCCGGAGTAGTTACTCGTATGGAATTGCCTGTTTTATAGGTTAGATAAATAACAATATATATAAGTC
>JAJQBG010000385.1 GCA_021203405.1 Bacteroides sp.
GATCATAGGAGCAATAATAGCAATTATACTTATTATTGCCGGTATATTATTGTATAAGAACCTTTATAAAGAGCCCCGCGAAGTAAAGGCACAGGCCGCTCTTTTCAGAGGACAGGAATATTTCGAACAGGATATGTACGAAACAGCACTCAACGGAGACAGTATCAGTTATGCAGGTTTCCTGAAAGTTGCTGATGAATTCAGTGGAACTGACGCAGCCAATCTGGCAAAAGCCTATGCAGGTCTTTCCTATGCACACCTGGGAAATTACGAGCAGGCACTTAAATATCTGAACGATTTTAACGGAAAAGACCAGATGGTTTCACCCGCCATTCTTGGAGCAACCGGTGATTGTTATGCACACCTGGAACAGTATGACAAAGCAACCGCTGCTTTTATCAAAGCTGCAGATAAAGCAGACAACATGACCCTTAGTCCTATTTATTTATTGAAAGCCGGACAGATCTACGAAAAACAGGCAAAGTATAACGATGCCCTGAATGCTTACAATAAAATAAAAGATAAGTATTTTGACTCTTACCAGGCTATGGATATTGACAAATACATTGCCCGGGTAACGGAACTTAAAAAATAATAGATACATTTGTATAAATAATAACCTGAAGCTACCTTAACCGGGTAGCTTTTTAATATCCTTTCTTATGGCAACAGCGTATCACAACCTTTCCGAATATGATTTCAATTCTGTCCCTGATGCTTCTACTATGCGATTTGGAATTGTAGTTTCCAAGTGGAATTATGAAATAACAGGAGCCTTACTTAAAGGAGCCGTAGAGACCCTGAAAAAACACGGTGCAAAAGAGGAGAATATCCTTATTAAATTTGTACCAGGCAGCTTTGAACTCACCTTTGGAGCCAATCAGGTCATAGAAAATTGCGATGTCGACGGAGTTATTGCCATCGGGTGCGTCATTAAAGGAGATACTCCACATTTTGATTACGTATGTATGGGAGTAACGCAGGGAATTACTCACCTGAACGCAACAAGCGATATCCCAGTTATTTACGGATTAATTACCACGAGCGATATGCAGCAGGCCGTGGATCGTGCCGGCGGAAAACACGGAAACAAAGGAGATGAATGTGCAATTACCGCAATAAAAATGATCGATTTTGTTTGGAGTTTAAAATAAAAGCACTATCTTTGCATCGCAATTGAGAGAAAAACAATCCCGATTGCAAAGCGGGCAAATACCAGAGTGGCCAAATGGGGCAGACTGTAAATCTGCTGTCTTTCGACTTCGGTGGTTCGAATCCATCTTTGCCCACAAAAAGAGTAAAATTGCGGAAGTAGCTCAGTTGATAGAGCATTAGCCTTCCAAGCTGAGGGTCGCGGGTTTGAGCCCCGTCTTCCGCTCTTAGAAAGAGAGAATCATTTTTGATTCTCTCTTTTTTTATTATAACCGGAGCAATATGAACAAATAAGTTGAATCTTTATAAAATGATAGTGAATAATATTTCATTAGATCCGGGTCTGATACCCTGTTAGACCCGGATCTAAGCACCCGTCCGACCCGGATCTAACGGGTACTCCCACCCGGGTCTAACAGAAAAGGATTAACGCAAAAAGTGAAGGGATTTCGTTTATATTTATATAATTCAAGGAGTCTGAGCAGAAAGAATGCCTTACTTCTATTCTTCCTAAAGATTTTCAGATTTTCCTATAATGAGAAATAGGATCATTATCTATCTTAGCCCTGACTGGAAGATAGAGATTAGTCCCAAAAAGGGATCAAAGCAAAAAGTTGAGAGATCTTGATCCTACAACCTACTTTTAGAAATATTCTTTTATGATCGTTCTTTTCAATCCCCAAAGGGGATTTATAAATAGCCCGGGGGCTGAGCAGAGCGAATCCCCGGGTAAAGATCGTTCTCATAGCAGAACATTGTAAATGTTCTACATTATTTGGGGTCAGTTACTATAATTCTTCTATAGTTGGCTCACAAACTATAAAGTCTTAATCCTATGTCAGTCACAATCTCTATCTATTTATAAGGAAGAATTTATATGGAATAAGCGAGTTATAACATTTACAATGTTCGGATAGAGGAATATTTTATACCCGGGGATTCGCTCTGCTCAGCCCCGGGCTATTTATGGATTTCCTACGGGAATTAAAAAAGGTTACTCTTACAGACAGACTTTAAGAGTTCATGAAACTTCTATGGATCAAATACCCCTTAATTTTTACGTTGATCCAAAGAAATATTACTACTACTCCGGATATACTAAAAAAATCAAAGGCAATAATCTGAATTTCAGATCATTGCCTTTTCTCCAGTCGGGATGAGGTGACTCGAACACCCGACCCCTACGTCCCGAACGTAGTGCGCTACCAACTGCGCCACATCCCGCTGTTTTGCGGATGCAAAGGTAATTCATTTTTTGAATTCATCAAATAAATCAATCTATTTTTTCAGTTCATTTTTACGGCTGCTATTTTTTTTACAGTTATATAGCTCCCGGTTCTCTATAATGCATAGTTATATTTCACTATTGCATTGATACGCCACCTCCTGTAAATTTGTTCTTAAAACAGAGCAATGAAAACGATGCAACTGACAGGAGCAGAAATTCTTTTGAGAAGACTTCAAGATCATGGAACAACAACAATTTTCGGTTATCCGGGCAGCTGTGTAATGCCTGTACTGGATAGTATCTGTGCTCCCGATAGTGAGACCGAATTTATCCTGGTACGTCATGAACAAGGTGCGGTCCATGCAGCCCACGGATATTCGGAAATATCAGGAAAACCGGGCATAGTCATAGTGACCTCTGGTCCCGGAGCGACCAATACGGTTACAGGCATTGCCGAAGCAATGAGGAACCATACTCCGCTTATTGTTTTTACCGGGCAGGTACACTCTACCCTGTTGGGGACCGATGCCTTTCAGGAAGTAGATATTATAGGAATTACTCAGGCTGTTTGTAAATGGAGTTATCAGATAAGAAGAGCAGATCAGATAGAAGAGGCCATCAACCAGGCTTTTGAAATAGCCTGTTCAGGGATACCGGGCCCTGTATTAATAGATATAACAAAAGATGCACAAACAGAAAAGGCTCAATACCCGGTTTATAGGAAGAATCATTCTGACGGATCTGTTTATCAGAAAATATTCCGGTATTTAAACGAACTGGATCTGCCCCTTATCCTGAGTATGGATCTGGAAAAAGGTAGAGAGCAGATGCCGTTTCTCCATAAAAAGATACAGGTATTAATTTCCGAGGTACCTGGTTTTGCGCTTCCGGCGGCTATGGGGGCCGGTTTTGCTTTTCCGGCTATTCCCTCTTGTGTTATAACTTCTCCCCAAACATTTCAGCACACTTTCCAGGAACTGGCTTTGGTTCTGCAAAACCAGATCATAGTCCGGATCATCCTGATACACTCCGTAAAAGAAAAACAAAATGGAGAAAAATATCCCTGCTTTCTTTCGTTAATGGAGGCTTATGGAATTCCGGGCGAAACAAACAGGAACGAAAATCTGAGGGAAGCTATTATCAGAACTTTTCAAAGTCCGGCAAGTTATTTTCTGGAGATCATACCGGATTAAGACAAAAGGCCTACCGAACATGCCTTGTTGACTGCCTCCAAAGAGTTGTCGGCCTCCATTTTCCGGAGGATATTCTGTCTATGGATATTTACCGTATTTACACTGATCGAGAGTTTTGAAGCAATCTCTTTACTTAATAATCCTTGCTGGATCATCCGTAATATTTTCAACTCCTGCGAGGAGAGAGAAAAGGGTACAGAAACAGGAGAAAGTAAGATACGTTCTCCCGTTCTCAGATCAATAAAGGAGCTCTTTACTCCCTGCTCCCTCTCCTGATTGGGAAGAATATTTAATATACCGAGCATCAACCAGAGGTTACCCCTGCTATCCGTTTCCAGGGACTGCCATTCCCAGGAGACCCAGATATATTCTCCCTGTACATTGCGTATCCGGAATTCAAAGATATGCCTGAAATAGGGACGTTCCTGAACAGGTAAACTCAGGATAAACTCTCCTACCCTGTACATAATTTCCGTATAGTGTACAAAATCTTCCGGATGAATAAAAGCATCCAGCCATATAGCTTCCCTGTTATCTCCACCCGGAGCAGGAAGATATCCCACCAGCACCTGAAAATTCGGAGAGGTATATAAATATTCAAAAGTATAAAGATCTACAATAAAGAAACAATTTCCGCTGAGCTCAGACATACGATCAAACTCAGCAAAATAGTGTTTTACTTTTTCATAATCCAGATCTTCCTGACGAAGTTCGTGATCTATATATATT
>JAJQBG010000014.1 GCA_021203405.1 Bacteroides sp.
TTTTTATATATCACTGAAATACAATCAGTTATCACAGAGACAATGATAGATGATAGATAATTTTAAATTTTAATCCTATGTAGACCCGGAGGAAAGAACCCATTATCGGGAAAAAACGAGAGGAGCAGGTAGGGCAGTATCGTAGGACAAACTGATTCTCTAACCTACCTTTAGCCCCCTCTTTTACAGGAACGAGATCATTCCGGGTTGGAACCGGATCATTCATTGGGCTTTACTTCAAACCCGGCCTCCTCCCTCTTCATTTCCCGGAAACGTTTCGGGGTCGTTCCATAGCGGGCTGAAAATGCTTTGAAAAAGTTGCCACGATTGGCGAATCCGGTACGGTACAAGATCTCATCGATCGAAAGTTGGGTGGTGATCAGCAGTTTTTCGACCAGACTGAACCGGTACTCCTTGATCAGGTCGGCGGGAGTTTTGTCTGCCATGGCTTTGGTCTTACGATAGAGCTGGCGGGAACTTATCCCCAGGGATGAGCTTAACAGATCTACCGAAAGTTCCGGATCACTGATATTCTTTTCAATGATAACCATGAGTTTTTCAAAAGTCTCTTTCTCCTCTTTATAAATAAACTGCCCATCTTTAATTTCCAGGGCACTAAGCGCTGAATTGTAATATTGTTTAAGATCTTTTTTCTGCTGGAGCAGCCGTTTCACTACCTTCTCCAGATATTCCACATTAAAGGGTTTGGTTATGTAAACATCCGAACCTGACTCTATACCCCTGACCTGGTCTTCAATAGTAATTTTAGCAGAAAGATGGATCAGGGGAATGTGATTGGTCAGCGGATTGGAGCGGATCATACGGGCAATGGAGATTCCATCAATCTCGGGCATCATAATATCTGAAATGATCAGGTCGGGTTGATTACACTCCAGATACCGGCTCACTTCGGTGGAGTTATTCATAGGAACTACATTATAATGCTCCCGGAACACCTCCGTAATGAACCAAAGCATGGAAGGATCATCATCAATGATCAACAGAGTAGGGCTTTTCTGATCCGGCTCTTCCACTTCCTCTTCCAGGTTGAGCGGAAAATCCATAGGGGGTGCCAGCGGCTCTTCTTCCACCCTGTTCCCGGCCGACAGGACAACGGCCAGTGCAGGCAATACTACTGTAAAGGTGGTTTCCCGGTCCGGTTCACTGGTGACATGAATATCTCCTCCTAAAAGCTTTACCATACTGTGGCAAATGGCCAGCCCCAGTCCGTTACGGGTATCCCATCCTTTATTTTGTAGTTCAAAATTATCCAGGATCTTATACCGATCGAAAATCTCGGGGATCTGTTCTTTCCGGATACCTTTTCCCGTATTGGTAACATGTAGATGCAACAGCTGATTGATCACAAAAACTTTCATGAGAACAGTACCTCCGGTATTTACATATTTAAAGGCGTTGGAAAGCAGGTTGTTGACAATTTTAAAGAGACAGGCCGTATCGGTATTCCAGGTGATCTCTTTGTCAATTTCTACCCGGTATGTGATTCCCCGGCTTTCTGCCAGTTCATAAAAGGATGCGGCCAGCTGTTCTACCAGTAAAGAGAGTGAAACCTGTTTAATCTCGGGTTGCCTGTTGCCCGTTTCCAGCCGCCTGAATTCGATCAACTCCTGAATAAGCTGATTGAGCCTTTCTGCATTGTGACGGATCAGGGTAGCATACTTATTAATATAGGGATTACTTCCGGAATAAGAGAGCAATTTCTCACACGGTCCGTGTATAAGAGTGAGCGGCGTGCAGAATTCATGGGTAATGTTGGTGAAAAAACGAAGTTTGGACTCGTAGACCTCCTCTTTCTGTTGCCGGTTGAGACGTTCTACGATGGAAAGCTTTTTCATGGTGTACCATTTCGGCTGAAAAGGAAAATTAAGAGGATCAACCCCATACAAAGGAGGCTATATATACTATAGGCTATTCGTGTCAGATACCAGGGAGGTATTATTTTTATAGATAACTGTTCTGTCTCTCCTTCGTGGCCGGTAAGGTTGTTCCGGTATTTCACCGACAAGGTGTACTGGCCTGGAGAGATATTGGTAAAAGCGGCATTGTTAGAGCTTCCGTTCTCTATCCAGTTATCATTGAGTTCATCGAGTTTATAAAAATAGGTATAATCATTTCCGTGAAGATAATCAATGGCTGTAAAGGTGACGGAAAAGAAGTTCTGGCTATAATCCAGCTCCAGTACATGCTTTCCTTTTTTCTCTGTCAGAAAGTCGTAGATATTATGCTCTTTTCCGAAAATAGAGAGCCGGTTAAAGGCTATGGAGGGAAGATACTCCTTCTGGGCATACTCATTTTCATGGATCGTAATAAAACCGTTCACCCCTCCGAATAGCAGCGAACCGGTTACTTCGTCCCGGAAAAAGGCTCCGTCGCTGAACTCTGTGATCTTTAATTCGTTGGTATGCTTAAAGGTCTGGTAGGTCAGGGTGGAGGTATTGAATTTTACCATTCCCTGGTTGGTACTGAGCCAGAGATTCCTTCTCCGGTCTTCGAGAATAGCATGCACGGTATTATTGGGAAATCCATTGGCTTCGTTATAAAAACTTTGTTCTCCGTTGTGCCACCTTACCAGCCCGAAGCTGGTACCAAACCAGTGGCCCTCTTCATTCTTTATAATAGAAAAATGTCATTCAGCGTCTGATTGGCTCCATCCTGGTCAAAACGGAACACATCGTACCGGTCGGTATAGGTATTAAAGCGAAAAGCTCCGTATCCCCGGTTCCCAAACCAGAGGATGGAGTCGTTCTCCGGATAGGCGGCAAAAAATAGTTGGTTCCCCGTCTCCCCTCCTCTACAATGAACCGTTTGATCTCTGTTATTTCGGGTTCGTCCCGGCTCCCTCCCAGGCGTGCCTTGAGGATCCCCTCTCCTACAGTGGCGATCCAAAGAATGGAATCCCCCTGTTCACAGAGAGCATGTACATACCTTACGGGAGATTCTCCGGGAGGTTCCATCAGCGTTCTGATCTTCTCCTGCCGGTAAGAGTAATAATTCAGACCCTCTTCGCTCCCAATCCATAACAGGTTTCTTTCACTGGGCAGGAAGGTATAGACCGAATTGTCTTTCAGTACTGAATTGGTGGTATGATACCAGGAAGTGGCAGGCAGGGAAGAGGCGAACGGGTCATAGTGACTGAGTTTTACAATACCGTCTCCTTTGGTGCCGATCCATAAATTCCTGTACCGGTCTATAAAGAGGGCCCGGACAGGATTATTGACCGGTACAGAGAGATCGCTCAGCAGGGTAGATTTAATAGAGTATTCATCAATATAGTACATAAAAACCCCTTGTCCATCGGTCCCTACCTAGATCACATCCTGATACCGGTCTTTTACTAAGCAGAATATGCCGGGTTTAATATCTATATCCATTACTTCGTACGGGGTCTTACTGTGGGGAGTCTCTTTCAGGCGTACCAGCCCACTGGTTTTAAATCCTATATAGTAGTCGTCGTGGTGTTTAATGACAGAGGAGACTTCGCCTTTGCGGTGGATGATCTCCTGCAGGTCAAACATACAGTCGGCTTTTCCCGAGGGCAGGTTCAACTCATAGAACTGGTGGGTCACATCTATATAATAGACTTTTTCTCCTTCGTGGAAACAGGCCAGTAAAGGTTCGGAAGGGGTAAATAGCTGAAAAGGCCGGAACACTACCTCTTCCCCGCTTCTTTCCATATGATAGGTATAACACTTCCCGCCCCGGGTAAATATCCAGGCATTCTGACGGGAATCAATAACAAAATCCAGGATCTCTTCAATGGATAGTTCCGGCAGTTCTATTTTCCGGAACTCCTCTTCTCCGGAGTTGCAATAAGATATAGAACCGTTCTCATGGATCACATAGATCTCTTTTCCGGAAGAGGCAAAGAAATTACGGTTCTTGAACTCTTTAAAAGAACGGATGGTTTTCCGGCGGGTATCGAAACGATCGAGCCCGTAGTTGGTCTGTACCCACAAAATCCCGGGTGCCTCTTCGTGGATATATTCTATAAGGTTCCTGGATAGATTGTTCGTTTCGGTAGTAGGTTTGTAAACCTGGATATTGAGTCCGTCAAAAACATTCAGCCCGTCGCACGATCCGAACCACATAAACCCGTCGTCATCCTGGCACATGGAAAGAATGGCACTGTTGGAAAGACCGTTCTGGCTGGAGTACTGGCGCAGACCATAGGCATATAATGGAGAAGACAGATACAATAACAGGTAAAGGAATAACATCACCCCCAGGCAGGTTCTTAAGTTTTTCATGTATTCTTTTAATAA
>JAJQBG010000391.1 GCA_021203405.1 Bacteroides sp.
GTTACAGACGATTCCAAACTTTAAAAATTCCGGTTTTACTGCATAAGGGAATTATCACCCTCTTATATTCACTATTTTTTATCTGAAAATAGTTTTTTAAAAGCTCCTTACCCAAGAGAGGAACAGGCTTCACTATATAAAAAAAATGAGCAGAGATATGTATTATTTCTCTGCTCATTTTACTTCCTTAAAGATACATCAATTTTAGATCGCCTCTGAACAACATTTATCCTTCATAAGCACTCCCACTTCAGTCGGTAATTTATCAAAATGTTTTTTAAAAGCCCTGCTAAAATAGGATATACTTGAAAACCCGCACAGCTCACTCACCTCCGTTACAGTATACTTTCCGGAGTGAAGCAATTCTAACGCATGATTCAACCGGACGATCCTGATAAAATCAGAGGGAGACTGATTGACGAGTGCCTTTAATTTTTTATACAGAAGGGATGAACTTACATACATAGCAGCAGCAAATTCATCTTTTCCAAAATTACAGTTATCCATATTTGAATAGATCACTTCATAGGCCTTTTTAATAAATTTATCATTCAGTTCGTTGGCAAAAACAATCTTCTTTTCACGATCTTCCTGATTGATCAACCGCAGCATTTTATCCTTAAAAGCAGCTCTGTTTATCAATAAATTGTTTATACGTAATAACAGGATATGAATATCAAAAGGTTTGGTAATATAGTCATTCGCTCCCAGCCCAAGCCCCTCCAGATGCCTGGCTTTTTCAGTCAAAGAAGTTAGCAAAAGCAAGGGAATATGCGAGGTTTCAAAAGTAGATTTAATCAGTTTACATAACCCAAAACCATCCAGTTCAGGCATCATAATATCCGAAATAACCAGGTCCGGCATCTCCTGCTGAATGAGTTCCCAGGCCTGTACCCCGTTATCAGCTGTAAGCACTCTATATTTTTCACTCAGACAACGCACCAGGAACTTCTGCAATTCAATATTATCTTCAACAATAAGTATACTCATTGTTTTCTCTTTACAACCCTCCCCGGCGATGATTAATTCAGTCTCACCTTCATGGGTCACTATAGAAGGAGCATGCGGGATCGTTAATTCACCTGCTGTCTGCAACTTTTCCGTCTCTTTATAAGGGATTACAATATGAAAGGAAGAACCCGTCTGTTCGGAACTTTCAAGAAACACATGTCCGGCATGCATACCTACATAGTTTTTTACCAGCAAAAGCCCGATGCCGGAACCTACTACGCCGGAATTTATCAGATTATCTCCCCGATAAAACTCCCTGAACAACTTTTTCCGTGCTTTTTTGGAAATACCGATCCCATAATCTTTCACCTCCAGATGCCATTGTTTTTTGTCAACAGTCAGGTTAATTTCAACCCGGTTCTGCGGATAAGAATATTTAATGGCATTGGATAAGAGATTATCAACTACTTTCTCTATTTTTAATTTATCGACCGCTGTTATATAAGATTCCTGATTACAGGAGAACACTAAATGAACTCCTTTTTTAGCAGCACTTGCCTCCGCGATCAGTTTTCGCTTTAAGACCAGCCTGACTACATCCGTCATCACAGGAAACAACTGACCTTTTCCGATATCTACCTTTTCAAAATCCAGTAACTGAGTAGCAACAGAGGATAACCTTCCCGCCTGCTCGGTAGCCAGATCCAAGTAATAACGAGCATCCTCAGACAGTCCGGCAATCAGGTTTAATTTTTCCATAGGAGCACTGATCAAAGTCAGCGAAGTACGGATATCGTGAGCCATGTTGGTAAAAAACCGGATTTTATCCCGTGCATGCTTCTGTCTGATATGATCCATGCACGCCTTTACCAATACCTGAATAATGATCAATAGTAAAATAGAAACGCCGATCCGGAACCACCACGTTTTCCAGAAAGGAGGTTGGATATCGATCCAGACTGTACGTTCGTCCAGAACAGTCGAAAGAGAATTGTCATACATCTTTATAGCAAGGTTGAATCGTCCGTCCGGCAGGTTGGTATAGGTAATAAATGCAGATCCGACGGTTGGGTCCACTCCGTATCAAGCCCCTCAAGCTTCCAGGAGAATTTAGCTCCCCCGGAGGAGAGACCCAAAGGCAGAAGTTCCATTACAAAATTATTCTGATTATAATTCAACAAAAGTTTTTCCTGGTCATTGACGGGTGTATCCCGTAATACAGCCTTATTTTCCCGGATAGATAATCCGGATATATTTATATCCTGAATAAAAATCGCCCCTTTGGGCTGGTTTATAAAGAGCCAGTCGGGATTAAAATGGATAGCCCCTTTATTGGTACCCCACATTAACTCTCCACTACGCAGATAGCAGCGGGAACTCATATTAAAAGAGGCATTTGAAAGAAGAAGCGAAGAGAAATAGGTATTTACCTGTTTACTTTCCGGATCAAACTGACACAGTCCATTCTCCGTTCCAAGCCATAAATACCCATTGGCAAACATGATACTATTCACGTAATTCGAAACAACTCCGCAGTCGGTTGTATATTTCTTAAAAGTTTGTTCCACAATATTATACTGAACCAGTCCATCCCCGGCAGTACCCAGCCAGATGTCATCTCCCATTACCACTACATCCTGTACCAGGCAGTTACCTAACAGGATATGTCTATCTCCCGATAGTTTGTCCATTACAATAAGCCCGTGGTCACAGCCCAGTAACAGCTTTTCGGAAGAGAGTTCCGTAAAAGAATAAAGAGGCTGGGAATCATATACCCGGAAACGTTTCTCTTTTTCAAGATAACAAATAATATTTCCGACTCCTCCCATCCATATATTTCCCTGCGAATCTTTAAATATATCTGAAATGTACTTACATGAAAAACCATTCTTATCTTTCTGATCAAAATAATGATTGATCTCTCTCCCGGTTATCCCATCTATAACATACACTCCGGATGAATAGGTTCCGGCCCATATATTTCCCTGTTCAT
This sequence comes from Bacteroides sp., assembly GCA_021203405.1. Lineage (GTDB taxonomy): Bacteria > Bacteroidota > Bacteroidia > Bacteroidales > Bacteroidaceae > Bacteroides. The sequence goes on from JAJQBG010000391.1 coordinate 2,945, forward strand.
CTTCACATATAGTAAGAAAAACTTTTGCCTGCTCCCGCGTGTTTTCATAATATACATTCCATTTATTCAAAACAGGATTCCATTTGCTGACCCCGTTGTTGGTTGCAAACCAGATATTTCCTCTTTTATCTTCCAAAACTTTATTGACATGATTATTCCCCAGGGAATTCGGAGTATTGATCTGATGGGTGATCTGGGTAACAGGACATCTGTTCCGGTCAAAAAAGGAGAGCCCTCCTGTAAAGGTAGCGACCCATACCCTTTCATTCCGATCACAAAAAATATCATATACACCATCACCGTGCAGTGAAAAAGGATCATTCACATCCTCTTTATAGATATTGAGTAGTGTCTGGCCATCTTCGGTAAGTTCCCATACACCCTGTCCGTCAATTCCTACCAGCAACGTAGAAAAGGTGCTTTTTTCTATCGACAATACCGGTTGCATGGGTAGATTACCATTCATCAGGGAAATAAACCTCTTCTCTTTCAGATCATAACATAAAACTCCATTCGCAAGAGTTCCGATCCATAATATCTCCTTGTCTATATCACCCAAAAAACCGGAGACTCCCGTATCGTCGTTTTCTTTATATTCACAAATATACTCCAATGTACAGGTATGTATATCAAAAAGCGCCATTCCATCTACAAGTCCCAGGAATAACCGCCTATCATCGTACCGGGCAATATGTTGAATCTCCTTATTCTCCTCCACAGCCGGTTTCAATACACGGTCTTCATACCGGAATAAACCCATAGAGGTTCCCAGCCAAAGGTTCTTATTTGCGTCTACCACTACTCCTTTGGCACTTGCATACGAGGAGAGTTCCCTTATATCTATCCACAGATCAAAACGATCATACAACTCATCGTACAAAAAATATTGTCCGTTATTACTATAGGCAATTAACAAGGAGTTTTCATAGACAAGCCTGGTAAAAAACACATCTGTTGTTTTATAGGGGATCTGGTACATCCGGCAATTATTCTCCGATATCCTCAGCACACCGGTTTTGGAGGCTCCCCAGATAAACCCACGGTCATCTTTACAGACAGAGTAAACTTCTCGTATGGAGGTACCATACAGATCATTGATATTATAAAATCTCACCTCCGAAGAAAAACTACTGGTTACAGAAATAACCAAAAAGAGTAAGCATAATTTGGTTTTCATAGTTTACAGGAGTTTTACTATAAAGAGATTCACACTTCTTTATAGATTATCATGTTGTTATGCTTACAAAGTTAAGATATAAAAAAAGATTTAAAAGAATAAATATTTCATATCTTTCCGCTCATGTTTCATTTTTCTGTCTTTAGAGGGTAATTTTTATTA
>JAJQBG010000160.1 GCA_021203405.1 Bacteroides sp.
GCCATTAACTGCTCTTCGGGAACAACAGAGTGGAGGTAATAACCCATAGCGGCCAGGATGATATTCCAGATACCGGCTCCCAGCGTGGTATATAGTAAAAAGGTGCTGAGCTTCATCCGGGCCAGTCCGGCAGGCAGGGAGATCAGCTGACGGATGCCGGGGATCAGACGCCCGATAAAAGTAGAGATGGTTCCGTGTTTATCGAAATAGTGTTCGGCCTTTTCTACTTTGGCACTATCCAGCAGGCACATATGGCCCAGACGGCTGTTGGCAAAGGCGTAAACAATGGGACGCCCCAACCCTTTGGCTAAGTAATAATTGACCAGTGCTCCCAGATCGGCTCCGATAGTAGAAAAAAGAACGACCAGGAAGATATTGAGATCATCTCCGGCAGCCGCTTTATAGCCGGCAGGGGGTACCACCAACTCGGAGGGAAAAGGAATAAATGAACTTTCAAGGGTCATCAACAGGGTGATCGTCCAGTAATTAAGATGATCAAGGCACCATTGTATAAAGGCTACAGATTCCATAAATCAGGTTTTCTTTTTATTAATTATCGTAAAGGATCTTATTCCGGACTTCATAGAGCATATTACGGGTGGTTGAATCCAGGTCGGGAAAGAGTTTGAGGAACTGATGGAAAGATTCGGGATACCGGGATACCATCTCTGCAAAATAGTTGTAAAACTCAGTATGTTGCTTTAACTGCAAATAAGAGTAGGCAAAATACATCAATACCCGGGAGAGGTGGGGATCTTTCTCCTCCACCAGCTTAAGTAATACAAGTGCCTGACGGTATTCAGACGATTCCATATAGATCTCGATCACCTTCAGGTAAGCTTCACTGCTGAAATCTCCAGCTTTAAGGGCCTGGAAAAAGAACTCATACGCCTTGGCAGGATCGCCCATCTCCATATAGAACTTTCCCTTATAAAGATAAGGTTCTATTCGATCTGGCGTATCTTTGATGGACCAATTCAGGTATTCCAACGCTTTGGGCGTATTCTCCAGCATGGAGTATCCCAATGCCAGGTTGAAATAGAGTTCCCACCGGGCTTCGTCACGCAACTCTTCCATGGATAAAGCCTGCTCAAAATAGAGTTCGGCACTCTCCATATCTTCAAAATTGAGGTAACAGAATCCGATAAATACATAGACAATGAAAATATCGCTCCGGTATTCGGCAAACTTCAGGTAAGCCTCCAGGGCTTTCTCAAAGTTTTCGAGTTTGAGATACGCATGCCCGATCAGGAAATAGACGGTATAGAGTTCGGGATCAATGGCCAGTACAAACTCACAGGCTTCGAGCGCTTTTTCATAATTACCGGTAAGGTAGTAGTGATTGGCAAGTTCGTGCCAGTCTTCAGCCGAATAGGGATCTTCGTCCAGCAATTCATTGAGCAGCTTTACTCCCTCTTCGTAATTATCGGTCTCTACATAGAAGCTGGCCAGTTCGCGCTTCATCTCACTGTTAGCGGGAAAACGCTCCACCCCTTTCTGCAGGCACTCTATCCCCCAGTCTATCAGGTCGGCATTGTAATAGATATTGGCCACATCCATATAATCTTCTTCATCCAGCGTGTCTCTTTCCAGAATAGCATCCAGCATAGAACGTGCCTCTTTCACTCTCCGGGTGGACATATAGATCTCGGCAAAAAGGAGCCTTGCCTGTAAATGGGTACGTTCCCCGATCGTAGAGGCTATCGCTTCGGCCCCTTCTACTTCGCCCCGGTCTAGAAAAATGCGTGATTTGGTTACGACCAGATCCAGGTTATCGGGATGTAATAATAAGCCGTATTCAATTATTTCAAGAGCAAGTTCCTCATCTCCGGAAAAAGTAAGGGTCTGTTCGATCATATCCAACAGTTCTTCCATCTCATACCATTTGGATTCGCCCCTTTCACGCATGGTCCTGAAGGCCTCGACCACCTCTTTGACCTGGCTGTTATTTTCCGGCAAGTACATAGGATCAAACTTCATCTGAGTTTTATTAAGGTGATATCTTCTATAAACACAAAGGAGAGGGATAGGTTTACACCTTCTCTCTCTTTTGTGTTTCAAAGCAAATGCTTTTTATTTATTCATTTTACTCCAGGTATCTTTAAGCCCTACGGTACGGTTAAAGATAAGATGTTCGGGAGTAGAATCTTTGTCTACGTTGAAGTAGCCGATCCGCTGGAACTGGAGATGATCGTACGCTCTGGCATCGCCCAGGTATTTCTCCACATAGCAGTTTTTGAGTATTTTTAACGAGTCCGGATTCAGGAGCGCGCGGAAATCGGCCTCTTTCTCTTCCGCGGGATTCTCTACCTGGAAAAGACGGTCGTAAAGACGTACTTCAGCAGGCAGACAGTGACGGGTACTGAGCCAGTGCAGGGTACCTTTTACCTTCCGGTTGCTGTCGGGCATACCACTCCGGGTATTAGGATCGTACTCACAGTAGATCTCCTCGACCTCACCCTGTTCGTTCTTTTTAAAACCGGTACACTTTACAATATAGGCATTTTTCAGGCGCACCTCTTTTCCGGGAGTAAGCCGGAAATATTTTTTAGGGGCCTCTTCCATAAAGTCTTCCCGCTCGATCCAGAGTTCGCGGCTGAATTCAATGGTATGAACCCCTGCCGATTCATCCTCCGAATTATTAATGGCTTCCATCTCTTCTACCAGATCCTCCGGATAGTTGGTAATGATCAGTTTTACCGGATCCAGTACGGCAGAAACACGGGTGGCACGCAGGTTGAGATCTTCGCGGGCAGCAGCTTCCAGCATAGCCACATCGTTAAGGGCCTCAAACTTGGTATAGCCGATCATGTTGATAAACTTCCGGATCGCCTCCGGAGAGTAGCCCCTTCTGCGGTATCCGCAGAGAGTAGGCATGCGGGGATCGTCCCAGCCGGCAACCAATCCCTCTTTTACCAAAGCAAGCAGCTTACGTTTACTCATCACCGTATAGGTAAGGTTGAGCCGGTTAAACTCAATCTGACGAGGGCGGTATCCGGATTCGGTTACAAATTCCTCTTCCTCTATAAGTTCATCTATAAAATAGTCATACAGGGGGCGGTGTACTTCAAATTCGAGGGTACAGATGGAGTGAGTTACCCCTTCAAAATAGTCGCTCTGCCCGTGGGCAAAATCGTACATGGGATAGACTTTCCAGGTATCGCCGGTACGATGGTGCGGATGGTGGATCACCCGGTAGATCACCGGATCGCGGAAATGCATATTGGGATTTGCCATGTCAATTTTAGCACGCAACACCATAGCACCCTCTGCAATTTCTCCGGTATTCATCTTTTGGAAAAGCTCCAGGCTCTCCTCTACCGGCCGGTTGCGGTAAGGACTCTCCGTCCCGGGTTGAGTCGGTGTACCCTTCTGGCGGGCAATCTCTTCCGAGCTCTGCTCATCCACATACGCTTTTCCCTCTTTGATCAGGCGGATAGCGAAATCAAACAATTGCTGGAAGTAGTCGGAGGCGTAATAGATATTTTCCCACCTGAATCCCATCCACCGGATATCCTCCATGATGGATTCGATGTATTCAGTATCTTCCTTGACCGGATTGGTATCGTCAAAACGCAGGTTGCAAACGCCACCGTACTTTTCTGCGATCCCGAAGTCCAGAGAAAAGGCTTTGGCGTGGCCGATGTGGAGGTAACCGTTGGGTTCGGGCGGAAAACGGGTTTGCAGTCTGCCTCCGTTCTTCCCCTCTTTAAGGTCACTTACCACCGCCTGTTCTACAAAGTTCAAGCCCTTCTTTTCGTTAGTCTCTTCTATTTGAACATTCATATTTATGATGATTTGCGCTATATGAGTGCAAAAATAGGAATTCTTTTTCGTTTATCCGGTATAGAGAAGTGAGATAAATAGGGACAAACGGACGAAGATCTTAAATAGATGTCCTATTTAGCATATTCCTGAGGCCCTGATACGGGAAAACCTCTCTCCCACCGGACAGGCCAAATAGTAATTTATTCATACTAAATCAACCAGTATGCAGATAGTATCTTATCCACAGAAAGTGCTTTCGGAGACTCTTTTATGTGATCCCGGGCCAGGCTTGAAACTACGGGAATTGCCCGGATCTTTGCAGCTATTTCAGGGTGTAAAACTAAAAAAGAGAGCACCGGAAAAGAGAAAAAAGGGTTCAAAAGGGTTCATTTTCCTATAGAACCTTTTTACACGTAAAAAGATGTTCATAAAATACCGTAAATAGGACATAAAAAGAGATACATTCTTTCTAAAAACCACACTAT
>JAJQBG010000061.1 GCA_021203405.1 Bacteroides sp.
TCATTATATAAAAACGGAATAGTTACTATGAAGAAAAGTTTGTCCCCCCCTTTTCTTATCAGAGGGAGATATGGTTGTTATCCTTTCTCCTGCCGGAAAGATTGACAAAACTTTTATTAGCGGTGCCCGTAAAAGGCTGGAGTCCTGGGGGTTAAAGGTTCTGATCGGTAAATCTGCCGGACGGTCTGCCGGACGGTTTGCCGGTACTGTCAAGCAGAGGGCCTCCGATTTTCAGGAAGCCCTGGATAGTGACCGGATCAAAGCGATATTTTGTAGTCGCGGTGGATATGGGGCTGTGCATCTGATCGAACGGCTTGATTTTACCCGTTTTGCAAAGTATCCGAAGTGGTTGATCGGGTATAGTGATATTACCCTCCTGCATGCTCTTTTTCAGAAAAAAGGGTATGTCTCTTTGCATGCTCCCATGGCCAGGCACCTGACTGTAGAGAAAGAAGAGGATCTTTCTCTTCGGTATTTGCATAATCTTCTTTTTGGTAGGTTACCTTCTTATCAGATACCTTCTTCTTCCCTGAACCGGAGTGGAAAGGCTAAAGGGATTTTGCGGGGGGGGAATCTGGCGGTTCTTTCCGGGCTGCGTGGGACGCCTTATGATTTTCCTGCGGAAGATACGATCCTGTTTATCGAAGATATAGGGGAGCGCCCGTATCAAGTGGAGCGAATGATGTATAATCTGAAACTGGGTGGGGTTTTCGATCGCATAAGCGGACTTATTATCGGTCAGTTTACCGAATATGAGGAGGATCGATCTTTGGGAAAGGAGTTGTACCGGGTACTTGCCGACCTGGTAAAACCTTATACATTCCCGGTTTGTTTTGATTTCCCGGTAGGACATGTAACTGCCAATTATCCTTTGATCTGTGGTGTGGAAACAGAACTGGTGATCCGGAAAAAAGAGGTACGTCTTAACTTTTTGGAGTTATAGGGGTTTGAATCAAACAAAGATTCTTATTTTTGTAACCGGAAATCCTCTATCGTTATACTTTCTATAAAATGTTCTAAATGAAGAATCCCTATATCCTATGTTTTATTACCGGAGTGATCTGTTTTTTTTCTTGTACCGGTAATAAAAGTAATGCTACCGTAAGTTCATCCGGAGATACACCTGTAGTTGTAAATGTGCCGGTTTTTGATGCGGATAGTGCTTATCAGTTTATACAGGCACAGGTGGATTTTGGCCCCCGGGTACCTAATACTGCCGGGCATGTGGCCTGTGGAGAGTATCTTGCTGAAAAACTGGCTTCTTTCGGAGCGGCAGTGACTGATCAGTACGCTGATCTGATCGCTTATGACGGGACTATCCTGAAAGCGCGTAATATTATCGGTTCTTATAAACCTGAAACCCGGAAACGTATCTTACTTTTTGCCCATTGGGATACACGGCCGTGGGCTGATAACGATCCCCATAAAAAAAATCACCGTACCCCTATCCTGGGAGCCAATGACGGAGCCAGCGGGGTAGGAGTATTGCTGGAAATTGCCCGTCATATCGGTCAGCAGTCACCCGAACTGGGGATTGATATCATATTTTTTGATGCGGAAGATTATGGTACTCCCCAGTTCCATACCGGAAGGTACGCCGAAGATACCTGGGCACTGGGTTCTCAATACTGGAGCCGTAACCCGCATGTGCATGGATATACGGCCCGTTTCGGTATATTACTGGATATGGTAGGAGGAAAAAATGCAACTTTTTATAAAGAGTTGTATTCGCTGCAGTATGCACCTTCTGTCGTAGAGAAGGTGTGGGACACGGCTCACCGGCTTGGATACGGGGCTTTGTTCGTGAATGAGAAGGGGGGGATGATAACGGATGATCATTACTATGTCAATAAATATATTAAAATACCTTCTATTGATATTATCCCGCACGATCATAACGAGGGTTTTGGCTCTTTCTGGCATACGGTGGATGATACTATGGATGTGATCGACCGCTCTACGTTAAAGGCTGTCGGGCAAACCGTATTAGAGGTGATATATCGGGAAGAGTAAAGAAGAAGGTATAAATCTAACATCTTAATAGTGGATCTATGAGTGGGAGTATAAATGAATTACAGGATGAGATAATTGAAGAATTCAGCTCTTTTGACGACTGGATGGACCGTTATCAGTTACTGATCGATCTGGGAAATGAGGAGCAACCGTTGCCGGACCAGTATAAAACAGACCAGAATCTGATTGAAGGATGCCAGAGCCGTGTATGGCTGCATGCAGACTACAAAGAGGGAAAAGTGTGGTTTCAGGCGGAAAGTGATGCGCTGATAGTAAAAGGTATTATTGCTTTACTGATAAAAATTCTTTCGGGACATACACCGGATGAGATATTGGCAGCCGACCTCTATTTTATTGATCGTATTGGTTTGAAAGAGCATCTTTCGCCTACCCGGAGTAATGGGTTACTCTCCATGGTAAAACAGATGCGTATGTATGCGTTGGCTTTCAAATCTAAAAGCATGTAAGAGTTTCTTTAGGTGCCGTAAACAAAAGCATTACCGTAGAAATTGAGAGGATTTTAATCCATAGAAGTTTTATGAACTCTTAAAGTCTGTCTGTAAGAGTAACCATTTCAATCCCCAAAGGGGATTTATAAGTAGCCCGGGGCTGAGCCAAGCGAATCCCCGGGTATAAAGTATTCCTCTATCCGAACATTGTAAATGTTCTATTTCACTTATTCCATAAAAATTCTTCGTTATAGGTTATACCGGATTCATTTAGCATATACAGGTACTCATGTAGAGAATAGATAGAGATTGTGACATAGGATTAAGGTTTTATAGTTTATGGGCTAAATATAAACTATTTATAATATTCTACCAAAATGATGTAGAACATTTACAATGTTTTGCTATGAGAACGATCTTTACCCGGGGATTCGCTTGGCTCAGCCCCGGGTTATTTATGGATCCCCTACGGGGATAGGGCTAACTGAAAATTTGGTTTTTCTTACATTCATCTTCTCTATAGATGCCTGTACCAAGGGTAAAAATGGCTTTTTCAGACTTTCTGGTTAGTCCCGGGATTGAAAAGAATGATCGTAAAGGAGTATTTCTAAAGGTAGATCATAGGATCAGAAGCCCTCGGATTTTAATGATGATCCACAAAAACGGTTTACGGCTTTTTATAAGCGGGTACAAAAAAGAAGATAACCACTAATGATCATCTTCTTTTTTTGTAGCGGGAACGAGAGTTGAACTCGTGACCTCCGGGTTATGAATCCGACACTCTAACCAACTGAGCTATCCCGCCATTGTTTAAATGCGGGTGCAAATTTAGAGTCTTTTTTAAGAAAAGCAAAACATTTGGTTCCTTTTTTTGTTTACTATTCATTTTTTTACGCTTTGTATGGGAATAGACGGGAAAAACAGAATCTCTCCGTATGCTATAAAATTTAATATGTTATTAGTGTGATATTCATAAAAAGTAATTATCTTGCCGCCGGTAACTATAAATTAAGACGATGAAAAAAGAGAAAATACATTTGGAATACCCTCTGAATGCTAAATCAAAAAATATTATCTGGTCTACCATCAGTACTCCGAGTGGTCTAGAGAACTGGTTTGCCGATCAGGTGGATACCAATGACAAGCATATCTCTTTTAAATGGGGTAAGACAGAAGTTCGGGAAGCTGAAATAGTTGCGATCAGGGCTTACTCTTATATCCGTTTCCGGTGGACGGATGATGAGGAGAGTCGCTCTTATTTTGAACTCCGGATGAATTTTAATGAACTTACAGGGGATTATGTACTGGAAGTAATTGATTTTGCTGAACCGGATGAGGTTCAGGACCAGAGGGAATTGTGGGATTCACAAATTGATACACTCCGCCGTACTACCGGAATGTAAAACATAAAAATATCAAAACATAGAGGACTGTTCCGATTTTTATGCTAATTTTGCCTCCTAATTGTATCAATCATCAGGATGCTACGCATAAAAAAGTTAGATATATTTGTAATAAAAAGCTTTTTATTTCTTTTTGTAGGTACTTTTACTATCTGCCTTTTTATTTTCATGATGCAATTTTTATGGCGTTATGTAGATGAATTAGTGGGTAAAGGGTTAGAAATGAGTGTGCTTGCTCAGTTTTTTTTCTATTCTGCCTTAACGTTGGTACCGGTTTCACTTCCTCTGGCTATTCTACTGGCTTCTTTGATGACATTCGGCAATTTCGGAGAACGTTATGAGTTGCTTTCTATGAAGGTTGCCGGCATT
>JAJQBG010000194.1 GCA_021203405.1 Bacteroides sp.
CTATTTATATAAATTTATATATATTAACTCCCCGTTTCCTGATACGGGAAAAGCTGATTCTTTATCTGCTTACTCTTTTCGTGCTGATCCTGATAGTTATATTTGTGGTTGTGCTATCACAACTATTATTTTATGATCTACCCTCTGAAACCGTCGAAGGATTACCAGTCTGGTTCAATATTTTATCTTCTATACTTACTGTAGGAATGCTGTTGGGAGGTATATCTACCCTGGTCATGCTTAAAAGCTGGATCATTACCAATCAACGCATTGACGAATTACAATCCAATACCCTTCGTTCAGAACTGCGTTACCTGAAAAACCAGATCAATCCTCACTTCCTTTTTAACATGCTTAATAATGCAAATGTATTGATCAGGAAAAATCCGGAAGAAGCTTCCCGGGTATTATTTAAGCTCGAAGACCTGCTACGGTATCAGATCAGTGACAGTTCGAAAGAAGAGGTTCCTTTACATTCGGAGATCCGTTCACTAAGCGACTTCCTGAACCTGGAAAAGATCCGCAGGGACCAGTTTGGATATACACTTGCCAAAGAGGGAGATATAGATAAAGTACATCTGCCCCCTCTTCTCTTTATTCCTTTTGTAGAGAATGCCGTTAAGTATAGTTTTGATGGAGAGTATCCTTCACAGGTAATCATAAGATTTAGTGTATGGAACAACCGGTTGCTATTTCAATGTGAGAATACCCTTCCTCAGACTCCCGTTGAAAAAGGAAAAGTCGGCGGTATCGGACTCTCCAATATCCGGCGTAGACTGGAATTACTATATCCGGAGAATTACAAGCTTGAAACCCAGGAAACAGAAAATAAATATAGAGTAACATTACAAATAAACTTATGAATTGTATCATTGTAGACGATGAACCACTGGCCCGTGAGGCTATTCAGTTCTTAACAGAAGATATTCCCGGGATCACCCTGGCAGGGAGTTTCAACAGCGCCATAGCAGCCTCCCAATATATGCTCAGCCATTCGGTAGACCTGATATTTCTGGACATTCAGATGCCCGGAATAACAGGGATCGAGTTTGCCCGCACTATCCCTAAAGAAACCCTGGTTATCTTTACTACAGCCTATTCAGAATATGCCCTGGATAGTTATGAAGTAGATGCTATTGATTATCTGATCAAACCGGTTGATCCGGAACGTTTCAGTAAAGCCGTAGCTAAAGCACGGGCGTATCATGATATGTTACTCCAGGGAGAAAAAGAGAATATAGAAAAAGGAGACTCCCAGCAGGCCGGATATTTCTTTGTAAAATCAGAAAGAAGATTTTTTAAAGTGAACTACGACGATATTCTCTTTATTGAAGGATTAAAAGATTACGTGATCCTGCAACTGGCAGAACAACGCATCATTACTAAAATGAACCTGAAAAACATTCACGACCTGTTACCCCAAAAGCAATTTCTACGTGTCAACAAATCCTATATTGTTAACAGTGACCACATAAATTCATTCGATAATAACGATATTTTCATAGGTCCTCATGAAATAGGTATCGGTAGCAGCTACCGGGATCATTTCTTTAAAGAGTTTGTCACTAAAAACAGAACGTAATTTAAAACAGGATCCACTATCTTTAGATAAGATAGAATGCGTTTCGGCAATTCGAAAGTAACCTTTCAATTGCTCTCAACTTTTACTATCTTTGTTGCCGCTAATAACTAAAAAGATTACGTAACTATGATCATAAATGAACGGGATTCCCGGCACCAGCATGTACTCAATATTGCCCGCCAGATAATGACGGCTGCACGTACTGCTCCCAAAGGAAAAGGAGTCGATATTATTGAAATGGTAACAGTTACCGGAGAGGATATCAAAATTCTTTCGGATAAGGTACTGGAAATGGCACAAACTACCGGATTGAAATTCTTTCTGCGTGACGGAGACAACATTCTCCATGCCGAGGCCATACTACTTATAGGCACCCACGATCAGGCTCAGGGGCTTAACTGCGGACATTGTGGCTTTGCAACCTGTAACGGACGAACTCCGGGAGTACCGTGTGCCATCAATTCCATCGATGTAGGAATTGCTATCGGATCTGCCTGTGCTACAGCCGCCGATCTGCGGGTAGATACCCGGGTGATGTTCTCGGCAGGACTGGCCGCACAATACCTCAACTGGTTACCGGGATGTACCCAGGTTATGGCTATTCCGATCAGCGCAGGCTCAAAAAATCCTTTCTTTGACCGTAAACCGAAAGAGAAAAAAGAATGAAGATATTACCTGCCGAATGGTATCCCCAAAGCGGGGTACAACTAACCTGGCCTCATCAGGGTACTGACTGGTGCAATATGCTGGAGGAGGTTGAAGAGTGTTTTGTCCGGATCACCACCGAAATATCCAACCGAGAAAAATTACTGATCATATCCCCCTTCCCGGAAGAGGTCAAAGAAAAACTTGCCGGAAAAGCCAGCCTGACAAATATAGAGTTTTTTACCTGTGACAGCAACGATACCTGGGCCCGCGATCATGGAGCAATTACCATGCTGGATGAAAATAATCCCATCCTGCTGGATTTTGTATTTAACGGATGGGGACTTAAATTTACCTCCGACCAGGATAACCAGATCACCCGGAAAGCTTTCCAAGCAGGTAGATTAAAAGGAGTGTATAAAAACCACCTCGATTTTGTTTTAGAGGGTGGTTCATTCGAGAGCGATGGCAAAGGCACTTTACTCACCACATCCGAATGCCTCCTCTCTCCCAACCGGAACGCTTCTATGAACCGGGAAGAGATCGAAACCTACCTAAAAAAGAGCTTCAACCTGAAACAAGTCCTTTGGCTGGAGCACGGTTATCTGGCAGGAGATGATACCGACAGTCATGTGGATACCCTGGCCCGATTCTGTTCTCCTACCTCCATAGCGTATGTAAGATGTGACGATCCGGCAGATGAGCATTACGAAGCTCTGGAAAAGATGGAAAAACAACTAAAAAAGTTCCGTACTCTACAGGGAAAACCCTATCAGCTTTTTCCCCTACCCCTGCCGGAAAGTATAGTTGAAGAAGGAGAAAGACTACCGGCCACCTACGCCAACTTCCTGATTATAAACGGAGCAGTTCTTTATCCCACCTATAACCAGCCGGAAAACGATGCAAAAGCCTCTACCGTACTGAGCGAAGCTTTTCCGGGATACCAGATTGTGGGGATTGATTGCAGGGCACTTATCAAACAACACGGATCTTTACATTGTGTAACGATGCAATATCCGGAAGGAGTCCTCTGAACTCTACCAAAGAATAATTGTTAACGATCATAAAACTCACCCTATGAGCCGAATTATAAAGACAGGCATTATTCAGCAGGCTAATACTGCCGACCTCAAAACCAACCTGATGAATCTTGCCGCCAATATTGCCGACTGTGCTTCCAAAGGAGCCGAATTAGTAGTTTTACAGGAATTGCACAATACCCTTTACTTTTGCCAGACAGAAGATACGGCTAAGTTTGACCTGGCAGAACCAATCCCCGGACCTTCCACCGGATTTTACTCGGAGATTGCCAGGGAACACCACATTGTTCTGGTAACCTCTCTATTCGAAAAAAGAGCACCGGGACTTTACCACAATACCGCAGTAGTATTTGATAAAGACGGTAGTATAGCAGGTAAATACCGTAAAATGCATATTCCCGATGATCCTGCCTACTATGAAAAATTCTACTTTACTCCCGGCGATCTGGGTTTTGAACCCATTCAGACCTCTCTGGGAAAATTAGGAGTCCTCATCTGCTGGGACCAGTGGTATCCGGAAGCAGCCCGGCTGATGGCTCTCAAAGGAGCAGAGATCCTGATCTATCCTACCGCTATTGGGTGGGAAAGCAGCGACACCCCTGAAGAAAAAGAGCGTCAGCTGGGAGCATGGATCATCTCTCAACGTGGCCATGCAGTCGCTAACGGCCTGCCTGTAGTAGCCGTAAACCGGGTAGGACACGAACCGGATCCTTCCGGACAAACCCATGGCATTCAGTTCTGGGGCAATAGCTTTGTAGCAGGTCCTCAGGGTGAACTGATCGTAACCGCTTCCAACGACTCTCCCGAAAACATAGTAATAGATATTGATCTGGAGCGTTCCGAAAATGTACGCCGCTGGTGGCCCTTCCTGCGTGATCGCCGCATTGATGAATATACCTCTATTAATAAGCGGTTCATAGATTGAAAAGCAAATAATGAACAGAACTCCAAAGAAACGTATGATA
>JAJQBG010000346.1 GCA_021203405.1 Bacteroides sp.
AATATTCATTTACAAAGAAGATCATTATATCCTAAAAAGAACATGTACTCCTTTAATTAGTTCTTATTTATATGTTGTAAAACAGTCATCATTATAAGTTTCATTTTAAATAAATTATCTTTCTTTGTATCAGAACAGTTCAGCACAGTCATCCCTTTACTATTTACCATGAAACTGAATTTCGGACATCAGGCTACCAAAGTAAAACAGCTGGCAGATTCCCTTGCCGGAATGATCGAAGCAGGTGAGCTTAAAACAGGTGAACTGCTTCCCTCTATCAATGTGCTCAGTAAACAACATACCGTGTCCCGGGATACGGTATTTAAAGCGTTTATGGATCTGAAAGAACGGGGGATGATCGATTCTACTCCCGGCAAAGGATACTATGTAACCGGCAGACTGAAAAATATACTCCTGGTACTGGATGAATACTCCCCTTTTAAAGATGTACTTTATAACAGTTTTACTCAAAACCTGAAAGGAAGATATAAAGTAGACCTGCTTTTCCACCAGCATAACGAACGCCTCTTTAATACCATTATCCGGGAGTCCGCAGGAAGGTACAACCGCTATCTTATTACCAATATTAAATACAATGAACTCAACCCCATTATCCGGAAAATCGATCGTAGCAAACTCTTGCTACTAGACCTGGGAGATTTTGATAAAGAGAATTACTCCTATATATGCCAGGACTTTCAGGAAGAGTTCTATAAATCTTTAATACGGATCAAAGAGAAGATCTCGCACTATAAAGAATTTCTATTCTATACGCCGGAAGAGTGTCGTCACCCGGAAAGCAGCATCGAATGGTTTGAACGCTTCTGCACAGAAAACGATCTATCGGCATCCATTATACGGGAGCGGAAAGAGTTAAACGTACAACCGGGGCAGGCCTATATCGCTTTCCGGCAGCAGGATGTAGTCACCATTATTAAAGAGGCCCGCGAGAAAGGACTTACCTGTGGAAAGGAGTTCGGACTGATAGCCTACAACGACACTCCCCTGTATGAGATCATCGACCAGGGTATCACCGCTCTCAGTATAGACTGGGTACAAATGGGGAAAATGGCCGCGGAATTTGTACTAAACAGCCAGCCAGTACAAATTACCCTGCCTTTGCGTCCTATTATTCGTAATTCCATATAATAAATGAATCGTTTAAAAAATAAACAACCATGAACAAGTATCCGAAAATCGGGATCCGTCCCACCATTGATGACCGCCAGGGCGGTGTAAGAGAGAGTTTGGAAGAAAAAACCATGAATCTGGCTAAAGCAGTGGCTCAGCTTATCAGCAGCAACCTGAAGAATGGAGATGGTTCTCCGGTAGAATGCGTGATTGCCGACAGCACCATTGGCCGTGTAGGCGAAAGCGCTGCCTGTGCAGAGAAATTTGAACGGGAAGGGGTAGGTTCCACTATTACCGTAACTTTCTGCTGGTGTTATGGCGCCGAAACGATGGATATGAACCCGCATTATCCCAAAGCCGTATGGGGTTTTAACGGTACAGAGCGTCCGGGAGCCGTATACCTGGCAGCTGTACTGGCCGGTCATGCTCAAAAAGGGCTGCCAGCCTTCGGCATCTACGGACGGGATGTACAGGATCTGAGCGACAATACCATTCCGGCAGATGTAGCAGAAAAACTATTACGGTTTGCCCGTGCGGCACAGGCAGTAGCTACCATGCGTGGAAAATCCTACCTGGCAATGGGAGGTACCTCCATGGGGATAGCCGGCTCTATTGTAAACCCGGACTTCTTCCAGGAATACCTGGGAATGCGCAACGAATCGATAGACCTGACAGAGATCCTGCGTCGGATAGAGAAAGGCATCTATGACAAAGAAGAGTTTGAAAAGGCCATGGCCTGGACAGAGAAATATTGCAAAGTGAACGAAGGGCAAGATTTCAATCCGGAAGAGAAACAGCGCCCCAGAGACCAGAAAGATAAAGATTGGGAATTTGTGGTAAAGATGACCCTCATCATGCGCGACCTGATGACCGGTAATCCGAAACTACTGGAAATGGGCTTCAAGGAAGAAGCGATCGGCCACAATGCCATTGCAGCTGGTTTCCAGGGCCAACGCCAATGGGCCGACTTCCTGCCTAACGGGGATTTCTCCGAAGCACTATTGAACAGCTCCTTCGACTGGAACGGGATTCGGGAAGCTTATGTACTGGCTACAGAGAACGACGCCTGCAACGGCGTAGCGATGCTCTTCGGTCACCTGCTGACCAATACCTCACAGATATTCTCGGATGTGCGTACCTACTGGAGCCCGGATGCGGTAAAACGGGTAACCGGCAAAGAGCTGACCGGCAGGGCAGCCAACGGTATTATCCACCTCATTAACTCAGGAGCTACTACCCTGGATGGTACCGGACAACAAAGCAAAGATGGCCAACCGGTTATGAAACCTTTCTGGGAAATCTCAGAAGAAGAGGTTGAAAAGTGTCTGGAAGCAACGACCTGGTATCCGGCTGCTACCGACTATTTCCGGGGTGGCGGTTACTCTTCGAATTTCCTTTCCAAAGGAGGGATGCCGGTAACCATGTCTCGTCTGAACCTGATCAAAGGATTAGGCCCGGTATTACAGATTGCCGAAGGATGGACGGTAGATATTGATCCCGATATTCACAAATTACTTAATGAACGTACCGACCGTACCTGGCCTACTACCTGGTTCACACCCCGACTATGTGATAAACCGGCCTTTAAAGATGTCTATTCGGTAATGAATAACTGGGGAGCCAATCACGGAGCGATCAGTTACGGACACATCGGTCAGGACCTGATCACGCTGGCTTCTATCCTTCGTATCCCGGTATGTATGCACAATGTAGATGAAAATGAAATATTCCGTCCGGCAGCCTGGAATGCTTTCGGCATGGATGAAGAGGGATCAGATTATCGGGCATGTGCCACTTATGGGCCTATTTATAAATAAAATAGTGATCAGCAAGATGAAAGATACAAAACAATCGATCCTGAAGAAAGACGGTGTTAACTACTTAATACCTTTTATTCTGATCACCTTCTGTTTTGCCCTGTGGGGATTTGCCAATGATATTACCAACCCGATGGTAAAGGCATTTTCCAAAATATTCAGGATGAGTGTAACAGACGGGGCACTGGTACAGGTAGCCTTCTACGGAGGCTATTTTGCCATGGCCTTCCCGGCTGCTATCTTTATCAGAAAATATTCCTATAAAGCAGGCATCCTGGTCGGGTTAGGGCTCTATGCGGTGGGAGGACTCCTCTTTTTCCCCGCCAAAATGACGGGAGAGTATTATCCCTTTCTGATCGCTTATTTTATCCTTACCTGTGGACTCTCCTTTCTGGAGACCAGTGCCAATCCCTATATTCTATCCATGGGAACCGAAGAGACAGCTACCCGCCGCCTCAACCTGGCACAGTCCTTTAATCCGATGGGGTCTCTGTTGGGTATGTATGTGACAATGAATTTTATTCAAGCCCGGCTGAATCCGCTTGATACGGCAGAACGGGCTCAACTTGGTCCGGCAGAGTTTGAAGCAGTGAAAGATGCCGACCTGACTGTACTGATCACCCCTTACCTGATCATTGGTCTGGTGATCATAGCTGTTTTCCTATTGATCCGTTTTACCAATATGCCTAAAAACCAGGATCAGTCACACGACATTAATTTTATTCCTACGCTCAAACGCATCTTCTCTATTCCCCGTTACCGGGAAGGAGTGATTGCCCAGTTCTTCTACATAGGAGTACAGATCATGTGCTGGACCTTTATCATCCAGTATGGTACGCGGGTATTCATGGAACAGGGAATGACTGAAAAAGCAGCTGAAGTATTGTCACAAAAATACAATATCATCGCCATGATAGGCTTTTGTAGCAGTAGGTTCATCTGTACATTTATTCTCCGCTACCTCAATGCCGGTAAATTACTGATGATCCTGGCCATTGCCGGTGGTATATTGATAATAGGAGTGATCGGATTCCAGGATATCAAAGGAATATACTGTCTGATCGGAGTATCTGCCTGTATGTCCCTGATATTCCCCACCATTTACGGTATAGCCCTGGAAGGCATGGGAGACAATGCCAAGTTCGGAGCAGCCGGACTTATTATGGCTATTCTGGGTGGTTCGGTACTACCGCCGCTTCAGGCAAGGATCATTGACGCAGGAAGTTTCGGAGGTTTTCCGGCCGTTAATCTCTCGTTTGTGCTGCCACTGATCTGTTTTGTAG
>JAJQBG010000410.1 GCA_021203405.1 Bacteroides sp.
ATTTCCAATGATCCAAATTAAATAACTCTCCCTCTTTTCCTTTAAAAACAAGATACAAGGAATGAACACCTGCTACCGGTTTCACTTGGGTCGAAAATGTTTTCCACTTATTCCAGCCACTGGTATTTCCTATTTCACAAACGCCCAATAACAGCCCCTCTTTATCATCCAAACGTAATTCAATACTTCCCCCTTGTAAAGAGGCAGCACTTACCTCAAACTTCTTTGCACCTTTTCTGAAATCGACCACTTTTACCTCTATATAATCTCCGTTGTGAACAGAAGTTACATACATGCCTGTCTGCTCACTCTTTGCTGTTTTAAGTCCTTCGCTCCAGGCCATTGTTTCTGCTTCAATCCGTTTATAGGGGTTTAGCTCAGCCACAGGAGTCACTGCCACTCCATCATCCCACCAGGGAAGCTCCTGAATGGTTCCATCCGGATTGTAAGTTATTTCAGCTACACAGATGGAGCGCCGTTCGTGGTGTTTTTCAGTGATATTAAAATTCAGCCGGAAATTAAACCCGAACAGGTAAGATCTTCCCTTGTAGTCAATAATACCGGGATGATTGCCCGAAGATCTTCCATCAGGTTTCATAATATATCCTTTAAATTCCCAGGGACCCACCGGAGTGTTGCTCATAGCATATCCTATCCCTTCCGGACAACAGGTAGTAGCATACGCGTTGTAATAATGGCCGTTGCGTTTATATACCCACGGGCCTTCCTGATAATGAAAAGGAGATCTCTTTCCCTCAACTTTGGCGAATTGCTGATCTTTTACGATCTCCCCCGAAGTAGAGGTCATATCTTCATTGAGTTTCACATAATAGAGACTGGGATTCCCCCAATACATATAAGCTTGTCCGTCATCATCAATTAAGACATGCGGATCAATATCATCCCAATGCTCCTTTTGCCACACCAATGGTTTTCCGATAGGATCGGTAAAAGGACCATAGGGAGAATCTGCCACTAATACCCCAATTCCTTTCCCATGCAAAGGACAGTATAAATAAAATTTGCCATTCCTCTCTATGCAATGGAGTGCCCACGCTCCATTATCACGGTCCAGCCATTTGAAGTCTTTCAAAGAAGCGACTACCCCATGATCGGTCCAGTTGAGCATATCGGTAGAAGTATAAAGCAGCCAGTTCTTCATTTTAAATTGCCCCATGCCTTCGGGTGCATCATCTTCGTCGTGGCTTGTATAAAGATAAACCGTATCGTTATACACCATCGGAGCCGGGTTAGCCGTAAAGCTGGTTTGAATAATTGGTTTTTGAGCATACAGGCAGTGTGTGCTCATCCACGCAAATCCCGTAAGGGCCATACTAATCTTAAAAAGTAGTTTCATAATCATCTGTTTTTCTATTGAATGCTAAGATCTTATTGTTATTCTGTTATCTCTACCGTCTTTTGAAAAGAATTTATTAAATGTCCCTGTGAGCTGACTCCTTCAAGTACAATTCCATAGTGAGTAGAAGGATCTGCCGCATAAAAACTCACTTCTGCAATTCCGGAACGATCAACCTGTACATTGGGATTCCAGTAAATAGTGCTCCTGAGATCCGGTCCCGAACTGTTCTTTTCTTCCCTGGTTGCATATACAGGAGAGTAAAACTCCACCGCCTGCTGATAACCGACCGGTTGTACGATCCGGATATTACTACTCATTCTGTTTTTCTGGACAAATCCTTTTTTGTATTGATAATTACTGCTCCAAAGGCAGCACGGCCGCCAAATATAGGAGCAGATGATTCCGGCGGAGATACAAATACATCTTTGATATCATTCACATCCAAATCTTCGTAGTTAAAGTCATCTTCAGGTACATTATCCACGATCACCATCGGATTACCAGTACGATACCTTACTTCATTTCCTGAAACAGTGATACCCGGAATTCTGCGTAACAGATCCAGTACAGAGAGGGGTCTCCATTGCTCAACATCTTTTTCCGTGAGAACTTTGGAAGATGAAACAGAGTAATAAGGAGATTGTGTGGGCAGTCTGTTTATGTTTTTTCCTGTAATAATTACTTCAACCAGATTATAGACCCTCATTCCATTCTCGATCGTATACTTTTGATTCATTTTTGATATATAAGTATCTTCAATAAGGGGCTTTTCATGGAATACAGGAGCGGAACTCACCGTTATAGGAGGGAACGTTTTAAGAGGCTCTACTTCTAAAAAAACTTTTTTGGAATTCTTTTTCGTCAATGCCTGTATAAAATATTTCGTACCTTCGGGATACTCCAGATCTTTAAAAGTAAAAACCCCTTTACTATCCGGTTGAGCGAGTGAGGTACCTAATACAGAATCGTTATAGGCAAGCAAAGAGATAGTACCCTCTTTTAAAGCGGAGAATACCCCCTCTACTCTTCCGGTCACCTCATCGCCCAATTCTATGGTGTACAATAAATCACGGGTGAGCTCACCTTTTATCAGGTCAAGGATCGGATATCTTCTCCAACCCTGTGTCATCATAAGTATATCCAGGGCTAAAGCAGATCTTTTGTCAGCACGCTTTAAATAACTCATCGGATTTTCAATATGTCCTTTCAGTTCGGAAGAGAGTAATAAGGTCGAAATAAGAGTAGAGGTAGTATCTATTTCCACATCCTTTTTATCCACTACTGCGATAGAGAAATTACCCGATAACGGTTCGTTGTTTTCATCACTTACCCTAATTGCCATCGTAACCTGTTCCCGCGGTTGATACAGATCTTTATCAGGTTGTATATCAGTTAAACCAAATGTACTTTCCTGCAAAGAGAATACGAGGCGTTCGCTCACTATATTTCCGGATTCGTCGATCAGGATAAAATGAATAATACCCGCAGGAAAAAAATCGCGTTCAAAAACAAGATATCCCGGGCTTTCCTCCCAGGGCTCTTCATAGATAACTGCCCCCTGATATGGGCAATTACTTTCAATCCTTTTGGCAGTTCATACTGCGGAGACTTTGCCAGTGTAACCCGTAAATACTCATCTCTCCACATAGTAGTTAAAGAGACCGCATTCAGGGACGCCGCAGGTAAGTCGAATCGTTTGGATACATTATCTTTATTTTTACAGATCGCGTAATAGGTACGCTGCGGATCATAATACATCCGGAAGTGTCCCATTCCCAAATGAAAACTACTAAAGGTACTATAGGCTTGTCCCTGGTCATCAAAGATCTCTCCTTCAATCTCTTCAGAGAGTCCATCCGCATTGATGGCTTTAAAAGCCATCTTGATATTCGCAGAAAAGGGAGCATATCCGCCTTCGGGGAAAAAGTCTACCTGAAAGGTGTTATCCACAGCGGGAACATTGAAATAAGAATTATAGATAGTACCATCAAACAGGGTTTGTAGAAGAATAACTCTTGCAGCATTCATCTCTCTTTCTTTGAAAGTATACGCTGCCTTTTCATCTTCAAAACGCAGAGGAATACCTTTTCCCTCCGGATCTCCATCCGGAAAAACCAGGCATTGCTCAGGAATAACTTTGTGATGGGTAACTTTGTTTACAAAAGAAATTTCAGCCTTCATTTGGTTGTTTTCCGGCCGGAATGTTACTTCAGGAGCTATTTTTTCCCGGGTTGGATCGGTAATATAGATAGATTTACGGAAAAAGTAATCTTCTCCCTGGTTCTGCATAAACCAGGTATAGGCCCTTAATACATAGTTACCTTCCGGCAGATCTTCCTCCAGGAGAACGTGTCCGTAAAAACAACCGATACTATCGGGCCTGATCTTTATTCTTTGTACAATATCGTTGAGGGGGTTGATAAGTTCTACATACACATACCGGCTTGCATTCGCCTGTTTAAGGAAAAGAGCATCTACCAGATGCGCTCTGAACCACACTGTTTCACCCGACATATATACATTCCGGTCGGTTTGCACATATATCTTTTCCTGCGGATAAAGGGATAATTGCTCTGTAAAAAGAGAGGTAATCGGAGCGTTTATGGTCTCCTGACCCTTGATTCCCGCATTCATTATGATCAGAATGAAACATGTTAAGTATAGAACCCTCATAACTAATAATTTATTTTTCCTTTTTCACACTCTTAACTTTTTGTTTGTTGGGGATAAGAACCATGCAATAAAACAGAGGTTGATGATTTCTGTGTTTGCCTGAATATACGCTATTTTTTGAAGGGAGAAAACTCTGTTATTCCTGAAAACATTCTATAAATTACAGTTTCTCCCTTCAAAAAATAGTATTACAAATC
>JAJQBG010000207.1 GCA_021203405.1 Bacteroides sp.
AAATTTCATGATGGCGCAACTTTAGTGCTTTCTCTTGATTGTAATGCTTTTCTAACATTTTTGAATCCTTTAAGAGTCAACCATATTTAAAAAAAAGACACTTACTATTCGTTGACTTATACAATTGTTTATAAAGATAGTATGGAGAAAAGGTAAAAAATAACTTTCTCCGAAACTAATTTCCGAAGACTTTTTCAACCAAAAGGGAAGGAACAATTTACGGTATAAAATTGTTTTATAAACAAACCGTAAAACGAAAACCATGAAATATATTTGCTCTGTTTGTGACTATAGTTACGATCCCGAAGTGGGAGATCCTGATTCCGGTATTGAAAGCGGAACAGACTTTAACAGTATTCCTTCCGACTGGTTGTGCCCGATCTGTGGGGTAACGATCGAGAACTTTGAACCGGAAGAGGAAGAGTATTGAAAATCGTAGGATCAGGCAGACCGATAACCGGCACATACATTCCGTAATACTTTTGAAGAAGTGATTTATAAAAAGCGTTTCAAACCTCCCGCAGGAGTGTATGAAACGCTTTTTTATTGGGAGGGAAGGAGGCTCTTTAAGCCTTCTTTTCCTTGATATCGCTACTGGCTTCTACTACATTGACCACATAATCGCCCAGCTTTTCGCATTCGGAGATAATATCCATGTAGTAAACACCCATCTGGTAATCATACTCTTGGTTATTGACATCCAGAATATTCTGGGTCTTTAGCTGATTCCGGTAGTTATTTATCTCATTTTCCAGGTTGAACGATTTACTTACATCCTGTAGCTGGCGCACCTCTTTTTTGACTACCTCCGTCATTTGGTAGAGGGCATCGTCAGTCAGTTGCATCATGATCCGGATATGTTCCAGTTGTTTTTCCGTAAATTGCATATTGGCCTGACGCTTGCGATTCAGGGTGCGGGCCAGGTTGTAACAACTGTCACCGATGCTCTCAATTTCGGTAACCTCCCGCAGCATAGCACGTATCTGTAATTTACTTTCTGAGCTCAGCCGGCCTTCGGATACCTTGTTCAGGTAATTGGCAATCTCCAGTTCCATATTGTCACTGATAGATTCATATTTCTCGATCCGGTTGAAAAGCTTGTTGAAGCTATCATCTTTATCGGTGACCAGTAATTCGCGTACCATACCAAACATGCGGCGGGTGCGTTCCGCGTAGAGATCGATCTCCTGGCGGGCCTGTAGGATCGAAAGTTCTGCCGTAGAGAGCATACCTCCAGCGATGTAGCGTAAGCGGTACTCTTCATCTTCCTCTTTAGGACATATGATGGCACATACTGTTTTTTCTATCAGCTTAACTCCCCAGATCAGCAACAATACATTACAGATGTTGAAAAGAGAGTGGAAAGCAGAGAGTTTATAGGATATGGCTACCTCCGGGTTACCGGGATTAAAGAATTTATCTACTCCCCACGATACCAGGTCAATAAAAGAGTGGAAGATGCATAATACCCAGATGACTCCGAAAACGTTGAATACCAGATGCGCCAATGCGGCCCGTCGGGCCTGGGAATTTCCGGTAAGGGCGGCCAGGTTGGCGGTGATAGTGGTTCCGATATTCTCTCCCAATACCAGGGCGGCTCCCAGTTCCAGGTCGATCCACCCGTTGGCACACATGATCAGGGTAATGGCCATGGTGGCTGCCGAAGCCTGTACGATCATTGTAAGTATCGTACCAATGAGCAGGAACAGCAGGATAGATCCAAAGCCCATATCGGTATAATTCTGTACAAAGGCCAGCATATCGGGATTTTGTCCCAGGTCGGGTGCATTGTCTTTCAGGAGAGCCAGCCCCATAAAGAGGAAGGAGAAACCAAAAATAAATTCCCCCAGAGATTTCCGTACACTTTTACCGGAGAACATCAGGGGGATACCTATTGCAAGCAGGGGGAGGGCCAGGGTCGCCATATCTACTTTAAAACCGAAGATCGAGATAATCCAGGCGGTGACGGTGGTACCGATATTGGCTCCCATGATCACACTGATGGATTCCGTGAGCGTAAGTAAGCCTGCGTTCACAAAGCTTACTACCATAACTGTAGTTGCCGAGGATGATTGGATAAGTGCTGTGATTAACATCCCGGTTATCACACCGGTCACGCGATTGGTTGTCATCGCGGTGAGGATCTTTCGCAGCCGATCTCCTGCCATCTTTTGTAGGGCTTCGCTCATGATCTTCATTCCGTAGAGGAAAAGTCCGAGAGAGCCGATCAGCTTTAAAAAATCATAAAAAGAGTACTCCACTTATAATTAATTTGACGTTTTATTTTCTTCTCTGCAAATTTGTAACGATCCGTTCATTCTAAAAGCGTAACTCATATGACAGACATGTTACAAATTTGGTGCAAAAATAATAATATTTATAAAGAATTTCCTATCGGAAGCTCACTTTTGCATATTTATCGAGGTTTTAATCTGAATCTGCCCTATCAGGTAGTCAGTGCGAAAGTGAATAATCGCGTAGAAGGCCTCTATTTTAAAGTCTATAACAATAAGGATGTGGAGTTTCTGGATTTGCGGGATTCCTCCGGTATGCGTACTTATGTACGGTCTCTCTGTTTTGTACTTTGCAAAGCGGTAGATGAGCTTTACCCGGAAAGTCATATCTATCTGGAACATCCTATCTCTAAAGGATACTTCTGCAATTTACGCCTGGGGCGCCCTGTTACGGAAGAGGATGTACGGCGTATTAAGCAAAGGATGCAGGAGATCATTGATGCGGATCTTCCTTTTGAACGGATCGAGGCTCATACGACGGAAGTGGTAGAGTTATTCCGGGAGCGGGGAATGATGGATAAGGTGAAACTGCTGGAGACTTCCGGTATGCTTTATACCTATTATTATAAGTTGGGGGATACCATTGATTATTACTACGGTAATGTGCTTCCCAGTGCAGGATATATTAAACTCTTTGATATACAAAAATATTACGACGGACTTTTATTGAGGATCCCGAACCGTACCACTCCCGATGTATTGGAAGATGTGGTCAAGCAGGAGAAGATGTTTGAGGTATTTAAGGAGTATGGCCGGTGGAGTGATATTATGGGGGTGAGGAATGTAGGGGGTTTCAATGTGATCTGCAACGAGGGACATGCCACGGATATTATCAATGTGGCGGAAGCGTTGCAGGAGAAGAAGATAGCCCAGATAGCCGATACGATCTATCATCATACGGAGAACGGGGAAAGGGTGAAAATAGTGCTTATTGCCGGACCCTCCTCTTCCGGGAAGACTACGTTCAGTAAACGGCTTTCGGTACAGTTAATGACAAACGGGCTTAAACCGGTACCGTTATCTTTAGATGATTACTTTGTAGACCGGGAAGAGACTCCACTGGATGAGCAGGGTAATTATGACTATGAGTCACTCTATGCACTCGATCTGGAACTATTCAATTTTCAGTTGCAGGGTCTGTTGAACGGCGAAGAGGTAGAGATCCCGACTTTTAACTTCACTACCGGCAGAAAAGAGTACAAGGGACATCGGCTGCAATTGGAGGATCAGACGATCCTGATCCTGGAAGGTATTCATGCATTGAACCCGGAGTTGACCCCACTGGTGCCTGAAGAGAATAAATTCGGGATCTATGTTTCGGCACTTACCACCATGTCGTTAGACGATCATAACTGGATACCTACTACCGATAACCGGCTGCTCAGACGTATTATCCGGGACTTTAATTACAGGGGATACAGTGCGCAGGAGACTATTTCGCGCTGGACCAGTGTGAGGGCGGGAGAGGATAAGTGGATCTTTCCCTATCAGGAGAATGCGGATGTGATGTTCAACTCGGCGCTGTTGTTTGAATTTGCCGTACTTAGAAGATATGCCGAACCTATTTTAATGGGAGTTACCCGTAATAGTCCGGCCTATTCGGAAGCTTATCGTTTACTGAAATTCCTGAAATATTTTGTGCCGATCCGGGATAAGGATATACCGCCTACCTCTTTGCTCAGGGAGTTTTTGGGAGGAAGTAGCTTTAAATATTAGCGTAAAAAAGAGAGGGTATTTGTACGGAAGGGATAGGAATGACAATTTTTATTCTCTTCCGTTTTTTTATGGATGAACTTTTTGAGAGTTGCTTTGTTTCGCGCGCTTATATATTATAAGGTATAGGAGGGGGGGCTGAACCCGGGAAGAAGCGTAAAATGTATGTTGTAAAAC
>JAJQBG010000336.1:0-599 GCA_021203405.1 Bacteroides sp.
CGTTTATGTTACATCCTATTTAAATAATAAATACTAATCCTATATTTCATGCTATTTCATAGTAAAATGTAACATGAGTGATAAAATATATTACAAATATTTTATGATAACCTTATTGAAAAACAATATATTTGCCCGTTGAAGATACATTTAGAATGAAAGGAACCCATTACAAATACCATAACTATGAAAAAGTTTTTTCCACTCTTACTTCTACTGTTTTTATACGCATGCGATAAAAAAGAAGAAATGACAGATTTTGTCTATATGGAATATCACCTGCCGGATCATTGCAAATTAGACATCGAAGAAGAGAAGGCTATCCTCATTAATGATAAAGCTGAGTTTAAAGAGGTGTTCTCCGAATATCCGGAAGCCAGGGCAGTAAATTTTAATAAATATACGATGATCCTGGTAAAAGGAGATGCCAATTATGGAATCACGCAAATAGAACGAACGGTTTCGTATATTGAGCACAGCGAAAGTTATATATTTAGCATACATGTAAAGATGAATATGGTAACTTATGGAGGGCCCTCGTCCCTGGCTTTTCTGATCCCTAAAACAGATACGGAAGATATAACCCTGAATGTAGAATA
>JAJQBG010000336.1:609-18385 GCA_021203405.1 Bacteroides sp.
TGGCTTTTCTGATCCCTAAAACAGATACGGAAGATATAACCCTGAATGTAGAATATAAGCAATACTAATCAACTATAATTATTACAACTATGAAAAAGTTTTTTCCATTCTTACTTTTACTGTTTTTATACGCTTGCGATAAAAAAGAGGAAATGATAGACTTTGTCTATATGGAGTACAGCCTTCCGGTTAATTGTAAATTGGATATTGAAGAAGAGAAGGCTATACTCATTAATGATAAAGCTGAGTTTAAAGAGGTATTTTCTGAATATCCGGAGGCCAGGTCAGTAGATTTTAATAAATATACGATGATACTGGTAAAAGGGACTTCTAATTCCGGAATAAATAAGATAGACCGAACTGTTTCGTACAATGACTTCCAGAGAAACTATACATTTATCATAGCCATAGAGCAGAACCCGACAACGGTAGTCCAGGGCTGGCACCTGGCTTTTCTGATCCCTAAAACAGATACGGAAGATATAACCCTGAATGTAGAATACCGGGAATTCCAATTTCAGGATTAAGGAAAAATAATTTAAAGAGCGGAGTCTGATATTCCAATTACAGACTCCGTGCTTTCTCTTTTCACTCAAATAGAAAGATCTATTCTTACTCTACAATTTTTTTAACTAATCCCTCTCTTTTGAACAAACGCTCCCATACAAACCGACACTTTTCAGATACTGAATTTATCCTAAAACAAGCAGTAACAATCTTAATTCAAAGTTAAAACACACTTTGCTGCACAAAGGAAAAAGAACCATTCTGCCTATATGTCGGATAATTATCGTACCTTTGCGCGCAAATTTATAGGTATTATATGCAAAAGATTAGAAACATAGCAATTATCGCCCATGTTGACCATGGTAAAACAACACTGGTAGATAAGATGCTTTTAGTCGGACACCTGTTTCGGGAGAATCAGACAAACGGCGAATTGATCCTGGATAACAACGATCTGGAACGCGAACGGGGAATAACAATCCTCTCCAAGAATGTCTCCATCAACTATAAAGATACAAAGATCAATATTATAGATACTCCGGGGCATAGTGACTTCGGTGGCGAAGTAGAACGCGTACTCAATATGGCCGACGGATGCCTGCTGCTGGTAGATGCATTTGAAGGCCCGATGCCACAAACACGCTTTGTATTACAGAAGGCTCTGGAAATAGGATTAAAGCCCATTGTAGTGGTGAACAAGGTAGATAAACCGAACTGCCGCCCGGAAGAGGTGTACGAAATGGTGTTCGACCTTATGTTCAGCCTCAATGCTACCGAAGACCAGCTTGATTTTCCTGTTATTTACGGATCAGCCAAAAACGGCTGGATGAGTGAAGATTGGCAGCAACCGTCCGAATCCATCCTTCCCCTACTGGATTGTATTCTTGAACATATTCCGGCTCCCGAAAAACTGGAAGGAACTCCGCAGATGCTTATTACCTCACTGGATTACTCTTCGTATACCGGTCGTATCGCAGTAGGACGGGTACACAGAGGTACCTTGCAGGAGAATATGAATGTAACCCTAGCTAAGCGTGATGGCTCATTGGTAAAATCCAGGATCAAAGAGATCAATAGTTTCGAAG
Organism: Bacteroides sp.; assembly: GCA_021203405.1. GTDB lineage: Bacteria > Bacteroidota > Bacteroidia > Bacteroidales > Bacteroidaceae > Bacteroides. The sequence goes on from JAJQBG010000336.1 coordinate 2,202, forward strand.
GGCTGGGCCGTACCAAAGTAAAAGAGGTAACCTCCGGAGATATTTGTGCACTGATCGGGATCGAAGGTTTTGAGATCGGAGACACTATCTGCGACTTTGAAAATCCCGATCCGCTTCCCACCATTGCTATCGATGAGCCTACCATGAGTATGCTCTTTACCATTAATGACTCCCCTTTCTTCGGAAAAGACGGTAAATTCGTAACTTCCCGCCATATCCACGACCGTTTGGTTAAAGAACTCGATAAAAACCTGGCACTACGTGTGGTAAAAAGCGATAATGCTGATAAATGGTCTGTCTACGGCCGGGGTGTACTTCATCTCTCCGTACTGATCGAGACCATGCGCCGTGAAGGGTATGAATTACAGGTAGGACAACCCCAGGTGATCTACAAAACCATTGACGGGGTGAAATGCGAACCGATCGAAGAGTTGACTATCAATGTACCCGAAGAGTACTCCAGCAAAGTAATTGATATGATCACCCGTCGCCGGGGAGAGATGCAGAAAATGGAGAATATAGGCGAGCGCATCAATATGGAATTCAGTATTCCTTCCCAGGGAATTATCGGGCTTCGTAACAATGTTCTTACCGCCTCGGCCGGTGAAGCTATTATGGCACATCGTTTCAAGGAGTATCAACCCTTCAAAGGAGATATTGAACGCCGTGTGAATGGCTCCATCATTGCTATGGAAGGCGGAACGGCGTATGCATACGCCATTGATAAACTTCAGGATCGTGGTAAGTTCTTTATCTTCCCGCAGGACGAAGTCTATGCCGGGCAGGTAGTAGGTGAACACGCTAAAGAGGGAGATCTGGTAGTAAATGTAACCAAATCTAAAAAACTGACCAATATGCGTGCATCCGGTGCAGACGACAAAGCCCGTCTGATCCCCCCGGTACAATTCTCCCTGGAAGAAGCACTGGAATATATCAAGGAAGATGAATATGTAGAGATCACGCCTAACTTTATGCGCATCCGTAAAATCATGCTGGATGAGAACGAGAGAAAACGCGCTTCCAAGAACTAAGACTTATTATACCAACTAAATAAACTTTTTACTAGAGGTAGAAAAGGTATCTGTGAAGATACCTTTTTTCATTTCTCCCGGGTTCAAACCTCCTGTCCATTTACCGGGGATTTTCCGTTACTGACCGGAAATTTGCTGTTACCTATCGTTTCATTCTTGTATACCCTGGCAGAGAGGCTTACTTTTACAAAAAATCAAAAATACAGAATGGCATGAGATCTTACAAACACAATTATCCCATGTGGGAGCATTATTTAAATTTATTTCTCCTTTCTCTCCTTTTCATCGGGTCTGACCTGTTATTGCTGGCCCGGGATTGGGGTTATCTGGATCCGGATCTATTTAGGCTTATCAAAAAACACCTATGAAAAGTTCTTTGCTCCCTGACAGATATACCCATTAACCGGGAATTTTCCGTCATTCATCGGAAAATCGCTGTTACACACCGTTTCTGTCTTGCTTAGCTCAGCAGGTGAATGTACTTTTACAAAAAAATCAGAAATATGTAATTGTATGAGAACTTACAAACACGGTCATCCTGCATGGCATCATTATTTAAATGTAACAGCTATTTCCTTTATTCTTATCGCAGCCGGTGCTTTGCTCCTGGCTCGTAACCTGGGCTATCTGGACCCTTATCTGTTTGGTCTGCTTGTCTCCTGGCAAAGTCTCCTTATTTTCATAGGAGGGATCCACCTGATAAAAGGTCACTTCCTGGGAGGTATGTTCGTGGCAGCTACCGGTGTTTATTTTTTGCTTCCGAAAGTCAATGAAATGAATGGGACCTAGGCTTCCCTTTACTGGCCGGTAGTGCTGATCAGAGCAGGTATCTGGTTATTCTGTAAGTTATGGAACAGGCATAGCCGGCAAAAAAAGAAGAAAGAGAATCCTATACAGGGAGATTATTTTTCAGGAAGTTACATAGTAAAAGAGGGATTTATAAAATCGGATATTAACTTTGGAGCTGTGGAGCATATTGTACTTGATCCTGTATTCAGGGGAGCACACATCCGGAACAATTTCGGAGCAACCCTACTGGATCTGCGTCATACTACCCTGAATCCGGGTAAAACCTACATGGATGTAGAATGCAATTTTGGAGGAATTGAACTCTATGTTCCTTCGGAGTGGAACCTTAGTGTGAAGGCAGATACCCATTTGGCAGGCTATACGGATAAACGTTTAATCAATCGTTCCCGTGAACATACTGCTTCAGAAGAAGAAGAAAAAGAACTGATCATACATGGAAAACTTACTTTAAGTGGTATGGAAATTAAAAATTAATAGTATGCAGGAACATCCGTTTACCGGTACTTTCTCCCGAAAAATAAACTTTTTACTGCTCTTTCTGACAGGGTTAGTGATAGAAGTTTGTTTTCTGGTTAATTATGCTTCCTTATCAGGAGCCCTGTCCGGAGTGAATGCTTTTCTGGTAGTGGCAACCTGGTTTACTACAGCTTATCTTACCTGGTATCAATTAACTATCCTCCGGGTATGGCAATCCAGAATAGTATAGATAATCTTTTCGGAGATACTGGCCTTAACTGTGTGGTTCCTCTTTTTCTACATAACTCAGTTAATAAATCCGGATGAACTCTGGACACAACTGCCTTTTCAGCTGATAGCAGGCATCCTGTGTTTTCTGATCCTTTTTCCCTGGTACGAAAAGCAGTGGCAAAAAAGCCGGGAAAGAGTGGATAAGGTAGAAGAAAGCGAAACAATAAATATTTCTACTGAAGAGCTCTCTTCACCGAACCTTCCGGAGAGCCAGGAAGAAAGTGGTGTTTTACAACGCATTTCTATAAAAGATGGTTCCCGGATCCACCTTATTCCGGTAGAAGAATTGCACTATATAGAAGCATGTGGTGATTATGTAACTCTCTTCACCAGTTCCGGTCAGTACGTCAAAGAACAGACCATGAAGTATTTTGAATCTCATCTGCCTGAAAAGGAGTTCATCCGTATCCACCGATCGCATATTATTGCTGCCGGTCAGATCCTGAGGATCGAGCTATTCGGAAAAGAGAGTTACCAGGTGCGCCTTAAGAACGGGATCTCCCTGCGGGCAAGTAACGGAGGATATAAATTATTGAAACAGAGATTGGGATTATAGATAGAAGCTTAATATCCCAAAAAATCACTATTTAATTACACAGACTGAACTATATGACGGAATTTATTATTAAATTTACATTCCGTTTCCTAATATCCTTTTTTATGATCCGAGCAATTAAGTTAGTCCTGATCTATTTCGGTTATCAGGTAGGATTTACCTGCCTGATGATGTTCCTCAGTACTGCCTATCATTATCTTAACGGTACTTTTACCGGAGATTACACAACCATTGGGCTTGAAAGTACCATCCTGGCACTTTTACTGGCTAACCTGGCTATGATCTGGCATCTTTATAGATTCGGATACCTGGAACATACCCGGAGAACTTACTCCTTTATAAATCCGGCTATAGTGATAGCCGTTATTGTGGCAGGGATCTCTTTTATGTATATAGGGAACTGGCTGAACGAGTTGATACGGCTTCCCGACTGGCTTGAAAATACTTTCAAAGACCTGCAAAACAACATCGGAGGCGTAGTAGCTATTGTGATCACGGGCCCTGTAGTAGAAGAACTTCTTTTCCGGGGAGCCATCCAGGGATATTTGCAAAAACAGATGTCACCCCGAAAAGCGATCCTGATCTCTGCTTTGATCTTCGGCATTATTCATCTCAACCCGGCACAAGTTATCTTTGCCTTTATTTATGGTGTACTGCTGGGATGGATTTTTTATAAAACAGGTAGCCTCTTGCTATGTATAACCCTGCATATTGTAAACAACGGGACTTCAGTCATACTGGAAAGATTATTTCCGGAAGTTACTTATATGCATGAAATGATCCCTTCGGCTACCATTCACACCCTTCTTATTGTTGCTTCTATTCTTTTTGCAGGAGCCTGTTACTGGCTTTACCGCCAACCTGATCCTGGTGAAGAGAAAGAGATTTAGCAGGATTTCTTCCTGGTCTCCAGGAATATCTGCACCCCTTTCCGCACAGACCGGAGCCCGAATTTTTCCGGTTCGATCTCTTCCAATGGCAGGAAAAAGAGCGCTGCCACATCATCTTCTGCCTGGAAATGAAGATAATCTTCCGTTTTACACAGGTAGAAAAGATCTAGTGTCTGGTAAAGGAAGCCGGCATATTCATATACATTCGGAAGTGAGAACTGATAGACCACCTCAGTCGCTATCATCCCTGTCTCTTCCTGTATCTCGCGCCGAATCCCTTCCTCCCCTGTTTCATGGGGATCGATAAATCCTCCCGGCAGGTCCCAGGTGCCTTTAGCCGGCTCTTTTCCCCGGCGTGCTACCAGCAATTCATTTTTATCATTCAGGATAAAAGCCACCGAAGCTGCCGAAGGGTTAAAATAGAATACGAAACCGCAGGCAGGACAATATTTAGCCTTACTGTTACGGACAACAAAGTCTTCTACACCGCATTTAGGGCAAAACCGGAACTGATCCAAAGGATGCATAGGCAATCTATTAAGTGTAAAACAAAAAACCTGCATTTCTGCAGGCTGCTTGCTCTTCCTCTTGGACTTGAACCAAGGACCCTCTGATTAACAGTCAGATGCTCTAACCGACTGAGCTAAGGAAGAATGTTGTTTTTTGTCAATTGTGTTGCAAAAGTAATAGGATATTTTGAAATATGCAATATCTTTGCAGAAATTTTTTCGGAATGGACAAAATATTAGGATTAGGGAATGCATTGGTAGATGTACTGGCCCGTTTAGAAGATGACACATTACTGGAGCAGATGAAACTACCCAAAGGGAGTATGCAGCTTATTGATGAAGAGAAGCTACAGGAGATCAATCGCTGTTTCAGTACCATGAAAACATATATGGCTACCGGAGGCTCGGCCGGCAACACCATTCTGACACTTGCCAACCTGGGAGCACCGGCAGGATTCATCGGTAAAATAGGACAGGATCACTACGGAGAATTCTATAAAAAATGTTTTGCCGATAAGGGCATTGAAGAGAAACTCCAATTATCTCCCTTTCTTCCTTCAGGAGTAGCCTCCACTTTTATCTCTCCCGACGGAGAGCGCACCTTCGGAACCTTCCTGGGAGCCGCTTCCTCATTAAAGGCAGAAGATCTTACGCTCGAGCTCTTCCAGGGATACTCCTATTTCTACGTAGAAGGATACTTAGTACAGGATCACGATATGATACTCCGTGCCATTGAACTGGCTAAAGAAGCAGGGCTGCAGATCTGCCTGGATATGGCAAGCTATAACATCGTAAAAGAAGACCTTGCCTTCTTCAATATGCTTATCCGGAAGTACGTCGATATACTTTTTGCCAACGAAGAAGAGGCCAAAGCCTTTACCGGAGAAGAGCCGGAAAAAGCCCTGGAAACACTCTCCGAAATGTGCAGCATCGCTATCGTAAAAATTGGTTCCAGAGGATCATTAGTAAAGAAGGGAACCACACAACTGGAGGTAGCAGCCACTCAGGTAAAAGAGGTATTGGATACCACCGGTGCCGGAGATTACTATTCCGCAGGGTTTCTTTACGGACTTACCCACGGTTACAACTTAGAGAAATGTGCAAAAATAGGCACTCTTCTCTCAGGCTATGTCATTCAGGTTGTGGGTACTACCCTTTCCAAAGATAAATGGGATGAAATAAAGTTAAATATTAATACAATAATCGCCCAATAGCTGAGATTAAGTTATCTTTACCTTCCATTTTAACATCGATTCCATGAGCAAGAAAATGAAAATACGCTTTCTGTTGATCGGTGCCGTACTCGTTTCCGGAGTCACTTTTCTCTCTTTCCGGGGCGACAACCGCAACTTCCAGATCGCTAAGAACCTCGATATATTTAATGCTATTGTCAAAGAGCTGGATCTGTTCTATGTAGATACCATCGACCCGAACAAAACCGTTCGCGAAGGGATCGACTATATGCTGATGCAGCTTGACCCCTATACCAATTACTTCCCCGAAGAGGAACAGAGTGATCTCGAACAACTCACCCGGGGTTCTTACGGAGGTATCGGTTCCATGATCCGTTACCACTCCAAACTCAAAAGAGTCGTGATCGTAGAACCCTACGAAGGCATGCCTGCTGCCGAAGCGGGATTAAAAGCCGGAGATATTCTCTGGGAGATAGATGGAGAAGACCTGAATGGTCTTACCTCGGATAAAGTAAGCAGCATGCTACGGGGTCCGGAAGGCAGTAACTTCAAACTCAAAGTAAAACGCCCCGGCACAGAAAGTCTGCTTGAATTTACCATGGTACGTAAATCCATTCAACTCCCCACGGTACCCTATTATACAGTGATGGATGGAGATGTAGGATATATCAACCTGAACAGCTTCTCCGGAACCCCTTCCAAAGCCTTTAAAGCCGCTTTCCTCGAATTAAAAAAGCAGGGGATCAACTCCCTGGTCATTGACCTCCGTAATAACGGTGGTGGACTGATGGACGAAGTGGTAGAGATTGCAAATTTCTTTGTTCCCAAAGGAAAAGTGATCGTATCCACCCGGGGTAAAATGAAACAGGCAGACCATGTCTACAGAACGACCAAACAACCACTGGATACTGAAATACCGCTCACAGTACTCATTAACAGCAACTCGGCCTCCGCTTCCGAAGTACTGGCCGGCGCCCTGCAGGATCTCGACAGAGCCGTAATTGTAGGAGAACGCTCCCTGGGAAAAGGATTGGTACAGACTCCCCGGAGTCTTCCTTACGGAGCCGCCATCAAAATAACAACCTCCAAATACTATACCCCCAGCGGACGTTGTGTACAGGCCATTGACTACTCCAACCGGAATCCGGAAGGAAGAGCCGTACGGGTACCCGATAGTCTGACCACCGTGTTTAAAACCAGTGTAGGACGTGAGGTACGCGACGGAGGAGGAATTACACCCGATGTGTCAGTAGATCAGGATAAATTCCCCAACATCCTTTTCTACCTCTCTAACGACGATCTGATATTCGACTACGCTACAGAGTATGTGCAGGCACATCCTGTCATCGCTCCGGCAGCAAGTTTCGAAATATCCGATGCCGACTACGAAGCATTTAAAGAAAAGGTGAAAGCCTCCGACTTCAAATACGATCAGCAGAGCGAAAAGATCCTGAAAACCCTGCGTGAAGCAGCCGAATTCGAAGGTTACCTGGAAAATGCCTCCGAGGAGTTCACTGCCCTGGAAAAGAAACTGAACCACAACCTGGACCGGGATCTGGACCACTTCTCCAACTATATCCGTAAGATGATCAATATTGAAATAGCCAAACGCTATTACTTCCAGACAGGAGGTATTATTGAGCAACTTAAGGACGACGATTACCTGGAAGAGGCCATCCGTATTTTGAAAGATCCGGCACGATATAGAGAGTTGCTTGCTCCCGGTCAGGAGATAGGCGCTGAAGATAAAGAATAAAAGAATGCCCTGGTTGGTTCAATCAGAGCATTCTTTTATTCCATTGTATAAATAGCTTTTGTGGGGATCGGTTTTTTGGTAGGATCATTAGCCTTTAGTACGTGTCTCTTCTTTTTTGGGTGGCCAAAAAAAGGAGTAATACCTAAGTACTACTCCTTTATATATCTACCAAAAGATATCTATCGACTTCTGCTTAGCAACTCCTCATATTCATCCGACTTCAATATCTCCAAAGCCTTATTGACCGTCTCACTGACCGAATTCATAATATGGAAATATTCACTCATATCCCAGAGATCACGCGCGATCAGGGCTTTGATCTGGACCTTTAACAGCGGTAAAGACTGTTCATATTCCTGCTCGTTAAATTCAACCCCCGACTCTTCGCCTAATGTACGCAACGAAGCCAGAATATCTTCCGTCACTTCAAATTCATGCTCAAAAGTATCAAACTTCTTATAACGAGCATGCAAGGCTTGCCGGTTATTCTCAATATAACGCATACTGGTCTTCATAATAGCCCCTTTGGCAGCCAGGTTCCGGTGGTAATTCGTATAAAGGGTTGTATCCACCGGTACATAATAATCCGGCATAATACCTCCGCCACCATACACGGTACGCCCCATCTTCCGGGTAGTATACCGCAAAGAATCCGGGAAATGAATACTATCCACATTCATCATCTCACCACTGTTGTAGCGGGTGATCAGATCCCGGTTATAACTCTCCGTACTTTCATAAGGTTTCTGAATACTTCTACCGGAAGGTGTATAGTAACGAGCTACTGTTAATCTGATCATAGAACCATCCGGCAGATCAATAGGACGCTGTACCAACCCTTTACCAAAGGTACGTCTTCCTACGATCACTCCCCGGTCCCAGTCCTGCACGGCACCCGCCGTAATTTCACTGGCCGAAGCAGAGAATTCATTGACCAGAATAGCCAGACGTCCCTCTTTGAATTTACCATCCCCTTTGGCAGCAAAATCACTCCGGGGCGTCCGTCTACCCTCCGTATATACGATCAACTCTTTCTGTTCCAGGAACTGGTTCGCCAGATCGATCGCTGCATTCAGGTATCCTCCGCCATTGTCCTGCAGATCCAGGATCAGGCTTTTCATACCCTGCTTTTTCAGCTTCGACAAAGCCTCATCAAACTCTTCGGCTGTAGTTGCTCCAAACCGGTCGATCCGTACATAGCCGATCCCCGGCTCGATTATATAAGTAGCAATAATACTATGGATCGGTATTTTATCCCGGGTAATGGTAAAAGGGATCAGCCCCTCTACTCCCCGCCGCAGGATGGAAACATTTACCTGTGTCCCCTTAGGACCTTTCAGATAACTCATTATATCTTCGGTACTCAATTTCACCCCGGCAATGATCGTATCGTTCACTTTGATAATACGGTCTCCCGCCAGTATACCCACTTTTTCAGAAGGTCCGCCGGCAATCGGCTGAATAATGAAAAGAGTATCTTCTACCATATTGAATTGTACTCCAATCCCTTCAAAACCTCCCTGCAAAGGCTCATTCATCTTCTTTACCTCTTCGGCATCTGAATAGGTAGAGTGAGGATCCAACTCTTCCAGCATACCTACAATGGCCGCTTCTACCAGTTTATCCTGGTCTACTTCATCCACATAGAGGTTACTGATAGCAAATTCAGCCAACTGTAGTTTACGGTTAGCCATGTTACCCGGATTCTGAGCTCTGCTCTCTTCCACTCCTCCTATACCGGTCCATGCTATAAAAAAAGCAAGCACAGGCATAAAAAAGGTCGTTTTTGTATATTTCATTCTAACTATAGTTTCATTTTAACCAAGAGGATCACCCCCCTCCAGTCTCAACCCTTCGGGAAGGAACTGTGTAACATCCCGGCCATACCGCAATAACTCCCGTACAATGGAAGAACTGATATGGGTCAGTTCCGGCTCGGTAAAGAGCAAGATAGTCTCTACTCCCGAAAGCTTACGGTTGACGTCCGCAATGCTCTTTTCATATTCAAAGTCTGCCACCGTACGAATACCCCGCACAATAAAATCAGCCCCTATTTCACGAGCAAAATCAATCGTAAGGCAATCATACGTGGTGACCCGGACGTTTGAGTGACCCGCATATAATTGCTGGATCATCTCTATCCTTTTGGTAACAGGAAAATAAGTTTTTTTGTTTTCGTTGATACCGATAGCGATCACTATTTCATCAATAAACCCCAGTGCACGCTTTACGATCGAATCGTGTCCGGCGGTAAAGGGATCAAATGTACCCGGGAATATAGCTCTTCTCATACGAAGCCGTATAAAGCAGGCAGAAAAGGATCATGCAATATCCTCTTCTACCACCAGATTATTAATAATAAAATTCTGCCGCTCCATGGTATTCTTACCCATATAGAACTCCAGCATCTCTTTTACCAGGTCGTTCTTACGCAGCTTCACCTGTTCCAGACGAATATCTTTTCCGATAAAATGTTTAAACTCATCAGGCGATATCTCTCCCAATCCTTTAAAACGGGTGATCTCCGGATTCGGTCCCAGCTCTGCTACCGCATTCAACCGCTCCTCTTCGCTATAACAATAAATGGTTTTCTTTTTGTTGCGCACCCTGAAAAGAGGAGTCTGCAAAATATATACATGCCCTTTCTTGATCAGGTCGGGAAAGAATTGCAGGAAGAAGGTAATAATAAGCAAACGAATGTGCATACCATCCACATCGGCATCGGTAGCCACGATCACTTTGTTATAACGCAATCCCTCTATTCCATCCTCTATATTAAGGGCAGCCTGCAACAGGTTAAACTCTTCGTTCTCATACACCACCTTTTTGGTCAACCCGTACGAGTTCAACGGTTTACCCCGCAGACTGAATACTGCCTGTGTATTGACATCCCGGCTCTTAGTGATCGATCCGCTCGCAGAGTCTCCCTCTGTAATAAAGATACAACTCTCCTCCTGCAGGTTCCCTTTGGTATCATTCAGGTGTACCCGGCAATCTCTAAGCTTCCGGTTATGAAGACTCGCCTTTTTAGCACGCTCCCTCGCCAGTTTGGTTACCCCGGCAATCGCTTTACGCTCCTTTTCAGACTCCTGGATCTTTTGCAACATCACCTCCGAAGTTGTCAGATTGATATGCAGGAAATTATCCAGTTCCTTCTTAACAAAGTCCCCGATAAACTTGGCGATCGAAGGGCCGTCGGGACCAATATCCCGGGAACCCAGCTTCGTCTTGGTCTGCGACTCGAACACCGGCTCTTCCACCTTGATACTGATCGCTCCTACCATACCGTTACGAATATCGGCATATTCGAAGTTCTTGGCATAATACTCCTTAATAGTACGGCTTACCACTTCGCGGAAAGCAGTAAGATGGCCCCCCCCTTGGGTAGTATGCTGTCCGTTCACAAACGAATAATACTCTTCACCGTACTGATTGGTATGAGTCAATACCACCTCAATATCATCCCCTTTCAGATGAATGATCGGGTAAAGAGGTTCCGTGGTCATATTCTCATTGAGCAGATCCACCAATCCGTTCCGGGAATAGAACTTCTTTCCGTTAAACAAAATGGTCAGACCCGAGTTCAGGAACACATAGTTCTTTAACAGGGGCTCAATATATTCATTCTGATAGATATAATCCTTAAAAATAGACGCATCGGGTGTAAATTCCGTCAGCGTTCCGTTCGCCTGGCGGGTAGGCTGCACAGGAGAATCCAGGGTAATGACCCCACAAGTAAATTCCGCACTCTTCACCTCACCGTCCCGGAAACTGGATATACGGAAAAAAGTAGATAAAGCATTGACCGCTTTAATACCTACCCCATTGAGCCCCACCGATTTTTTAAAAGCTTTCGAATCGTACTTTCCACCGGTATTCATTTTAGAAGATACATCGATCACCTTTCCCAGTGGGATACCACGGCCATAGTCTCTTACCGAAACCAACTCCGGAGTAACACTTACCTCGATCACCTTTCCGTATCCCATCATATACTCATCCATGGAGTTATCCATCACCTCTTTCAAAAGTACATAGATACCATCATCTGCATGTTTGCCGTCACCCAGTTTACCGATATACATACTAGGACGTCTGCGGATATGTTCCCGCCAATCCAACGTACGGATATTCTCTTCGGTATAGGAGACTTCGGCTATTCTCTCTTCTTCTCTCTCCATATCTTTCATACTCTATTATAGAAATCTAAACTATTATTTTAAATTCAGGAAATCTTTTTGATAAAAGCCCGGCGCCGTTTGTGCTGCTCGGTCTTAAAATACTCCCATTGTGCCTGCACTTTATTATTAATTTCCAACTCCGGGTTACTCTCGGCATACTCAAAACCAAGCTGCTGGTAAACAGGTATCAGGTCGGAAAAAAGAAGTGCATTCACACCTTTGTTTTGATACTCCGGCTTTACCGCGACCAGAAGCAGATCCAGTACTTTAGCCCTCTTCTTCATAAAGAGTGCTTTAGCCAGGTAATACCACCCCAACGGCAACATTTTGCCTTTTGCTTTCTGCAACGCTCTTGATAAAGAGGGCATCGATATACCCACTCCTACCAGCTGATCCTCGGCATCCGTGATCAGGGTAACCATTCTCAGGTCTACAATAGGAAGATACATCTTCACATACTGATTGATCTGCCCGTCGGACAGAGGAGCAAATCCATACAGAGGCTCATAGGCCTCATTCATCAGTTCAAAGATAGCGCGCCCATAATCCGCCTCTATCTTTTTGGCAGATGTATATTTTTTTATTTTCAGATTGTATTTACGTTGTACCAGGTCACTGATCCGTTTATGCTTCTCAGGCACGGCATCCGGAATATAGATCTTATACTCTATCCAATCGGCATCCTTCTCATACCCCAGTTTCTCCAGATGCACCGGATAGTAAGGATAGTTATAAATAGTAGCCATGGTACTCAGTTCCTCAAATCCTTCTACCAACATACCTTCGGCATCAAAATCGGTAAAACCCAGCGGCCCCTGGATAGCATCCATGCCCCTCTCTTTTCCCCACTTCTCCACCGTCTCCAGCAAAGCAGCAGAGACTTCCTGGTTATCCATAAAATCGATCCACCCAAAGCGAACCTCTTTTTTATTCCATTTCTCGTTGGCACGGTGATTAATAATTCCCGCCACACGCCCTACGATCTCTCCATCCCGGTAAGCCAGAAAGTATTCTGCCTCACAAAATTCAAAAGCCGCATTCTTTTCGCGGTTGAATGTATTCAACATATCATCATACAGATCGGGAACAGAGTAAGGGTTCTTTTTATATAGTTCGTAATTATAACGTATAAACTTTTTCAGCTCTTTCTTCGTACCTACTTTTTTGATCTCTACAGCCATCTTATTATTAGGGTTAATAGCACAAAGATAGTCAAAATATGATAAATACCTCTCTATCTGAAGGCGTTATTGCAGACTCAAAAGGTAAATTATGTAAATAATATAGCAGCCCAGAAGCACCCCTCCCTCGATACGGGTAATGGTCCGTTTTTTAAAAAAGGCCCCGAATACCCAAAGCAATACTCCCGCCGCAATAAGCACCATCAGATCGGTATAAGTAATGCCCGACATAGACATCGGAACAATAGCAGCACTACTTCCCAGTACCAGGAAGATGTTAAAAAGATTGGATCCGATCGCATTTCCAATCGCTATCTCCGGATTCTTTTTCAGCGCTGCCACGATAGAAGTTGCCAGTTCAGGCAGCGAAGTACCCCCGGCCACCAGGGTAAGCCCGATCACAGCCTCACTGACTCCCAAACTACGGGCTATCCCGGAAGCTCCCTCTACAAACAGCTGTCCCCCTCCTACCAAAGCACCTAATCCGGCTAATATATAGAGCAGAGACCGCCATACGGGAAATTGCCGGGTCCCTACCGCACTATCTCCCCCGGAAGAGGCAATAGAGAAAGTATACCCCAGGAATATGATAAAGAAGCAAAGCAGTAACAATCCTTCCGAACGGGAAAGCATATCTGCCGCTCCTCTGTCCAGCAAAACATCACTGGCACAGATAAGGAGAATAACCGACGCCAGGAGGGAAAGCGGGATCTCTTTAAGCAGCGTATTGCGGGTAATAACAATAGGTGCTACCAAAGCCGTGCACCCCACAATAACCAACGTATTAAAAAGATTACTCCCCACCACATTTCCGATAGCGAGGTCTGAACTCCCTTTCAGGGCCGAAGAGATGCTGACTGTCAGTTCAGGGGCCGAAGTTCCGAATGCCACGATCGTAAGCCCGATCACAATGGGGGGAATATTGAAGTTAGCAGCCATTGCAGCCGCTCCGTCCGTAAGCCCGTTCGCACCTGCAATGATAAGTAAAAGCCCTGTAAGCAGAAAAAAACATCCATGGTCCTATCAGATTATAGAGTACCTATACACATGAATGATTCTCAAAAGCCTATCCCGGATGGCAAGCTTTATGACATTTGATCAATACTTTTTTGTTGTCATTCAGTGTAGTAGCAAAAATATAAACATCTCCACCCTCTTTTAGTTTCAGCTTTTTCCGTAACTCTTCCACTTTAACCGGAAAATTACGTACCGTAATATGAGCAGCCCCCACACCGGAAAGCTCTTTTTTCAATTCCTTTTTCCCCGGGGAGAAAGTAGAATCTACCCGGAAAACCCTGCCCGGAAAATCAGGGATCCACCCATCAGCGGTATAAAGATGACTGTTTATATGCAGCTTTTTTCAATCCGAAACGAACCGCAGGCAGTTTAAAGGCTCCGGCTTTCAGCAAAGAGACATCCGGTTCATACAAATACCTTTCCACCTGGTCAGCATACCGGCAAAGAGCCTCCGCCTCTTCCCGGCGACGATAGATAAATGAAGTAGTACGCTTAGGATAGATATTTACACAATGAACAGAAACATCCTCCTGCCTCTTCCTTTCCATAACCAGCAGAAGTTCCTTACACTCATTGCGCACCGAAACGATCCTTACTTCCGAAACAAAAGGTAACTCCCGCAGAGCAGAAGCCAGATCCAGCATCGGAGAGAACTTCACAACCACCTTATCCCGGGCTTTCTCCAGCAACAGGTCAGCCATAGCTTTTACATCCGGCCGGCAATCACTGATAAAAAACACTTTCTTCCCTTTTTCATCCCTGCGGGCCGGATCCAGGTAGATCACATCCACCGGCTCCATCTGTTCCAGCCATTCTACTCCATCCCCATTTATAACCTGCACCTGGTCAAGGCCCAGCACCCGGAAATTATGCCTCGCTATTTCCGTTAGCTCTGTATGCTGCTCTACATAGGTCACTTTCCGGAAATTATCCGCTATGAACGCACAATCAACCCCAAACCCGCCGGAGAGATCCGTAAAACTTTCACCCTGTAGGAAACCCGCTTTATAGGAAGCCGTGGCCTCAGAAGAACACTGTTCCATAGAAAGAGGGACCGGATAAAGAATATCGTTACAGCAGGCCCAGGAAGGTATTTTGGTATGAGCCACTTTTCGTCCCGAGATCTGGCGGATCACCTGTTCCATGTCCACCCCGGGATACCTGGAAGCGTCCAGGGCCAGCCGGAAAAGATCTTCCTTTTCGTGCGCTTCTATAAATTGTTTCAGTTCTTCCGCCAGCATGATCCATCACGTATAAATAAAAAGAAGAAACGCCTGTTACTAAAACAAGCGTTTCTTCGGGTGGGCCAACCTGGGCTTGAACCAGGGACCTCCAGATTATGAGTCTGTTGCTCTAACCAACTGAGCTATAAGCCCGTGCTTCCGTATGATCGGATTGCGAGTGCAAAAATAAACGCTTTCCTTCAATTCTGCAAGTTTTTCCTTAAAAATATGGCGGAAAGAAGCGATTAAAACTTATATTTCCGTTTCGGGTTTTTAGGGAACCACCCTTTTTTAACACGTTCTTCCTGTTCGAAAACTTCCTTAATGGTCCAGAAGGAGGAGAAAGCAAATACTCCCAAAGCAGCTGAAAGAAGTACATTTTCAACCAGTAAAGAGGCTATTATTCCGATAATCCCCAGCACCAGGAAGATCCACCAGCAGCGGGTACCCCAGTAGTATTCCGCCTTAACTACCACCGGATGAAAAATTCCGATAATGAGAAAAGTACAAATTCCGATCAGAATGCCTGAGAAATGAAAATTACTCAGTAACTCCATCCTTATTTATGGTTAGAGATAGGAATCTCTTTCTTAATACTCTGTTCTAAAGAGATCAATGTTTCGGTAGCCGTTACCCCGGCTATCTCCTGCATCCGGTTATTTAACAGTTCCATCAGATGCTCGTTATCACGGGCGTACACCTTGGTAAGCATCGTATAAGGACCTGTAGTAAAATGACACTCTACTACCTCGGGGATCTTTTCCAGTTCGGCCACTACATTTTTATACATAGAACCTTTTTCCAGCTTAATCCCCACGTATGTACAGGTTCTGTAACCGAGACTCTTCGGATTGACATGATATCCGGAGCCGATAATAACTCCCAGATCAATCAGGCGCTGTACACGCTGATGAATGGCTGCGCGGGAAACTCCACATTCGGCCGCTACATCTTTAAAAGGGATCCGGGCATTCTGAGAAATGATCTCCAGAATCTGTCTGTCCAGACTATCTATCTTTTCCATAACTTTTCCTCTTTTTTATTTTATCCGTTCTTTTTTATCAAATAGTAAGCAAATATAGGTAATTAT
>JAJQBG010000209.1 GCA_021203405.1 Bacteroides sp.
TATTAAACGTTTACTATATTAAACGTTCCCAAACACCGTTTGTTCGGTAGGAAATCATTAAACTTTCCCTATCTTTGCCGGTAGATTACCGTAAAACAGATTACAGATAGATCTTAGTATTTATCTGCTGAATATAAGAATAAAAATTGATGTCTGCAAATTATCTGGATGAATTAAATGAGAGTCAGCGGGCCGCTGTTCTCTATAACGATGGCCCTTCGTTGGTTATTGCTGGTGCGGGTTCAGGTAAAACCCGGGTTTTAACCTATAAGATCGCTTATCTGTTGGAGTCTGGTTACGAACCCTGGAGTATTCTGGCCCTTACCTTTACCAACAAGGCGGCCCGGGAGATGGAAGAGCGTATTGCCCGGCAGGTAGGAGAGAAGCGGGCCCGTTATCTGTGGATGGGTACTTTTCATTCTATTTTTTCCCGGATCCTGCGCAATGAGGCTGACCATTTAGGGTTTAACGCTCATTTTACCATTTACGATAGCAGTGATTCCAAAAGCCTGATACGTACCATTATTAAAGATATGGGGCTGGATGAAAAGGTCTATAAACCCGGGAGTGTACAGGCACGTATCTCCAATGCCAAGAACAGGCTCATCACCCCTTCGGTATATGCCAATACCCGGGAGGTGTGGGAGAGTGACAGTGCCGCCAAGATGCCGGAGGTACGCACGATCTATCGTATCTATTGGGAACACCTGAAACAATCCGGAGCGATGGATTTTGACGACCTGCTTTTTTATACCTATATCCTGTTCCGTGACTTTCCGGATGTACTGGAAAAGTATCGCGACCAGTTCCGGTTTATCCTGGTAGATGAGTACCAGGATACCAACTTTGCCCAGCATCAGATCGTACAGCAACTCTCGGGAAGAGACCAGCGGATCGCAGTAGTAGGAGACGATGCGCAAAGCATTTATTCATTCCGGGGAGCCAATATTGATAATATTCTCAAATTTGCTGATTTTTATAAAGATGCAAAGATCTTTAAGTTAGAGCAGAACTACCGCTCTACACAGTGCATTGTGTGTGCTGCTAACAGCCTGATCGAGAAGAACCGGGAGCAGATCCGGAAGAATGTTTTCTCTGAAAAAGAGCAGGGAGAACCGCTGGGGATCTTGGCCTACTCAGATGTGGAAGAGGGGGATATTGTGGCTAATAAGATCGGAGAATTACGTCTGAAAGAACATTATGAATACAGTGACTTTGCCATTTTATACCGTACTAATGCTCAGTCGCGTATTTTTGAAGAGGCTTTGCGCAAACGGGGATTGCCTTATAAGATATACGGAGGGCTCTCTTTTTGCCAACGCAAAGAGATCAAAGATATTATAGCCTATTTTCGTCTGGTGGTAAATCCGGACGACGACGAGGCTTTTAAGCGCATTATCAATTACCCGGCCCGGGGTATCGGACAAACGACCCTGGCTAAGATCGGACAGGCTGCCGCACAGAACCGGGTGAGCCTCTGGCAGGTTATTACCGATCCGGTAGGGTACGGGCTTGCCATCAATAAAGGAACACAGGGTAAATTGCAGGCATTCCGGGAGCTGATCGAGGGCTTTGCTTCCCGGTCAGATCAGGAGAACGCTTATCAATTAGCTACGGATATTGTAAAAGGTTCCGGTATTATCAATGAAATATACCAGGACCGTACTCCCGAGAACCTGAGCCGCCAGGAGAATATTGAAGAGTTGATGAATGGTATTTATGAATTCTGCTCCATGCGGGAAGAGGAGGGAAATAACGAGATCTCCCTGATCGATTTCCTTTCGGAGGTATCTCTGCTTACCGATATGGATACTGATAAGGAGAACGAAGGTCCTAAGATTACTCTGATGACTGTACACGCTGCCAAAGGACTGGAGTTTAAAAATGTATTTGTAGTGGGGTTAGAAGAGAATCTTTTCCCCAGTATGATGGTCTCTGATTCTCCCCGGGGAATAGAAGAGGAGCGCAGGCTCTTTTATGTAGCCATTACCCGGGCTGAAGAACATTGCTATCTATCGTATGCTAAAACCCGTTTCCGGTATGGAAAGATGGAGTTTGGTACACCCAGCCGCTTTTTGCACGATATTGATGTACAGTTCCTGCAACTTCCCCAGGAGGTACTTATGGCCCGGCAGGTAGAAGAACGGGCCGGCCGTGTACGCAGCGAACAAAACAGGCAGCCGGAACGTTCCTATCAGAAGGAAGAGAACAATTTCCGGCGTCCCTCTCCGGCGGTTCCCCCTATTTCCGGATTGAAGAAAGTCTCTTCGTTTTCCGGTAGCTCCGCAAATACAGCAGGTGCTAAAAACAACTCTTCGCTACAGCCCGGCCAGCAGATAGAGCACGAACGCTTTGGTATAGGAGAGGTGGTCCGGATAGAGGGAGCAGGAGAGAATACCAAAGCCACCGTACGGTTCAGGAATGCCGGAGAAAAACAACTGTTACTTCGTTTTGCACGTTTTACAATTATAGAGTAAAGAAGATGGTAGATTATAGTAAAGTACCCTCTCCCTGTTATGTCATGGAAGAGGAGTTGTTACGTAAGAACTTAAGTCTTATCAAAAGTGTGAAAGATTGTGCTGATGTAGAGATCATACTGGCCTTTAAATCCTTTGCGATGTGGAAGTCGTTCCCCATTTTCCGGGAGTATATCGATGCTTCTACCGCCAGTTCGCTCTACGAAGCCCGTCTGGCATTGGAGGAGTTTGGCAGTAAGGCCCATACCTATTCGCCGGCCTATACGGAAAAAGAGTTCCCGGAAATAATGAGATGCAGCAGCCATATTACCTTTAACTCTTTCAGCCAGTTTTACCGCTTTTATCCTTTTATAAAAGAGAATGGCAATCCCGTATCCTGTGGTATCCGTATCAATCCCGAATACTCGGAGGTGGAGACAGAACTCTATAACCCCTGTGCACCCGGTACCCGTTTCGGAGTAACGGCCGACCTTATGCCGCAGGAGTTACCCGAAGGAATAGAGGGGTTCCATTGTCACTGTCACTGCGAATCTGATTCTTACCAGTTGGAGCGTACCCTGCAACACATAGAAGAGAAGTTCAGCCGTTGGTTTTCTCAGATCCAATGGCTGAATCTGGGAGGAGGACACCTGATGACCCGGAATGACTATGATACGGAGCATCTGATCTACCTCCTTAAATCTTTGAAATATCGTTATCCACATCTTGAAGTGATCCTGGAACCCGGATCTGCTTTTACCTGGCAAACCGGGACCCTTCTCTCTACGGTAGTAGATATAGTAGAGAGCCGGGGGATCAAAACCGCGATTCTCAATGTCAGTTTTACCTGCCACATGCCCGACTGTCTGGAGATGCCTTATCAGCCTGCCGTACGGGGAGCCCGTATGGATGATCAGGGACCTTACGCTTACCGGCTGGGAGGGAACAGTTGCCTGAGCGGTGATTATATGGGAATGTGGAGCTTCGATCATGAACTGCAAATAGGAGAGCAGATCATTTTTGAAGATATGATACATTATACCATGGTAAAGACAACCATGTTCAACGGTATCGATCATCCTGCTATTGCACTCTGGAAAAAGAGCGGTGAACCTGATCTTTACAGAATCTTCCGGTACGAAGATTACAGGGATCGCATGAGTTGATCCTATTCATCCCGGGATCTCCCATTTTACCCGCTGTTCTTTATGAAATCAGAATGTCTTATAAAAGAGGAGCATAGGAAAAAGTCAAAAAGAAATATTAAAAAAACGTTCAAAACATTTGCTGGTTTGCGGGAAATACATACCTTTGCAACCACAAAAGCAAGAGAACGCGAAAGTAGCTCAGTTGGTAGAGCATAACCTTGCCAAGGTTAGGGTCGCGGGTTCGAATCCCGTCTTTCGCTCTGAAATATTGTTTGCCGGATAGTAATATCCAGTTTTATGCCCAGGTGGCGGAATGGTAGACGCGCTCGTTTCAGGTGCGAGTGGTGAGAGCCGTGCAGGTTCGAGTCCTGTTCTGGGCACAAAAAGGCAAACAATATTTTTTCTTTGAAAAATTGGAGAGATGGCGGAATTGGTAGACGCGCTACTTTGAGGGGGTAGTGACAATTATGTCGTGTGAGTTCGAGTCTCATTCTCTTCACTTTTTTAGAGTTTCTTTTGCGAAAGTAGCTCAGTTGGTAGAGCATAACCTTGCCAAGGTTAGGGTCGCG
>JAJQBG010000064.1 GCA_021203405.1 Bacteroides sp.
CTATAATATTATCAATAACTACTTTAAACCCGGGCCGATCACTCCGCTGGATAAACCGATCGCACATCGTATCCTCAAACCGGAATCGAGCCGCGATAAGAATAAACCGGATACATTCGGAAAGGCGTATGTACATGGAAATGTAGTAGAAGGTTTCCCGGAAGTAACCAAAGATAACTGGAACGGTGGGGTACAGGTGTATGACCAGCCCAATGCCGGAAAGTTTGAAGCGGCTATCCGGGTAAATGAGCCTATGCCGATGGCACATGTTACCATCATGAGCGCGGAAGAGGCCTATAAGTTTGTATTGGATAATGTAGGAGCTACTTTCCCGAAGCGGGATGCGGTGGACGAACGCGTGATTAAAACTGTTATCACAGGCCAGGCGATCTATGCGGAGAATGCTGCCGAGTTCGAATTCAATTCTCCCTATGTAAAGAGAAGATTGCACCCAGATTCTTACAAACAGGGTATTATTACGGATATCCGCCAGGTAGGTGGTCTGCCGGAATATAAAGGAGAACCTTATCTGGATTCAGATGGTGATGGTATCCCTGATGCGTGGGAACTCAAATACGGGCTTAACCCGAACGATCCGTCAGATGCCGTGCTGGATTGTAACGGTGACGGATACACCAATATTGAAAAGTATATCAACGGTATCGATCCTACTAAAAAGGTAGATTGGACCGATCCGAAGAACAATTACGATACGTTGGCTAAACTTTAAACTTTATGGTAATTTATAAACAATTGATAAATACCATTTTTCTTTGCTTTCTTTGTGTAGTAGGGTTTGTGCAGGTTCATGCACAAACCTTTGCTTTGAATGTGGAACAGGGAAAAATAGTATACAATACCGATTCACAGGGAAATCGGGTACTTGATTTCTCGTATGCCGGATATGACCGGTCGGAACAACCTATACCTGACCTTGAAAATGTAGTATTTGTCTCCTGGACAGAAGGAGATAATACGGAACGTATTCAGAAAGCGATCGATCATGTCTCCGGACTTCCTGCAGATAGATCGGGGTACCGGGGAGCCGTTCTGTTGGATAAAGGAACTTTTATCCTGGAAAGGAGTCTTTATATCCGTGCATCCGGAGTAGTACTTCGCGGAGCAGATAAAGAAGAGACTGTTCTTTTTAAGAAAGGCGTTCACAGGGGAGCGATTGTCTATGTAGAAGGAGAGAATGATCTTCAGACTAAAGGTGATACTCTTTTTATCGGTGACTATGTTCCGGTAGGAAGTTTATCCTTACCGGTTGTGCACAACAACCGGTTATCGGTAGGCGATCGGGTACTGATCGTACGCCCTTCCGTCAATAGATGGATACAGAAGATCGGTTGCTCTGTTTTTGGCGGAGGTATCGGGGCGCTCGGGTGGAAACCGGGAGACGCGGATGTAGTCTGGGACCGTACGATAACAGAGCTTTCTGCCGAAGGAATTATCCTGGATGCGCCTATTACTACCGCCATGGACCCTGCTTATGGAGGCGGATATGTGCTTACTTATAGCTGGCCGGAAAGAATTTCCCGGTCGGGGGTAGAACACCTCACCCTTATCTCTGACTATAATAAGAGCAATCCGAAGGATGAAGACCACGCCTGGGATGGCATTTATATCGATAATGCGGAAAATTGCTGGGTAAGGCAGGTTAATTTCTATAACCTGGCGGGCAGTGCGGTTATTTTGCAGCCTGGCGTATCAAAAGTAACGGTGCAGGACTGTATTGCCCGGAACCCGGTCTCCGAACATGCCGGATGGCGCAGACGTGTTTTCCATACCATGGGACAACTTACACTTTTTGAACGCTGTTTTTCGGAATATGGAATGCACGACTTTTCTGCCGGCTATTGTGCTGCCGGGCCGAATGCCTTTGTACAGTGTGAATCCAAAGAATCCCTGGGTTTTAGCGGATCGGTGGATATCTGGTCACCGGGGTTGCTGTTTGATATTGTGAATATAGATGGTCACGACCTGGTCTTTAAAAACCTGGGACAGGATAAGAACGGGACGGGATGGAATACGGGTAACAGTATGTTCTGGCAATGTACAGCTGCTGAGATCCATTGCTATTCACCTGCTGGTGATGCCGTAAACCGTGCCTATAGTTGCTGGGCCCAGTTCTCGGGTGACGGGGAGTGGGCGCACTCCAATAGCCATGTAACTCCGCGCAGTCTGTTCTATGCCCAGCTACAGGAACGTTTAGGCGAAGATATACAGGAGAGAGCCGGAATCCTGGACATAAATACCAATGCTACCACCAGTCCTTCGGTAGAGGAGGCATTGGAGCAGGCAAAAGCTGCTTTTATTCCCCGGGTTACTTTGCCGGAGTGGATTATGCAGCAACCTTACACTGCTTCTGTATCTTCACAGGGATTGAAGAATATTGATCAGATCCAGGTAAAACCGCAGTCAGCAACTCCACCTTCCCGCTTGTACTCCCTGGAAAACGGAGTCTGGCAGGCCGATGGTAAATTAATTGCCGGAGGCTCTTTACAGGTACGCTGGTGGAGTGGGAAGGTACGCAAAACCAACCTGGCATCATCTGCTCCCCATATTACCCGGTTTGTTCCGGGAAGAGAGGGGTACGGCCTGACCGATCGTATGGACGAAGTGATTGAAATGCTGGCCGATAACGGAATTGCTGTGGTAGATCACAATTATGGACTATGGTATGACCGGCGCAGGGATGACCACGAGCGGATCCGTCGCCGTGACGCAGATGCATGGGCTCCTTTCTATGAGCAGCCTTTTGCCCGCAGCGGAGAGGGAAAAGCCTGGGACGGGCTGAGCCGGTATGACCTGACTAAACCTAACCTCTGGTACTGGTCGCGGTTGCAGGAGTATGCCCGGCAGGCTGCTACCCGGGGGATGGTCCTGTTACATCAGAACTATTTCCAGCACAATATACTGGAAGCAGGCGCACACTGGGTCGATTCTCCCTGGCGGGATGTGAACAATATAAACGGTACCGGTTTTCCGGAGCCGGTTCCCTTTGCCGGAGATAAGCGCATCTTTCTGGCCGATATGTTCTATGATATAGACGATCCGGTGCGTCGTGAACTGCACCGGGGATATATCCGGCAGTGTCTGGAAGCGTTTGCCGACCATCCCAATGTGGTACAGATGATCAGTGAGGAGTATACAGGCCCGCTCCATTTTGTAGAGTTCTGGCTGGATGTCATTGCTGAGTGGAAGCAGGAGACCGGTAAATCTGCTCGCGTAGCTCTCAGTACCACCAAAGATGTACAGGATGCTATCCTGAATGATCCGGTCCGTTCGCAGGTAGTTGATATTATTGATATTAAATACTGGCACTATAGAAATGACGGAACCCTCTATGCGCCCCAGGGAGGACAAAGCATGGCTCCCCGTCAGTTTGCCCGTAAGATGAAGATCGGGAATGTCACTTTCGAGGAGGTTTACAGGGCAGTTGCCGAATACCGGGAAAAATATCCTGATAAAGCAGTCACTTA
This sequence comes from Bacteroides sp., assembly GCA_021203405.1. GTDB lineage: Bacteria > Bacteroidota > Bacteroidia > Bacteroidales > Bacteroidaceae > Bacteroides. The sequence goes on from JAJQBG010000064.1 coordinate 3,486, forward strand.
TTTCTCCCAGAAATATTCCGATCTGGGGTGGGCGGTACTGATGGCCGGTGGTTCTCTTCCTGCTTTACCCATCAAAGATGAATCTTTTTTGAAAGCTGCCGCGGGTATGAAAATAGGAAAAACTGATATTCCGGGTTGCAAAAAACTGGTAAATTCTGATATTTCTGCGATCATATATTCCAGGTCCGGAAATGAGATTCCCTTACAAATGGCTCCGGGAAAATATTCCGTTAAGTATGTAGATCCGTACAATGGAGAGGTGGTTACTCTTAGTAAATCATTAAAAATAAGTGGATTATATGTATTGAAGATCCCTTCTGATAAGCCCGGGATCTATTGGATCGGGAAACTATAAAAAAGAAAAGCTGTAGTACCAGATACTACAGCTTTTCTTTTTTTTAATGGAAAAACCGGTAAATATGTTCTAGAGCATAATATCTGTTTTTTCAAACGAATAACCTGAATTTACCTGTGAAAAGCAGGGAGCCCCGGTATCTTTGCAATATCAATTCTAACAGATACTATGATGGAACCTACCAACAATCAAATGTCAACAGGCTACGGAAAACAGGAAACAGTTGCTTCTTTATTATCCGAATTTCAGTCAGGAGATATTCAGGCTTATTCCAGATTATATGATTTACAT
>JAJQBG010000386.1 GCA_021203405.1 Bacteroides sp.
AAGTGGGACTTTGTGAAAAGACCCGCTTTTTGCTTATATATACTACTATTGAGAGATTCTTTGTATCTTTGTAGTGCTGAATTATAATTTATAACTTATCCACTAAAAAAACTGATAATTATGTTCTCAGGTATAGTTGAAGAGTATGCTCAGGTAGTAGCATTGGAAAAAGATCAGGAAAATATTCACCTCACTATGAAGTGCTCTTTTGTGAGTGAACTAAAAATAGACCAGAGTATTTCACACAATGGAGTATGCCTTACTGTTGTTAAAAAAACAGATGATACATATACGGTTACAGCGATGAAAGAGACGCTGGAACGTTCTAACCTGGGGCTTTTAAAAGTGGGCGACAAGGTGAATCTGGAGAGAAGCATGATGATGAACGGCCGGCTGGACGGACACATTGTACAGGGACATGTAGACCAGACGGCCCGTTGCCTAAAAGTAGAGGATGCGGAAGGAAGCTGGTACTTTACTTTTGAATATGAATTTGACAAGGAGATGGCTAAAAGAGGGTACATTACCGTAGATAAAGGTTCGGTAACTGTTAACGGGGTAAGCCTTACCGTATGCAATCCTACTGATAATACATTCCAGGTAGCTATTATTCCTTATACATACGAATACACCAATTTCCATACGATCAAAGAGGGAAGCATTGTAAACCTGGAGTTTGACATTATCGGCAAATACATCAGCCGTATGTTGCAATACAAATAATTTATAGAAAAAGATCTTGTATACCCGGTGACCGGAGGTGAATGACATAATAAGCAACATGAATCCCGGTCATCTAATAAAAAACAGAACTATTTTTTTGGAGATCCCGGAAAAAAGAGATAGGTTTGTAGGTATGAGAACTAATACTACAGGTAAATGGCAGGTGCTGTTTTCACTACTTTTTCCCGGATTACTCACTTTATCAGCACAGGAGACCGGAAAAGTACTGGAAAGTACCACGCGGCAACCTCTCACCGGCGTACATATCTATCTGAGCGACTCCTCCCTGGTAACCATTACGGATAACGAAGGAGCCTTCCGGATCGCTCCTCACCATACTGAAAAAGGAGACGAACTATTCAGGTTCTCGTATGTAGGATTTATCCCCGAAGTGCTGTCGTATAGTGATTTACAAAAGAACAACTTTTGCGTTACCCTGAAAGAGGATGAAAAACAGCTGGAAACACTGACCGTATTGGGAGAAACCATTCTGCACACTCATGTACCTTATAAAAAGTTAAGTTCTATCCCGGCAGGGTTATATGCTTTCGGAGCCACCCTGGCAGGAGATACGATCTTTGTCAGTTGCGGGAATATGAGCTATAAAGAGGCAGCAGAGAATTCGGAATTCGCACGGGAACAGGCTGCTGGTGATATTATAGAACTTGCCAATAAAAAAAGGGAGTGGATAGGGTACAGCGATCGTCTTTATAAATACAATATCCAATCGGATCAGTGGGAAACGGTTCCTAAAAAGTTCCGGAAAAGAGCCCATCATGCCAGCCAGTATTACAACGGGAAGTTATATATGGCGGGCGGCAAACGGTTAAGCACGAACCGGAAAAGAGAGCTATTGGATGAAACCGTAGAGGTATATGATTGCAGGAGAGATACCGTACTGGTAGATCCGGTCAATCCGCACCAGGCCGCTGACTTTGCCGCTGTTATGCTGGAAGACAATATGATCCCGGCAGGAGGCTCCAACCGGCTCAATATGATCGGTGAAAAAGAGTATATGAATAAAGTGCATCTGTTCAATGTAAGTACCGGCCTCTGGTATGAACTAAGCGAAATGCCGCATCCCAAGGAGACGAAAGGAACGATCGTGGGTAATAAGCTTTACCTGGTAGGAGGATTCCGGCACCGGCCCCTGAATGAAATCGAATCGTATAACCTGGCTACTGCGGAATGGAAAAAAGAGGCCGAATTACCGTATGAAGCAGAGCGGCCGGCCATTGCCTGCCGGGAAAATACAATTTATATATTTGAGAACGGCCGGTTACAGAGTTATGATACTATTATCGGAGAGATAAAAGTGTGGCTGATCGATATTTCCCTGACAAACAGCGAAATGTTCTTTGTCGGTGAAAAGCTCTATATAGTAGGAGGATACAATGGGAATTACCCCTCCCGTAACCTGTATGCGGTGCGACTCGGGGATCTTACCCAGACACGGATCTACAGCATGAAATAGGAATACACAGTAACCTGATTTTAATACCCATGAAAACCCATATCTTTTTTAAAAGCGGAATCGCTTTATTTACTTTCCTGATGAGCTTATCCATTCCGGCACAGGAGAGGGCCAGGGTGATTGAACATACAACCGGGCAACCTTTATCAGGGGTGCATGTGTATATAAACAACACTACAGTCATAGCAGTGACAGACCAATATGGAACCTTTGAGCTCTCCGGCGATTTAACCGAAAAGGACACCCTGCGCTTTTCTTATATAGGATATGTTCCGGAACGGGTTCCTTATGCAGGGCTCAGATCCGATAAATATGTAATCCCGTTAAAAGAAGACCTGAAATTACTGGAGACGTTAACCGTACTGGGAGAAGCTTTACTCCATAAAGAGGTGCCGTATAAAAGACTGGCCCCGCTGCCCAGGGGCTTGTATGCTTTTGGTTCTACTCTGGTAGAGGATACGATCTTTGTCAGTTGCGGGAATATGAGCTATTTTGAATCTATACCCACTCCTTTGGGAATCGCTGCTAAAGTAGAGATCCAGAATTTCAGTGACCGGCTCTATAAATACAACATCAAAACAGACGAATGGGAGGCTGTGCCCCGTATCTTCCGGAAAAGAGCGCATCATACCAGCCAGCATTACAAGGGAAAGCTCTACCTGGCAGGGGAAAAACCCTGTCAAAGAACCGGAAAAAGAGTACCTGGAACATACGGTAGAAGTGTATGATATGGAGAGAGAGATACGATACTGGTAGATCCTGTAAATCCGCACCAGGCGGCTGACTTTGCATCGGTGATGTACGGAGACAATATGATTCTGGCAGGAGGCTCCTGCCGCGTCAATATGATCGGAGAAAAGTATATCTGGGTAAAGTACATATGTTCAATATCAGTACCGGCTACTGGTACAAACTGAGCGAGATGCCCAATCCCAAAGAGACCAAAGGGGTGCTTGTCAATGACAAACTTTACCTGGTAGGGGGCCACCGGCACCGGATCCTCAGTGAGATAGAGACCTACGACCTGGTGACCGGCGAGTGGGCCAAGGAGGCAGAGTTACTCTATGAGGTAGCCAGGCCTGCCATTACTACCCACGAAGGTATTATCTATGTTTTTGAGCGGGGAAAACTCCAGAGCTATGACACAAAAACCCGGGAAGTAAAGGCCTGGATAGTGGATATAGAACTGAATAGCAGTGAAATGTTCTGTGCCGATGGCAAACTGTTCATTGTAGGTGGCTTTGACGGAACAGAGCCCTCGCGGGATCTTTACAGTATCACGCTTTTCGAACTGACCCGGACCCGGCTCTATGGAATGAAATAGCGTCTATTACCTGGTATATAACTCCCTGATCTGCTGATCCGAATAGCCTTCGGCCTCTAACAGGGCCTGGTAAGGGTCACCGAACAGACCTAATAAACGGGCAAAAGCGGGTTCTGTTTTCAGCCCCTCTCTTTTCAGGCGGACGACCTCTTCCCGGAACTCTTTTCCCAACACAGAGAGGATGCGGGCTTCGGCTAACAGATGCCGGTAACCGTTGGTCGAGAGGGGATCGTCCGGAGTGGCAAATATCTCTACGAGCATGTCTTCCAGCAGGAAGTTGAAAACGACTCTATCCGCTTCCATCCGGATCCGGAAGTCCGGATAGCTGCCCAAGGTGGCAACCAGAAAATCACGGAACGCTTCCGGGTCTTTATACCGGCATACAATGTCCAGATCACTCCCTTCTATATCTATTCCGATGGGTATGGTACCGACCAGTACCAGATCGTACATTTTTAATAAGGAGAATATATTGTTTCCTGTTAGTAGCTCACAGGCTCTTTGCTGGCGTACATTTCCATCTGCAAGGTAAGAGAGATGGGTAAAATCAGTCTGCATTATCATATACCGGGATTGTTTATACAATCTGCAAAGATAACAAATTTGCGTTTCAACGGAGCAAAGGTTCTACTTCACGGTTATAATCGTCGATGGAGCGTAAAATCACATCGTAGGCAGTACGGTAGTCATACATACCGTTGAGCTTCATCCGGCGGGTATTTTCCAGAGGAAGGTCTTTATACGTAGTAAAATAGTGTACCAGCCTGTCCAGGATCTGTTGGGGGAGTTCGGATATATCATTATACTGGTCATAGATCATATCGTTCTTAAGTACGGCAATGATCTTATCATCAGCCTGGTTGTTATCCAGCAAACGCAGGCCACCGATAGGACGGGCTTTGATGATGATATCCCCGTGAGAAACATCCTTTTCGGTAAGGATACAAATATCCAGCGGGTCACCGTCTCCCTGAATATCGGTACGCTGCAAAGCCTGGTTGGTCAGCTCGGCTACCTGCTTACCACTGTAGGTACGGGGAAGAAAGCCATACAGGGCCGGTACAATATTGGAATATTTCTGGGGCCGGTCAATGGAGAGAAAGCCGGAAACTTTATCGACCTCATACTTGACGGTATCGGTGGGTACAATTTCGATATAGGCAGTAACTTCTACGGGTACGTGGTCTCCCAGACTGATCCCATGCCACGGATGTGCTCTGTGTTTATACATATAAGTGGTTTTCTTTGATAAACAAGCAAAGAGGAAGAGATGTTCTGCGGGTAAAAAAGAAAAAAACCTCCCTCCTTCCGTTTTATACCGGAAAGAGGGAGGCGGCTTAACAACTACTATTATATACTATGGTTCAGAATGCGGGCAACTGATAGATAAATCCGACAGAGATACGGTCCGTATTGTAATTATCCCACCCTAAACTTTTTGCACGATCCGTAAAGTTGTAGGCACGTCCTACATAGGTAAGATAAAAATGGAGGTTTGACTGCATCGGATAATATTCCAGACCGGCAAAATATCCGTAAGAAGTACGGTATTTACCTTTTTCTACTGCATAGGAGGATGCGGCGGAGGCAGGATCCTGCCAGGTGCTCGAAACAGAAGCTGTTTCGTACATACCTTGTACAAAGACATTTCATTTGGGCTGGAAACGGTAATTCAGTTTGGTTACCAGAGACATATAACGGGCATCATACGCGTTGTGACCGCTCTCTGCGTAAGCAGGAATAATAGAGGTAATAATACCTTTGCGGTCCAGGTCTTCGTTCGAATACATAAAGTCAAGAACATATTGAATTTACCCAGGTTGAGCTGGTTACCCAGCGCATAGTAATACATCCACTGTTTTTTAGCTTCGTTCATAGCAGAGGCAGACCAGCGGGTTTCGAACACATCGTTGAAATTACCATTCCAGTTGAGCGTATATACCAACGGAAGCTTGGCCGCGGTGATCTCCGGAGATACACCATAAGTGGCGTGTGTGCCTGTATTGAGGCTGTTCAGTACCTGAAGCTGGAACTGGTGGTTCGCAATAGGATTGTAACTAAAAGTAACCCCTGTCATAAAGTTACTCATGTTATCGATCATATCACTGTACTGGTAGATCTCAATGGGATTGAGGTCAAACTCAATACCTCCGTAGGCAGCACACTGTTTTCCGACAAAGAGGTTGAACTTATCGTTAAACTTGATACCCAGACCGGCATAGTCAATGGAAGTAGGGGCATTATCGATCATGTTACTACCATCGTTAGAGCGGTTCAGACGCTGGCGATAGCGGTACGATAACCAATCGTTCAATTGTCCTTTGGCTTCGATACGGAGTTGACGGATATTGAAATTTCCTTTCTCAAATCCATCGTTAAAGTCCATATCAAAACTGCCGTGCATATTGAGGTAAAGGTTGAACTTATCTGTTTTCTTTTTAATATTGGTCAACTCTTCGAAGAGCGTTCTATCCTGCATTTGCAGTTGATCCTGAGCAGATGCAACCAGGAACATTCCGGCAAGAAGTCCCAATAACATTAATTTTTTCATAAATCTATTGTTGTTTAATAATACAAATATATACCAGTAAACCGGTAGTTAAGGGAGGGGGAATAACCCCCGTCCTCCATCAATATTCGTTGAAATAGCTTTGGATCTGTTGGTAATCGTTTGTTTGAGTCAAAGCCAGCATCAAAAACACACGGGCCTTCTGCGGATTCAGTTCCTGTGAAGCTACAAAGCCATACTGGGCATCATCTACTTCCGCATCCAGGGTGACAGGACCGGTCGGTACACGGGAAGAGCGTACTATCTGGATTCCCTGGTTACGGGCTTCGATCAGCACCGGAAATATATTTTTGTGGATATTACCGTTACCTACCCCTGCATGAATGATTCCTTTGTATCCGTTGCTCAAAAGGGGAGTTACCATATCAGCATCGATGTTGGAGTAGCTGTATACAATACCTACTTTCGGAAGCTCATTCAGACCCGTCACATCAAATACGGAACGGCTGGTGTGAGTTTTCAAAGTAATCTCATCATAGAATACTTTCCCGTTGTGAATATATCCCAGTGCACCTGAATTAGGAGCCTGAAAAGTCTGTACAGCTACCGTATTCATCTTGGTTACGGCATGTGCACCGATAATCAGTTCATTCATAACCACCAGTACACCTTTATTTCTTGACTCAGGTGCAGAAGCAGTGACTACGGCACCATACAGGTTCAGCGGACCGTCCGCGCTCAGCGAAGTAGAAGGACGCATGGCTCCTACCAGTACAACGGGTTTATCGCTCTTTACCGTCAGATTCAGGAAGTAAGCGGTCTCTTCCATGGTATCGGTCCCGTGGGTGATCACAATACCATCCACATCCGGTTGTGCCAGCAGTTCATTGATCCGTTTAGCCAGGGTTAACCAGACTTCGTCAGACATATCTTGGGAACCGATCCTTACGATCTGCTCACCGGTCGCATTGGCAATGTCATTGATCTCAGGTACGGCATCCAGCAGGGTACCGATGGCTACCTGTCCGGCTGTATAGTTACTTTGGGTAGCCGACGCACCTGTACCGGCAATGGTACCGCCGGTAGCCAGGATATGTATGTTGGGCTTTTGAGCCATAACCGTGATAACCGACAACAGGACGGCTATCATGTAGTATGATAATCTTTTCATAAGTTCTACATTTTTAAGTGAATACACTAATTATTACTTGATTAATAGAGTTGTATAAGCAGGAGTCCGACGGCAATGGCTGCAAAGGTAGCGATGAGTCCCGGAACCATAAAGGAATGGTTGAGTACATATTTACCGATACGGGTAGTACCGGTGCGGTCAAAGTTGATCGCCGCCACCACAGTAGGATAGTTCGGGATAAAGAAATATCCGTTCACAGCCGGGAAAAGGGCGATCAGCATATAAGGAGAGATACCCAATGCTATACTGAGCGGCATAATAGCACGTACGGTAGCAGCCTGGCTATAGAGCAGGATAGACATCACAAAAAGAGCCAGACCGAAAAGCCAGGGCATTTCGGTTACTACATTTTCAATAGAGGCAGTGAGGGTAGCTAAATTACCCTGCAGGAACGTATCTCCCATCCAGGCGATACCGAAGATAGCAATGACTGCCTGCATACCTGCCGGAAAGACCGAGCCCTGGGTCGCTTTTATCCCGTCCGTACGGGTTACCAACATAATAAGGGCAGCTGCCGAAAGCATCAGTATCTCAATAATGGAGGGCATATCGAGCTTCACCAGGTTTCCGTCCACCATAAAGGCGGGCCGCATGCTTTCAATAGACCCAAAGAGGACGATCAGGAAAGTAGCCAGCAAAAAGATAGCTACCGAGATACGGGCTCTTCCCACATGTGCTACATCGGCTGTTTTATGAGCTTTGGCAGATAAGATCCCTTCTCTGACCCGTCTCTGGTATTCAGGATCGTCCAGCAGCTCTTTTCCTACCCGCATCGAGAAGATAGCTCCTACCAGCACCCCGATCAGGGTTGCCGGAATAGTCACCTTCAATATATCAAACAGGCTGATATCATAACCGGTAAGCAGGGCCAGCAGAGCCACGGTAGCGGCTGAGATAGGACTGGCGGTTATGGCTTGCTGGGAAGCGATCACCGCTATTCCCAAAGGACGTTCGGGACGTATTTTGGTCTCCGTGGCTACTTCCGCAATCACGGGAAGTACCGAATAGGCTACATGGCCGGTACCGGCTACAAAAGTGAACAGGTAAGTAACCAGCGGGCTTAAGATAGTAACATGCGAAGGGTTTTTGCGTAAAAGGCGTTCGGCCAGTTTGACCATATAATCCAGTCCCCCTGCCGCCTGCATACAGGAAGCAGCAGAGATCACTGCCACGATCATGAGCATCACATCAATAGGAGGAGCCGTAGGTTCAAGACCAAAAACAAACGTAAGGATACAGAGGCCTACCCCTCCCATTACACCCAGGCCTATACCGCCCAGACGTGCACCGACAATAATGGCGGTTAAGACAAACAATAATTGCAGAATCATGTTTGTCATTTTATAAAAATATCAGGAAACCAACATACAGGCTGTACTAAAGTTCAGTCCATACAAAATCATTTCAAACGCTTTGCCGGGCCTCTTTATACTCTATCCTTCCCTATCCACTCCTTCTCTTTCCCGGAAGATATTTCTACAGATTATCAGCGCTTCATTCCACAATTAAAACGGTTACAACTCCGTAAAATTTTAAAAGTAACGAAACAAATTATACAACCACTATTTTTGAGCCGACAAAAATAGAAAAAATCGGTTTTATTTTATAACTTTCGGACATAATACTTTTCAAAAGAAAAAATAAGGATAAAAATTCAACCTATCTATACCATGCAAAAACAGCTATCCATCTTTACTTTTTTATTGATTATCAGTTACCTGCTGATCTCTTCCCCGTATAACAGTGCCCGGGCCTCCGGCGTGCCGCAGGCAACGGGAAAAATAGAGTGCGTGATCAGGGGCCAGGTAATAGATCGCCCCGAAAGCCATACGCTCTTCCTGGAACAATATGACGAAGACATCCACATAAACCGGCAGGAGATCCCCATCCGGGAAGGAGAGTTTGTTTATACTATTTACGATACGGAAGAGAAACAGTACGCACTTGTTTTTGAAGATGAATGGCTCAACGGCTCCTGGAATCCGATCAGCTTTTTTATCAGTAACGATACGGTCTCTATGGTACTCTACCCACAGGATCGTTTTACGGAGAACCGGATAACAGGAGGAGTGGAGAACAGAAACCGGCAGATTTATCAGGAGAAGTATCTCCGGGTATACGAAGCCTGTATGAAAAACGCGGCCTACCTGCTGGACCATCCGTTTCCGGAACAGAAAGAAGAGTTCCTGAACGAGATAGAGAAGCTTTGCAACGGGGAAATCAGTGCTACCGGAACCATAGACCTCAACCAGGAAATGGATAATTTATGGGAACAAAACCGGTACAACTCCGAAGAGGTTAATAAACTATTCAGGAAAATGGAGGAACTCAGTGATCAGGAGGAAAAACTCCTTTTATTCCGGGAGATTGATAAACTACGCAATGCCGGAAAACATCTCTCCCCGGAAGCTCAGGAGATAGAGAAAAAATTTCAGACCATCCATCAATATATAGACAGGTGGGACCTCTATTACATCCATGACCATCCCTCCCTGGCAACCTATTACAGGTTATTTGATAAATTCAACTTTTTTACCCGCCAGGAAAAGGTACGGGCCTATCAATACATGGATGAAATAGAGAGTCTACTTACCCACTCCTTTACTCCCCTCTATCCGGACCATCCTGTAACAACCGATATCCGGCCTGCATTGGAAACCTGGAGAACCATCCGGGTAGGAGAAAAATATATAGATTTCACAGCTCCTGATTTTGAAGGAAATCCCATCACCCTCTCCAGACAAATAGAGGGACAAGTGGCTCTTATTGACCTGTGGGCCTCCTGGTGCGGTCCCTGCCGGGCCCTCTCCAAAAGCGTCATTCCTGTTTATGAAGAGTACAAAGAAAAAGGATTCACCGTGGTAGGTGTAGCCCGTGAAACAAACGGGGAATATGGTATCCGGGCAGCCCGTCAGGACAACTACCCCTGGCTGAACCTGCTGGAAATTAAAGATGCAGCAGGTATATAGAACAAATACGGTGTAGGCAATGCAGGCGGCAAAACTTTCCTGGTAGATCGCGAAGGTGTTATTCTGGCCATTCACCCTACTGCAGAAGAACTAAAAGAGATCCTGGAAAAGATATTGCTCTGAAAGAAGGAAGGAGAAATACTCCCTTACCCGCTTATTCAAATCCAACGGTTATTTCTACCTCTTTCTCTCCCGGAGTCCAGTCAGGGCCCTCTTCGATCAGGCGGATAGCTTCCCGGTCTGCCGAATGACAGAGTCCTTTTACAAGGCGTATATGCTGCGGCCTTCCCTCTTCGTTCACAGAGAAAGCTACTTTTACTTTGCCTTTTACATCCCGGCACTCTTCATCCTGCAGAGCCTGCCGGTTTTTCTTTAGATAATCGTTAAAACTCTTTTTCCCATCCACCGGTTTGGGGGTTTCCTTTTTATGCTGCTTTTTAACAGTACCATACGCAACCACTACTGATTCGTTGAGTACCTGCTGATCCTCCTTCAAAGCAATCCTAAGGAAACGGCCCGTATCTACCGCCACAGTAAGAGGTTCATATCCAATATAGTGAACAGCCAGCTGGTCTCCGCTACGAACAGGGAGCTCAAACTCTCCATTGAAGTTCGTTACCACGCCTTCACTTTTTCCCTTCAAAGTAACATTGGCTCCTATAAGCGGTTCTCCGCTCTGATCCGTAACCCAACCTTTTATATAATTTCCATCCAGCGTTACCTCAGAGGCTCTTTTATGCACGCGGGATGCTGCTACTAACCTTTGTTGCAACTCCTGAGCAGCCCTCACTTTTTCCTCCAGAACATCCTCGTCTGTAGCTACCGGAACATATCTCATCTCCACACTCTCCTGGCTATCTTCCACTATCACTGATTCATCTGCGGCAGGTTCTACCGGGATTACAATACCAGGAAGAGAAGAAGAAGGCGGAGTTATCTCCGTCTCTTTCTCCTGATGCCGGGTTACCAGATCAGGGGGAAGAACCGTTTCCGGAACCGGCTCTTCCTGCAAAACCTTATTCATAGCTATTTCCGGTATCCGGGTAAACTCTTCGAACTCTTCTTTATTCCACACATAATAGCCTCCCACAAACAAAAGTCCCGTCACCACGGCAACAGCACTCCATATCCGGGCATGACCCTTCCGCCCCGCCCTTTTGCCGATCTGTTCCTGCATATTGAGGATAGCCTTTTCGTGTTCTCCGGGCACCTGATCGTACCCTTCCAGCGCTTCCGACAAAAAAGGATCCTTCATCGCCTCTTTTTCCAGACGATGTGCCTCTCTTCCTTTGCGGAGACCTTTTATATAGTTCATCAACCTCATTTCAACTCCTTTTTTATACAAATAGACAAATTACGTTTCCCGTTCTGAATATAACTCTTTACCCGCACCGGTTCATAGCCCGTCGCATCGGCAATATCAGCATACGACATCTCTTTGATAAAGAAATACTCAATTGCCCTGCGCTGTTTCTCATGAAGTTTCTCCACACAAAGCCTGAGCGCAGTCAGCTTCTCTTCATCTTCTTCCTCTCCATCTAATAGATGCACAATTTCCTGCAATTCCATAAAAGAGGAGATAAAATCCAGGGGAATCTCCCGCTGTTCCCGGCGAAGCAACTGCAAACAATGATTTCTTGCCACACTATGGACCCAGGTGCGGAACTCCTCTATTTCATATCGCCCCACTTTAGGCATTAACTCCTCAAAAAGCTGCATCACGGCATCCTGTGCTTTCTCCGGCTGCCCGAGATATTTCAGGCATAACCCATAGATAAGCGGAATATACCGGTTATAGAGTTCACCGAAATAGTCACTCTTCCCGCTTTTGCGATAGTGTTCGAGAAGCTCCCTGTCCGAAAATGAGGATATGTTTTTACGCAGTAGCAAAACTTTTTTGCACAAAAATAGAAAAAACAGAAACTATTTATGGAATCCTTCCGGTAAATGCATCTATAAGGAAAACAACATTCATATTCACATTTTAAATAATATCATTATGAAGACCATTCAACGACTTACAGTATTTTCAGCTATGCTGATGTTTTGTCTTTCTGTTTTTACACTCGGGGCACAAACCATCACCGTCTCCGGCAGAGTGACTGATGCGGGAGATCATACACCCATTATCGGAGCCAGTGTAGGGGTAAGAGGTACCTCCCGGGGAACAGTCACAGATATAGATGGAAAATACTCCATCGAGGCCCGGAAAGGAGAACAGCTGATCTTTAGCTATATCGGATATAAAGAGCAGCGAATAAAAGTGACTACAGCCATTCTGAATATCAGGATGGAACCTGACCACGAAGAACTGGCCGAAATGGTAGTAGTAGCATACGGGACTCAGGTCAACGCGATCAGTGATGCTTCCCTAAAAGCCGGCACCTACTCAGCGGCAGCTTCGCCTATGCTCTTCTCCCGCATGATACAACCGGAGTTTATCAACACAGAAAGTTACAACTCCCTTACAGAAAATGGCTTCCGGAACTCTTTCCGGGATCCTCTTTCTACCTTTTCCATTGATGTAGATGCAGCCTCCTACAGTAATATGCGCCGGTTTGTAAATAACGGTTCACTTCCTCCGGCAAATGCCATCCGTACGGAAGAGCTGGTTAATTATTTTAGCTACGACTACCCCGCCCCTACCGGTAAGGATCCGGTACACATCTCTGCCGAGACCGGAGATTGTCCCTGGAACAACGATCACCGCCTGGTAAAGATCGGTTTAAAAGCGAAAGAGATAGCCGGCGAGAACTTTCCGGCCTCCAACCTGGTATTTTTGATCGATGTATCCGGTTCCATGTGGGGCCCCACCCGGCTGGACCTGGTAAAATCTTCCCTGAAGCTGCTGGTTAATAACCTTCGGGAAAAAGACCAGGTAGCCATTGTTGTGTATGCTGGTTCGGCCGGAGAAGTACTACCCTCTACCTCCGGCAGTGATAAACAGAAGATACGGGAAGCGCTGGACCAGCTTACCGCGGGAGGTTCAACGGCAGGAGGAGCCGGCATACAACTGGCTTATAAAATAGCCGAAAAGAACTTTATCAAAGGGGGGAACAACCGGATCATCCTTTGTACGGACGGTGACTTCAACGTAGGAGTCTCCTCGAAAGATGGTTTGGAGAGACTGATCGAAGAAAAGCGGCAAACGGGTGTATTCCTTACCGTACTGGGATATGGTATGGGGAACTACAAAGATGACCGGATGCAGATACTGGCAGAAAAAGGGAACGGCAACTATGCGTATATTGACAACCTGCAGGAAGCCAATAAAGTATTGGTGAATGAATTCGGAGGTACCCTGTTCACCGTAGCCAAGGATGTAAAGTTGCAGATCGAATTTAATCCTGTTAAAGTACAAGCTTATCGCCTGATCGGTTACGAAAGCCGCTTACTCAATAGCGAAGACTTTAATAACGATGCAAAGGATGCGGGAGAGATGGGGGCCGGACATACGGTAACGGCCTTCTACGAAATAATACCGGCAGGGATAGAGAGTACCTTCACCGCAACCATTGATCCGTTAAAATACCAGCAACCGGCGCAACAGGAATCTATCCGGCTGACCGGTTCTCCAGAGCTGGTGACCATTAAACTACGGTATAAAGATCCGGACGGAGAGGTAAGCCGTAAGATAGAGTTGCCGGTTATTGATAACAAAACTACTTCTGTCTCCTCCGACTTCCGTTTTGCAGCAGCCGTGGCCCTGTACGGCCAGTTATTGAGTAACTCCGAATTCACCCGGGGATCGAATTATGACAAGGTACTGGAGCTGGCCCGCAAATCTATCGGGACCGATCCTTATGGATACCGCAGGGAGTTTATCCGGCTGGTAGAAGCGGTGAATAACCTGACACTCAACTAATCCTTTTTACAAAGTATATCGTCCCGGAAAAGTGTAAGTGACCGGTAAACTTTTCCGGGACGATATAAAGTTTGTCTCTCCTACCGGTTAAAACATATAAGCCAGGCCAAGCTTTGTCTCAAATGTTTCGAAAGATACATTATCGTGATACTTATAATAAGTATGCCGCATATAGTAAGAGGCCTCCGCATTCACCTTGAACCGCCGGTTCAGATTGATACCGATCACCGGATTAATGACCGTCAACATTACATTTCCTTTATCTCCCTGTGCATTCAGGTAAAGCGGATCGGTATTCTCCAGGTCTTTATTTTCATATCCTTTCCAGGTAAAGATACGGTAATGTTGCAGGTTGAGTTCAAAATCTCCGTAATTCCCGAACTTGACGGAAGTAGATGATTTCAGGCTATAACCGCTCCCCATGTTGTAGTTGCGGTCAATGACATTGTAATAATCCGTATAGCTACCCCCCAGGAGTATCAGGTTCAGGAAACTGGATTGCCGTATATCTATATTATTGGCAGTACCGGGAAATTCATATACCATACCGGGACCAAAAGCTGCTGCTTCGGATATTTTATAAGGAATGTGTCCGCTACGTTTCAATACAACTTCCGAATCAAAATAATCAAAATGCTGGAAAAGCCCTACCAGCATGGTGTGTCCCGGCACAGGTTCCACATTTCGTCCCAGCAATTTGGCCCTGAGATTGACCGAACTGATAATAGGTTGGTTCCCTATCAGGTTGAAGACCGTCTTAAAACGAAAATAGTCATACGGTTCATTATGGGTTATCTCTAACGGGTCTCCGTAATCTACTTTAAATTCCACATACATATTGTGCTTACCCCGGAACAGGTAGTTATCGTCCGCCAGGTACCGGTTCCCCAATACCACTTCGAACTTTACCGGAGTCTCTTCAAAATTATGGTAAAGATAGTGGGTAGAGCGCTTTTTCCAGGCATCGCCGGTGATTATACGGTTCAGTCCCCGCACCGGTGATATCAACGTCCCGGCAAACTCCCTTAAAAAATGGTTGGCTCCCGTACGGGAATCGTCCAGGATCAGCGAAGAGAGTCGATAGGTGACTTCGCCCAGTGCAATTCCCCCAATGGAGGTAGCCAGAAAATCGTTAATGGCGGGAGGTTCTATCTCTCCGGCTATCTCCCACATCAGGCTTCCGGCAAAAGCATACGGAGCCGACTCCCAGAAATTGAGTCCGCTGCTACGGGCAGCATTGTAATAAAGGTTGCCGTGATAAGGATGAGCAAAAAGATTGGTAGAGAACTGATCATTATCCCAGACAAAGCCATGGGTCAGGTTCTTCCGTACACTTTTCCAGGATATTTTTGCAAAATCCTCCTGCATAATATAACGGTCAAAACCCCAGACAACCGCGTTGATCCCAAAAGTTTCTATCCCGGCGCGCCAGGGATGCTTCTTTATGCGGTTAGGATCGTCCCGGACATACCGGGAATCACTATATTGGGCCTGCAGGATGGTTCCACTTCCCACAAGGAACAACAGGAAAAAAGGATTCTCTTTCTCATACTTCCTCCCTTAAAACAAGATTAATCCCACTTCAAAAACCGGTTTACGCTCATAGAACCGATTGTGATAATAGTAACGGGTATTTGCATAGCCCACACTACCCACTATGGCTAGCTTCCTCAGCACCTGATACTCCAGGTTGACCCTTCCCTGAAGTGAATAGAGGCGTTCCGGCTTATCGGCATCCTCCTGCTCAAAGTTCTCAATATGGAAATATCCCAGGTCAGCACTGAGAGCGAGTTTTTTCCGATTGGAAAGATAAGCCCGGCCCGGTAAAAAAGTGAACCGGAAAAATCTTCATTCATATCCAGGTAATGGGTTCCGAAACCAAGGATCGTATAGAGTTTATTGTTGGTAAAACGGACACCGGTATTAAATGTGGTGGTATTTCCCCCATAGAGCATCATTTGTACACGGGTATATGGATTTATATTAACCAATCCCAGCTTTACGGTAGAGGTATCTTTGCTATGATTGATTACCCCCACCTGTACTCCGTGTACCTCTCCGCCACACAGATTGATCAGGCCCAACTGAACGCCCTGCACAGTTCCGGCATAGTTTCCGGCGCCCAGTTGTACTCCCTGAAATCTTTCCGCACTGATATTGGCAATGGCGGCTAACTGCATTCCCCCCGAAGAGGCCGCCGTTATATTAACTGCCGGACTGATCTGTACTCCACGAAAGTGTGTTCCGGCTATATTTACGGCACCGGCGACCTGCACACCGGATGCCTCTTCTATAGCAAAATTAGTCATACCGGCTATGGTTACCCCATGTGCACAAGCGCCATTGGTATTTTGGATCCCGGCCAGCTGGAAACCGTGAAAATGTCCTTTTACCAGGTTGTTCAATCCGGAGAACATTCCTCCGCGGGCCGTAGTCTCTACCGTATGAGCCAGCACATTTATACCTACTCCCCGCAACTCATAATTCCGGGAATAAAGCCCTATATTCACTACTGTAAATCTGTTTGAATCTACCGCCGCAGTGGCTACCGGTGGCCAGAGAGATAGATTGACCGAGGCCTTTCCCGGCTGCCCGGAGAGCGGCAGAAAAAACAATATAGAGAAGAACAAAGCTGCAACTATTCTATACATACGAATCGGTTTCGGGTAAAGTGAACCGTAAAACTACGAAATAGCAGGCTGGTTTACAAACCACAACCCCATTTAGACGAAGATTAAATATAAAATGACGAACAGGTACAATATTCATATCTATATAAACACGGAAACACGGAAAAAAGATGTATGATACTATCACTTTTCATTTCCGTTACAATCCGTGCCTGTACGGAAAAAACAGAAAATCAGGCAGGTATTCTTTGACAGAAAGCAGAAATTAATCTTATATTTGTTACTGCTTTCACACAATACCGATTTCAATATGAAAACATTTACCCGACTCTCTGTTATTACATTCTTTTTGTTTGTGGCCTGTACCTTTTGGGGATACGAACAAAACTATACGGTTATCGTCTCCCTGGATGGATTCAGACACGATTATCCCCGGATACACCAGACTCCCGAATTAGACAAAATAGCTGCGTCGGGAGTAGATGCCGTCATGCTTCCCTCCTATCCCGCATCGACTTTTCCCAATCACTATACTATGGCCACCGGATTGGTACCCGACCATCACGGGATTGTAAATAATTCGTTCTGGGATCCGGTGACCGGAAAAAGGTATTCCATGGGAGACAACGAGACCCGCTATGATGCCACTTATTACCTGGGCGAACCCATCTGGATCACCGCAGAAAGGCAGGGTGTAAAAACAGGTGTATTGTACTGGGTAGGCTGCGATATTCCCGGACTGGAACCTTTTGCCACCCACCTGGAAAGATGGGACCCGGACGAACGTTTAACCTTTCAGCAGCGGATCGACAAAGCCATTGAATGGCTTAGTTTACCCGAAGAGACAAGGCCCCGGTTAATTATGCTCTATATTGAAGAGCCGGACGGATACGGACACCGCTACGGACCTACCGGAAAAGAAACCGGCAAGCTTGTAAAGTCGCTGGATGCACTCATGGGAGATCTCTACCGGAAAATATCGGCACTTCCTCATGGCGACCGGGTGAACCTGATCGTTACCTCTGACCACGGTATGACCGATATCAGCAGCGACCGGATGGTAGATGTATTTTCCCGTCTCCGCCCGGAATGGTATGAAAAAGAAGATGGGCGAAACCCTCTTTTGCTCTTTACCAAACCCCAACACCGGGAACAGGTATACCAGACACTCAAAAAGCTGAAACATATCTATGTGTGGAAGAAGGAGGAGATCCCTGCCGAACTAAACTACGGGACCAGTGTACGCATCGGAGATATAGTAGTGGCTCCCCATCCCGGATGGCAATTAGGCGATAAACCCTTTACAACCAAAGGTGCACACGGATACTCTCCCCACTTTACCGATATGCAGGTTATGTTCCGGGGCACAGGCCCTGACTTTAAAGAAGGGTATCTTTCTGCCCCTTTTGTCAACACCGACCTTTATCCGCTGCTGGCACACC
>JAJQBG010000048.1 GCA_021203405.1 Bacteroides sp.
TTATAATATTCTGCAAAATTAATAATTTTGTTTGATTGGCATCTTATTTATTTCTACATTTGCACCATCAAAATGACAGAAAAAAATGGTGCGTTCACTACTATCTGATATAGAACTGGATATACACGAATTACGATTCCTGCTTAACGCTGTAACAGAAAATCCGGACTTAACTCTCCAGAATGTGGCAAAGCGGAATATTCTGCAAATGAGAGAAAGATTAGACAGATTGTATGAAGAACTGGACAATCTGATCCCTATAGAGGAACCGGCAGAGGACCCTATCCAGGAAACAGAAGTAGAGGATATATCTGCACCGGAAGAGGAAATTGTTTGTGAATGGAAGGAAGAGATCCCTGTTATCCTTCCTGTAGAAGAGAAAACGACAGAAGAGAGCCCGGAAGTGGTAACGGAAACACCAGAGATCTTTCCTGTACAGGAAGAGAAATTCCAGGAACCGGTCCCGGAAATTACAATACCCACCACTGGTACGACTCCGGTACATGAATCGCTCCCTGCAGAAGTAATTCTGGGCGAAAGGTTCAAAAGAGATATTTCACTTAGAAAATCTCTAAGCTTGAATGATACTTTTCTCTATTCCCGTGAACTTTTTGGCGGAGATACTGCACAATTACACGAGTTGCTTGAAAAACTGGATGAGTTACATTCAGTAGAGGAAGCCTTGAGGTTTGCCGGCGAAGCGGTAGATCTTACTAAAGAAGATGAAGCGGCTCTAAGCTTTATTGAACTTTTGAAAAAACACTTCAACTAATCAGCTGCATCTATGGGTAAACTGTTTGTTGTTCCTACCCCTGTAGGTAATCTCGAAGATATGACATTCAGGGCGATCCGGACTCTTAAAGAGGTGGATATGATCTTGGCGGAAGATACCCGTACATCGGGTATCCTGCTGAAACATTATGAGATTAAAAAACCCATGCAGTCTCACCATAAGTTCAATGAACATAAAACGGTAGAGAATGTTGTTAATAGGATAAAATCCGGTGAGAATGTGGCACTTATCTCCGATGCCGGTACACCGGGAATATCAGATCCGGGGTATCTGGTAGTCCGGGAATGTGTCAGGAACGGACTTGAAGTAGAGTGCCTGCCGGGGGCTACAGCTTTTGTTCCTGCCCTGGTAGCATCCGGATTGCCCAATGACCGTTTTTGCTTTGAAGGTTTTCTTCCGCAAAAGAAAGGTAGAATGACCCGGATGAAGGCGCTGGCTGAAGAAAAAAGAACGATGATATTTTATGAATCTCCTCACCGGCTGGTAAAGACGCTGACCCAGTTCACCGAATATTTCGGAAGCGGGCGGCAGGCATCAGTGGCACGGGAGATTTCAAAAATACATGAAGAGAACCGCAGAGGAACTCTCTCTGAACTGATAGAACATTTCACTGCTCATAATCCGCGCGGTGAAATTGTTATTATTGTAAGTGGAACAGATGATTAAATAGGATCATTAAATTAAAAAATTAAGGAAATGAAAAAATTAGTGTTAGTAATCGTATGTGCGGCGGCTCTGGCCTCGTGCGACGGCATTAAAGGGGGAAGCAAATCTCTCCGTGTCGAGAACGACTCTCTACAGGCTGAACTGAACAGACGGAATTATGAACTGGACGAAATAATGGGAACCTTCAACGAAATTCAGGAGGGATTCCGTCAGATCAATGCCGCAGAGAACCGGGTGGACCTAAACCGGGGAACCATGTCGGAACATTCGCTGACAGATAAAGAACAGATCCGTGCGGATCTTACATTTATTACCAAAAAGATGGAAGATAACCGGAACCAGATCGCCAAGTTGCAGGAGATGCTTAATAAAAGCAATGCCAACTCAGCCCAGTTCAAAAAAATGGTGCAGGAGTTACAGGCGCAATTGGTAACCCAGGAAACCCGTATTACTGAGTTACAATCGGAACTGGCTGCCAAGAATATCCGCATCCAGGAACTGGACGATATGGTAACAGGCCTCTCTTCCGAGAAAGAGAATCTGACAGCTGAAAATCAGGCAAAGGCGCAGACAGTGGCAACTCAGGAAGCGGCGCTTAATACTGCCTGGTTTGTATTCGGTACCAAGTCGGAACTGAAATCACAGAAGATCCTGGAAGGTAGTGATGTATTGAGAAGTTCTGATTTTAACCAGCAATATTTTACCCAGATCGATATCCGGACTACCCGTGAGATCAAACTTTATTCGAAAAGGGCTGAATTACTGACTGCTCATCCCAAAGCGTCCTATGAACTGGAAAAAGATGAAAAAGGACAGTTGACTCTGAAAATAACAGATCCGTCTGCTTTCTGGAGCACGTCCAAATATTTGGTGATCCAGGTAAGATAACGGAACTGCACATATACCGATACAAGAGTTAAAAGGGTAGAAAGATAGCTTTCTCTCTTTTTAACTCTTACTTTTATAAACAACAATACTTTATGAAATACAAAAATCTCTTTTTTTGATCTGGACGACACCATCTGGAACTTTTCGGAAAATGCAGCCGACTCCCTGGAGGAAGTCTATCAGAGGTATGGGTTTGATCAGTACTTTGAATCTTTCGGGCAATTCTATAGACTCTAATAGAAAAGAACAATGAAGTATGGCTACTCTACGCAGAGGATAAGATAGATAAAGATGAATTAAACAGAAGACGTTTTCTATATCCGCTGGAGGTGGTGGATGTACCCGGCAGGGAAGAGATAGCCCGTGCTTATGCCAAAGATTTTCTGGAGCTGATCCCGACCAAAACCAAACTGGTCCCGGGAGCGATGGAGGTATTGGAATATTTGTATCCCCAGTATAATCTCTATATTATTTCGAATGGTTTCCATGAATTACAAAGCCGTAAAATGCAGGCAAGCGGTGTGGAGAGATTTTTCCGGAAAGTGATCCTTTCGGAAGATATACAATCGATGAAGCCTTCTCCTACGATCTTTAATTTTGCTCTTTCGGCCACTCAATCCAGTGTGGATAATTCACTTATGATCGGAGATAATTTTGTGGCAGATATTACCGGAGCCCGGGGAATCGGAATGGACCAGGTATTTTTTAATCCGTCTGATGCGAAGATAACAGATTTCCAGCCGACTTATGTGATCAGGAAGCTGGATGAATTAAAGAATATTTTATAAAAAAACGGATGCTACTAACCTGACGGTAAGTAGCATCCTTCCTGATCATTTATTTTGTATTTATTCAAAAAAAAACCTTTCATCGCACGTCCGGTCCATACCTGAGGCTGTTCCAGATCAAATATATAAGCCAATGTAGCAGCGACATCATACTGCATCATACTGTCTTCCAGTTTAAATCCTTTCTGTACTCCTTTTCCAAAAACAACAAAAGGAGTATTCATCTCTTCCAATGTCATTCCTCCGTGTCCTTTTTCAATACCTCCGTGATCGGAAGTCAGGACAAAAATAGCATCCTCGTACATTCCGGCCTCTTTTACAGCTTCTACGATACTGGAAATATACCCGTCCAACTGTGCCATCTTCTCATAATAACCTTCTGTATCATGCCCTGATTCATGGCCTACATGATCCGGTTCGTCCAGAAAGATACCTACAAAATTGGGTTTAGCTTCCTTGATATAAGAAATAGAGCGGGACACTACGGCACGATCTTTCCAGCCATCCGGATCGGTAGAGCCCGGTACACACTCCATTATATTGATAGCAGCCTTTTCAGCCAGATACATCAGACCATCCCACTGGCAGAAATAACCAATCTCTGCTTCAGGATGTTTATCCCTGAGCAATCCCCAGATGGAAGGGAACATTCCATAATGATTGGTAATACGGGGAGGAAGATCGGGCTCTTTGGAACCCCATGTAGTGTATCCATGTAATTCGGGACCGGCTCCCATAAACATGGTAGCCCAGTTAACCGCACTGGAAGAGGGCAATACCGTACGTTTTTCTAATGTGTAGCCACCGTTCTCCATCATATATTTAATAATGGGTGTAGATGCTTTTTCCACACTGTAAGAGCCCCAGCCATCCAGACCGATAAATATGACATGTTTTGCTTTCCACTGTGCCTGAAGCGGCATACAACAAAGAAGGAAAAGGGTAAGAAA
>JAJQBG010000019.1 GCA_021203405.1 Bacteroides sp.
GAATTTCAATAATTAAACATTTATCCTACCTTCTTTTTTTACGGTCACGACATTGGTCAGGTTTCCTGCCACAATATGTACATAGGCAGTATGTGTACCTGCCAAACCCGGATTGGATGCATATATAGTTAAAATCAAGGTTTTATCAGCCGGCATATCTATTACAGAATTATAATAGTTAGAAAAATCCAATTCAGCAGCGTCCAAGTCCATCCAGTAAATTCCTGTAGGATCTATTTTGTCGGGATAGGCGGAGATATAAGCAGACCATCCATCCGGATGGGTGGTAGAAACCTAAATCTCCTCTCCCCATTTAATAGCCGATATTTCCAGCAATGTTTCCGAAACATCTAGCCGGTATATCCCTCCTCCTACATCTATATCGTTCTCGTGCTCCTCCCAGGGTGCTACCGTATACTCGATACCATACGGTTCCGAACGGAAGGCCTGCCAGGGTTCGGGAAAACCACGATTGATGATCTTATCTACAGTAACCACATAGTGATTATTGCGCAGCAGAGGCAGATAAGTTTTCTCTTCATTTACAAAATCGACCCTGTAGAACCATACCGGCAGATTCGGATAGGGGTCTCCCGCACGGACAGCAACTCCTCCTTCATCCTTAGCGCCTATTCCCAGTACCAGGCAGGTATTATTGAGCAGATCCAGTGCAGAACCCGCGGGGGCTTCAAAGGTATAGATCGTATAGGTTACCTGATCCGTTGCCGGATCAAACATATAGATAAGCGGAGACTGGACTTTACTTACGTTTTGCGGTATAGAGGGATCAGAAACGGAAAAAGAGGATGCTCCCAGAGTAACATTTTCCTCATTGGGTATTACCTGGCCCGCCGTATATCGGTTATACAAATATACGCTGGTCACTCTTCCCCAATCTCTTACTACAGTAGCATCCAGCTCGATGTCGATACGCACCACCGAACGTATGACAGGGATATCCCGTACCGGAGTCGCTCCTCCTATCGCTACATTTTCCAGCATCCCCCACATGGGGAAGGGAGTAAAGGTTTCCGGCATATATCCCCATTCCTGTTCCATCCGGAACAGTAGTGCTTTTTCTACCTGGGCACGTGTCATCCCCTGGGTAAGGGTCAGCGCATTTAGCTGAGACTCACTATTAATGACAGCGAAAAGATGATAGGTACCCGCAGGAAGTTCAATATCAAACTTCTTCCGGGTATCTACTCCGTCATCTACGGGCGTACTCCCTTTATATTTTCCCACATAGTCCCAGGAAGTATCAAACAGCAGGATCCAGACATTCTCCACCCTGCATTCATGCGTGTCGGTAACAGCCCGTGACCCTACCATACCGGGAACCTCGAAGGAGAAGGGGGCAGTTGTAAGTACCTCCCCGGGAGGGTCTATAGCAGACTCCGTCATACAACCGGTGAGTCCTGCGGCACAACTTATCCATAGGAACAAATATCTGTAAACCGTATGCATCGATCTATATACTTTTACTCTTTCCATAGGGCTTAATTAAATTCAGTAGGTATTTCTATCAGATGCCAGGGCAGCAACACAAGGGTGAGCGTAATTTCCCGGGCTTCCACGTTAGCAATAATACTATAACTATTGTTGCGTCGGATGGCTTCAATATTCTGCTCCGTACCATTCTCTCCCCTGGCTTTATCAAGGGTCACTGCTGCTTCCCGGTCAGAACCATCTGGAAGGACCAATTTTATGTTCACCCCTAATTTATCGGCATTATTCAGGGCCGTACAGGTTCGCTTCGGGGTATAGAAGGAGCAGAGCAAAACGCCCTCTCCACTATCCGGAATAGCGCTATCAGGAATAGTGGCGGCAGGATTCCATGTTTTAGAAAGAAGTTGGGAAACAGGTACCGTCTGTATCTGCCCGAACGGAGAATTCTCGTGCCGTATAAAAAACTCTTTATCGTAGCTATTTTTGAGGGTAATAGTAGTTCCGGTAGTCAGGTTAACAGTTAACCCCGGCTCTTTACGGATGTATAACTGTACACGGGCTACGGCACGTTCCAGAGCAATCGCCTGACAATCAGCTTCCGCTTCGACAGCTGTAGGATATACCTTGCTGGTCGCTACCACCGCTGTCATAGGAAGACTTTTCCCGTTTTGAAGAGTTGCGTGGTTGTTATTGAGAAAATAAGCAAAGTCAAGTTCCATAGTTTCCAGATCACCGTAATTGCTTACTGCTTCCAGTGCGCTTTTCATCTGTTGCGGCTCATTGACAACAACCATTACTGTTTTTTTATTGATTTTATTAATCTTTCTGGAGACTTCCAGGATAACACCGAGTTTAGAAGCATTATCTACAGGGAAACTATCCGCTACATTAAAAAAATTTATTCAGTTCCAGTTTAGGCCAGCCTGAGGTTTCATCAAAAACCAGCAAACGGACGGTATTCAGTTGATCTTCCGGGGCAACTTCACCCTGCTCTATGATCTCGATCCGCATCACTCCCCGGGCCTCTACCACCAGACTATGATCGGTAATGGGTGATTCCGAGAAACACGAAGAGAACAACAGCACCGTAAAAAACACAAAAAAAATAACTTGTACTTCTCATCCGATTAACGTTTTTCTTCCGTTCTATATTTCAATATCTCTGAGCCATATAATCCAGTCGTTTACTACAATAGAGATCGCCACAAATCCTCCGGTCGCATCCTCGTCACACTGCAATATAAGGTTCCATTCACACTCCCGGTCCAGGTATTCCTGAAAAGGAAGAGGGGTACCATCCGGACGATAGTAGCGATTCGATTTTCTGAGCAAGTCCATCAGGTCGTAACTCCATACCTCCTCCCGCGTATCCCGGTGGCGTACTACCAACCGGTAAGCATATTCATCATACGCGAAAAGCCGCATTGTTCTGATCCTGGCCTCGGATAAAATAGAGGATTCTATCCCTGCTGCCAGATAGTAAGGATGATACGTTACCACTTCCTGGGTACGGGGAGTATTGTCATACCCGTACGCTCCACTTTCAGGAGTGATAATTTCAAAGGTATAAAGAGGTTCTTCATCCGCCTGTCGCGGGTGGTCATTATTGGTACACTCCAACTCTAAGTTAAAACGATTGGTTTCTCTGACTAAATAGACCGGATATACCGAATGATGGGTATCATATTCTACTACTGTGGTCTCCCCGAACCACAGGTGGGGGAACTCAAAAGAGACATCGCTTGTTTCGTAATAGAGAGAGAGAGAGTTTTACCTCCTGGATGGTAGTCACACCCGGCCTGAACGGCTGATCGTTCAGATCCGTAAAGCGGAAGTGATTGGTTAATCCGCCTACAGTGATCAGTTTATAGGTTCCGGGTGTGAATCCATCTCTCAGGTACAATTGTTTTTTATTAATCAAATCACTGGCACACTCTGCATGTCTTTCAAACAGAAAGTAGCCATCTTTATCAAATACATATACATCTACCATCTCCACCTCCGATTCGAACAGATCGGTATAGTCCATATTGTAATCAAATATAAACTCAAGATAAACAGCGCAATCCTCATGATCTTCCTTGATGCAACCGATCAAAAGGAAAGGGAAAATAAGCACAATTATTTTTTTGACTATAGTATACATAGGTGGTTGGGTAGAGTTAAGAACAAGGGCAGGCAGATAGACCTGCCCCTATAAAAAGATCACAATGAAAATCAGATGCCGATAATTCTACTCCAGATAATCCACGGGGCAACTTCTACTTTAATACCAAGGAAACCTTCTCCTTCGTCGATTGGATCGGTTGGGTCAGGATCGCCGGGACCCGGATTATTGATGTCCGGATACCAGGGGGTACCAGAGCCACTTACTGAACCCAGTGTCAGAGAATACCAGTTATTACGAACTACTCCATATTTTCCGAAAGCCATTAAACTGGTTGTATCATAATGACGAATTTCATAGTAATAGTAATTAAGTCCTCCCTGGTACCAACGGACAACAGCATTCTTACCATCTTTAGTAATCTCACCTCCAAGGTTATCCGGGATCAAAGCCAGGTCACCAGTAGTCAGCGAAGCAAAATCTGTTGCATTAAAACCGGGTATACTATTTGTCGTGATATAATTAT
>JAJQBG010000274.1 GCA_021203405.1 Bacteroides sp.
GAATATATATAGAATAGTGTAAAGTTAACATATACCAATATTAGGAGACTCTCTCCATTTGGAGTATCTTATCCTTTGTGATCCTTTTAAGGCCTTTATTCATTGCGGAATGAACCCCTGATAATAATTACACCGGCAGAATATCTCCCGGTCAGCACCTTCACTTCAAGAGTTCCTGCAAAAGCAGCGGATTATTGGTAGTAATGTAATCTACTCCATTTTTTATCGCCCACTGCATATCCTCTTCCTTATTTACTGTCCATACATTCACTTTCATCCCTGACTTATGAGCCTCCTGAATCCACTCCGGCCTCTTTTTTCAAAACAGAAAGCGGATAATCCAGCCCCTTACACCCTTCTTGATAAAGCTGTGCCGGAGCAAGATCCCCTTCCAGATAGTAAACCGGTGTTTCCGGAGGGGTTAACCGGATAAACTCTTTTACTGCATGCAGCGAGAAAGAAATATATTCCATACGGTCGGATAGTCCATATTTATCCACCATTGCCACCACTTTTTGCACCGCTTCTGTTTCCCGGATTACGGAAGAGTGCTTTTTGAGTTCCAGGATCAGTTTGCAGTTCAGCTTTTTCCCGGTTTCCAGGTAGGCTTCCAAAGTAGGCAGCTGTTCTCCGTTCTTTAGCTTCCGGCCGGTTAACTTCTTTGCACGCTGCTTTTCCACTCTTCGTAACCCGGCCAGTTTATCGTGATACACCACCGGGATACCATCTTTGGATAACCATACATCAAATTCGGAACCATAACATCCTATGGAATCTGCCTTCACTAAAGCGGTCAGGGAGTTTTGTGCCGATCCTTCGGTTTGCCAGAATCCCCGGTGGGCAATTACCTGTTGGGCGTGGGTCGAAAACGTATATGCCATACTTATTATTGTAACGATCTCTCTGAGATACTTTTTTATTCATTACACTGTACTGTTATATTCCTTTTCAAAGATAAGGATTATTTACTGCTTTTTATAGAGGAACGGCCTTTTTATTGAATTGTTCCCCGACTTTTTTACCGATGTTTCGTTTACACTACATTTTATATAAATTTTGTCTTTGTATTATAATAAAGATCCTGCTGTTCTTAAGGGCACAGCAGGTACACTCGGGTTATAACTTTATAGTGAAAATACTTCCTTTGTCGGGAGTGGAAGTAACAGCTATGATTCCTCCGTGTAGATGGATGATCTGACGGCATATACTTAAACCAATACCTGATCCGTCGGGCCGGGTAGCATAGAATGGCATAAATATCTTGTCGGTTATTTCCGGGTCTATTCCCTCTCCATTGTCTGAAACGGAAATAATTATCTGACCTGAAGGATGCTTCATCGCTGATATCCCGATATCTGGTTCGGGTTTATTCCGGCTGGCTTCATAAGCATTCTTTATCAGGTTGATCAGTACCTGTTCCATCTGTCCCCGGTCTGCATACAGAGTTAGTTCGTCAGAGGTTATCAGTTGTCTTATCTGTAGATTATTCAGGGTAAAGAGGCTGATAGAGTGTTCGATCAATTCCTTAACCAGTAATTTCTCTTTTCGGGGCACAGGTATCTGGGCCATTCTCTTATAATTGTTTACAAAGTCAACCAGTCTTTTACTACGTTGATGGATAATAGACATTGCTTTGCGTATTTCCTGTGAATCGTCTTCTGTATTTAATATAGAAAAGGTGTGCGATAAGGAGATAATAGAGGAGAGGGAGTTCATGATTTCGTGGGTTAAAACACTTATTAATTGCTGCCATACTATATTTTCGGTCTCTTCTACTACGGGTTGGACATCTTTCAGACTGTAAATTTTAAGGCTATTCTCTTTTACCGAGAAGAGAGAAAGGGTAATAGCTATGTTCCGGATCTTTCCTTCCCTGCTTATTTTTAGGATGCGGGTTGTTTGGGGAGGGAGAGAGAAAAGAATTTCTGCCAATTCTTCCGACTGCTCTTTTAATCCATGAATATTTTTAGGAGTTGGTCTTCCCAACAGATTCCTTGCTGCTTTGTTGGTCCATATAATTTCATGGGTGAGAGTTGTAACAAGAAGTGCTATATCTACCCGGTTGAGTAAGTTATGATAGAAAC
This sequence comes from Bacteroides sp., assembly GCA_021203405.1. Taxonomy (GTDB): domain Bacteria; phylum Bacteroidota; class Bacteroidia; order Bacteroidales; family Bacteroidaceae; genus Bacteroides. The sequence goes on from JAJQBG010000274.1 coordinate 2,085, forward strand.
TTATTTCACACTCCCGTTTTTGTGTAATCTCGTTTAGCCGGGTAAGTGCTTGATTGAGGCTATTGTAATAACTGCTATAAAGGCTGTTACAGGAGGTAGGGGTAAAAGAGAGGCTACTGTCAGCGATCCGGATAGATTCGGTAAAAAGCCTAAACTGTCGGAGCGTTTTAAGGTTCAGCTTATAGAGTTGATATACACTATATAGCATAAGTATCAGACACAACAAAGCGATCCAATACCATTGTACCGATATAGCTATTCCTCCTCCTATAAAAAGAATAGTGATAAGTAGGGCCATGCCGGTTATGCTTTTGCTGAGCCTATTCATTTTTTGTTGAGTTTTCTGTATAATGCAAAACGGCTGATACCCAGTAGTGAGGCAGCTTTATTAAGGTTCCCTCCACATAGTGCCAATGCTTTTTCGATCGCTTGCTCTTCCAGTTTTTCCAGATTCAGTATATCGGTTAATCTCCCGTTATTTTTAGGGTGCATAGTAAGTATCGTGAAGTCATCGGCATGCAAAAAAGTATCCGAGGAAAGAATGACGGCACGTTCCAGTACATTCTGGAGTTCCCGTACATTCCCCGGCCAGCTATAAGCCATCAATAATTGTTGGGTCTCATTGGTCAATCCTGTAACATTTTTCCCATATTTTCGGTTGAACTTTTCCAGGAAATAGTGGGTAAGCAGCAGGATATCGTTTCCCCTTTGACGTAAAGCAGGAAGGTGTATCTCTATGGTGTTAATGCGGTATAGCAGGTCCTGCCTGAAACTGCCGTTCTCTACGGCTTTGTGAATATCGGTATTGGTTGCAGTAATGAACCGTACATCTACAGAACGGTTCTTTACAGCTCCCAGACGGGTAATATTCTTTTTTTCGATGGCAGTAAGTAGCTTTGCCTGCATAGGAAGCGAGAGATTGCCGATCTCATCTAAGAACAGGGTACCACCTGAAGCTACTTCTATCCGGCCCTGTTTTTCTTTTTTAGCATCGGTAAATGCTCCTTTTTCATGCCCGAATAGTTCGCTTTCGAACAGGGTTTCGGATATACTGCCCAGATCAATGGTAACAAAAGGATTGTTTCTACGGGGAGAGTGGTTATGGATGGTACGTGCTATGAGGTCTTTTCCGGTACCGTTCTCTCCCAATATCAGGATATTAGTCTTTGTATCGGATATCTTTTCAACAAGTCTGTAGATTTTTTGTATCTCCTTTGATTCGCCTATGATCGGGGCAAATGGTTCCTGAGTTAAGGCAGATATCTGGTTTTTAAGAGTATGTATCTCCCTGCGGGAATTTTTCAACTGTAGGGCTGCATGAATGGTGGCTAGTAATTTATCATTTTCCCAGGGTTTTGGAATAAAATCTGTTGCACCTGCTTTGATAGCTTGTACTGCTTTGGCTGTATCCGCATAAGCGGTCATCATAATAACAATAGCATCCGGGTCTCTCTTTAAAAGAGCATTTAACCAGAAAAAGCCCTCTTTACCGCTCGATATGTTTTTACTGAAATTCATATCTAAAAGTATAATATCAGGAGCAAATTCTGTAAGGAAACGGGGAATGCTTTCAGGAGTGGTACTTACCACTTTTTCCACATATTTAGACAATAATGTATTCAGAGAGAACAGAATACTTCATTATCGTCTATGACGAGTATTTTTCCTTGTTTATTCATAAAAGATTCAGACGGTTTTCTGCCACTAAGATAAACATTTCTTGTGTAATTTCTACCAGTACCTATTGTCTATTTATAAAAAAATGCATCTTTGTATAAAAATCTATCTTTATGAATACCTTAGTTTCTATCCTTGTTCTTTTTTATAATATGGAGCTCTTTTTTGAGAGGTCGGTTTTCTTTCGTAATGTCTTAGTTCTATCTATAATCTATTAAAATATAAATACTATGAAAATTCCTGAGGTCAGTGTGGTAATGCCAGCCTATAATGTAAGTAAGTATATAGC
>JAJQBG010000108.1:0-12065 GCA_021203405.1 Bacteroides sp.
CTATTTAGAAAGGCAAATTAAAGAAAATTTCTTTTATAAACCAACTTTTGGTCAGGAATTAGTCATTAATTTACTTTCAACCTTTATGGCCTCTTCCGGCAGTGACGATGTTTTTCTTCTTCGCGGATATGCGGGGACAGGAAAGACCTCTCTGATCGGAGCGTTGGTAAAGACTCTTAACCTGTTAAAGCAGAAGGTCGTACTGATGGCGCCTACGGGCAGGGCGGCTAAAGTTTTCTTCGGATATGCCGGGCAAAACGCTTATACGATCCATAAAAAGATTTACAAGCAAAAAGCTTTTGGCACCGAAACCGGCAACTTTACCCTGGCGGATAACCTGCATACCCATACCCTTTTTATTGTGGATGAAGCCTCTATGATCTCTGTCAATTCTTATGAGTATGGCGCGGGAAGTTTACTGGAAGATCTCATCCAGTATGTATATAGTGGTACCGGTTGTAAATTATTACTGATGGGAGATACGGCTCAGCTCCCTCCGGTGGGTGAAACGGAAAGTCCGGCTTTACAGGCAGATGTCTTGCAAGGATTTGGGCTGCAGGTGACGGAAGGAAATTTAACGGAAGTGGTTCGCCAGGCACATAACTCCGGTATTTTATGGAATGCCACTGCTATCCGGGAGTTAATGGGTGGGGAATTATCTGAGATTTTCCGTATCCGGTTTACCGGTTTCCCTGATATTCATAACATAACCGGAGAGGAGTTGATCGATCACATCAGTGAATGCTATGCACGGTCGGGAATGGATGAAACAATGATCGTTTGTCGTTCCAATAAACGTGCCAATATTTACAACAACGGTGTCCGGAACCGTATTCTCTACAGAGAGGAAGAGCTGAGCGGGGGAGACTATATTATGATCGCCAAAAACAGCTACAGCTGGATACAGCAGGAGAAAAATATTGACTTTCTTGCCAACGGGGATATTGCGGTGGTGCGCCGTATCCGGAAAACCCGGGAGCTCTATGGCTTTCGCTTTGCGGATGTTTTATTGTGCTTACCGGATTATGACCATGTAGAAATAGAGGCCACTGTTTTACTGGATACCCTTCACTCTGAAACACCGGCACTCTCCAGAAGTGAAAATGAGAAACTTTTTTATGCGGTACTGGAGGATTATGCAGATATTCCCTTAAAACGGGACCGGATGAAAAAAATGAAAGAGGATCCTCATTATAATGCGCTTCAGATCAAGTATGCCTATGCCGTGACCTGTCATAAAGCACAGGGAGGACAGTGGGAGAATGTCTTTATTGATCTGGGTTATTTACCGGAAGGTACTATCAACGAAGAGTATTACCGCTGGCTCTATACAGCTATCACACGTGCCACCGGAAACCTCTATCTGGTCAATTTTCCCAAAGATCAGCTGGAAGAATAATACACTCCATAAAAGAGAGATTCCAAAATAAAGAGTGTCACCCAACCGATGACACTCTTCTGTTTTATTCCGGTTAAACTTACTTAAAGTTCTGCCAGTTCGATCACTTTATCAATAGCGGCGTTGAGTCCGTCCACATTCTTTCCGCCGGCTGTAGCAAAATGTGCCTGTCCGCCACCGCCGCCCTGGATCAGTCTGGCTGCTTCTTTTACCAGTTTTCCGGCATTCATTCCCCCGGCTACCAGGTTGTCGCTGATCATTACAGTAAGCAGCGGCTTTTCGTGATCATAGCTTCCTGCTACAAAGAACAGATTTTCGGGAATTTCTCCTCTTAACTGGAAAGCTATGTTCCTGATCGCTTCAGCAGGCATCGGCGCACAGGTTTTGATCAGATGGATGCCGTTGATATCTTTAACAGAACCAAGAAGTTGTTTCTTAAAAGCTCCCTGTTTCTCTTTCATAAACTCTTCTACCTGTTTTTTCAGTTCGGAGTTCTCTTCAATATATTTCCGGATGGCTCCGCCCAGGTCAGGGACATTGTTAAAGAGCGATCTCAGATCTGTCAGGGTATCCTGTACATTGTTGATCATTGCCTCTACCTGTTCGCCGGTAAAGGCTTCAATTCTCCGGATACCGGCTGCCACCGAACTTTCGGATACGATCTTCATCATTCCGATACTACCGGTGGCTGCCACATGAGTACCTCCGCAAAACTCAATAGCGGTACCGAAAGCTACCACACGTACCTCTTCCCCATATTTCTCTCCGAACAAGGCAATTGCTCCCAGTTCTTTGGCCTGTGCAATAGGAATAGAGCGGTACTCAGTCAGCGGGATATTGGCGCGTATCTTACGGTTCACCAGTTGTTCTACCTGGCGTAACTCCTCTTTGGTCACTTTCTGGAAGTGTGAAAAGTCAAAACGGAGAGAGTCCGGAGAAACCAGGGAACCTTTCTGCTCGATATGGTCTCCCAGCACTTCGCGCAAAGCTTCGTCCAGCAGGTGGGTCGCACTGTGGTTCGCAGCACTGGCGGCCCGTTTATCACGGTCTACACAAGCCATAAAAGGAACATCCAGGTGTTCCGGCAGTTTCGTTGTAATGTGTACCGGCAGGTTGTTCTCTTTTTTGGTATCGATCACCTCAATGGTTTCAAACTCGCTTACCAGTACTCCGGTATCGCCTACCTGTCCTCCGCTTTCGGCGTAGAAAGGGGTATGATCCAGAACGATCTGGTATAATGTTTTATTTTTCTGTTTGACCTGCCGGTAGCGTAAAATGGAGGCCTCATACTCCGTATAGTCATATCCGACAAACTGAGTGGTACCTTCCTGTAATACAACCCAGTCACCGGTCTCCATAGCCGCTGCATTTCTGGCCCGCTGTTTCTGTTGCTGCATTTCGGTGTCAAACGCTGCAATGTCTACTGTCAGGTTGTTCTCGCGAAGGATCAGCTGGGTCAGATCCAGCGGAAAACCAAAAGTATCATACAGGATAAAAGCATCTTTACCGCTGATTTCCTCTTTTCCCGCCTCTTTAGCCTCGTTCATGGTCTTTTCCAACATCCGGATCCCTGTTTCCAACGTTCTCAGGAAAGATTCCTCTTCCTCCCTGATCACCTTTTCGATCAGTTCTTTCTGAGCGATCAGTTCCGGATAAGCATCTCCCATACTCTCATTCAGTACAGGTAGCAGGGTATACATAAATGCCTTTCTCTGACCCAGGAAAGTATATCCGTACCTTACGGCGCGGCGCAGGATACGACGAATCACATATCCGGCTTTGGCATTTGACGGAAGCTGCCCATCTGCAATGGAAAAAGCGATCGTACGGATATGGTCAGCAATTACACGCATGGCTATATCCTTCTTCTCCTCTTTTCCATAGGTAGTACCTGCCAGCTCAGCGATCTTACGGATCAGTGGCTGGAATACATCCGTATCATAATTAGAAGTCTTGCCCTGAAGAGCCATACAGAGACGCTCAAATCCCATACCGGTATCAATTACTTTGGCAGGAAGCCCTTCCAGGCTGCCATCTGCTTTCCGGTTGTACTGCATAAATACCAGGTTCCATATCTCGATCACCTGCGGATGCGACTCATTGACCAGCGTAAGCCCGTCTACAGCCGCTCTCTCTTCTGCACTACGCAGGTCAATATGGATCTCTGAACAGGGACCACAGGGACCTGTATCTCCCATCTCCCAGAAGTTATCTTTACGGCTACCGTTGATGATCCGGCTCTCCGGCAGGAACTTTGCCCAGATGGCTGCCGCTTCGTTATCTCTTTCCAGTCCCTCCTGCGGACTTCCTTCAAAAACCGTAGCATACAGGCGTTCCGGGTCGAGGCCCAGTACCTCTACCAGGTACTCCCATGCCCACTCGATCGCCTCTTTTTTGAAGTAATCTCCGAACGACCAGTTGCCCAGCATCTCAAACATGGTGTGGTGATAGGTGTCGTGACCTACTTCTTCCAGGTCGTTGTGCTTGCCGCTTACACGGAGGCATTTTTGTGAGTCGGCTATCCGCGGGTATCGGGTGGGTTGATTGCCCAGAATAATATCCTTGAACTGATTCATTCCCGCATTGGTGAACATCAGTGTCGGATCATCTTTGATAACCATCGGAGCCGAAGGCACTATTTTATGTCCTTTAGACTCAAAGAAATTCTTAAAAGAATCCCGGATTTCTTTTGCAGTCAGCATATTGTAATCTATGTAGTTGAAGTTAATATTCTAAAAAAGCTGTGCAAAGATAGTCTGTTTTTATTATTTTTGCCCCACTATTTTCGGAAAATTGAAAGGTCTTTCCGGAAAAACCGCTAAAACAGAGAAGATGCGTAAAGTATACTATATCTATAATCCGCGTACACAGACATACGATCGTATCTATCCTACGGTCAGGCAGCGTATGCTTAGTTACCTGCGCAGGATCTTTCTTTCCCTGGGGCTTGGTGGACTCTTTTTTCTCATTCTTTTGTTTCTTTTCGGATCCCCTTCCGAGAAAGAGTTGCGCATAGAGAACAGCCGGTTGCAGGCACAATACCAGATCCTTTCCCGCCGGTTGGACGAAGCACTGGATTTACTGGAAGATATTCAGCAGCGCGATGATAATTTATACCGGGTTATGTTCATGGCAGAACCCATTCCTTCGGCTATCCGTAAGGCCGGGTATGGAGGAACCAACCGGTATGAACACCTGATGGATCTGGCCAATGCCGACCTGGTGGTCAATACTTCTCATAAACTGGATATGCTTACCAAACAGCTTTATATCCAGTCCGGATCGTTTGACGATGTAGTAGAGATGTTTAAGAACCACGAAGAGATGCTGCAGTGTATCCCGGCTATTCAACCCGTTTCCAATAAAGACCTTCGTCAGACAGCTTCCGGATATGGATACCGGATCGATCCCATCTACAATACCGTACGTTTTCATGGAGGGATGGATTTTTCTGCTCATCCCGGTACAGATATATACGCTACCGGTAACGGAACGGTAGTTAAGATGGGCTGGCAATCGGGGCTTGGTAACACCATTGAGATCGATCACGGTTTTTGGATACCGTACCGTATATGCCCACCTGCGGGATTTCCGCACTAAACTGGGAAAGAAAGTAGTGAGGGGAGAAGTGATCGGTGGAGTAGGAAGTACCGGAAAAGTACAGGTCCTCATCTTCATTACGAAGTACATGTCCGGGGAGAACGGGTTAATCCGGTCAACTACTATTTTATGGACCTCTCTCCCGAGCAGTATGACGAGATGATCCGTATGGCAGCTAACCACGGAAAAGTATTTGATTAAAAATAGACGATGGCCTACAATCCCGATAAAAAGTTCAAGATGTATTATTCCATCGGCGAGATAGCCGATATGTTTAATGTCAATGAGTCGCTCCTGCGATTCTGGGAGAAAGAATTTCCCCAGATAGCTCCTAAAAAAGCAGGCCGGGGTATCCGGCAATACCGCCAGGAAGACCTTCAGGCTGTTGCCCTGGTATATCACCTGGTAAAAGAGAGGGGGATGACCTTAGACGGAGCCCGGCGTAAACTCAAAGAAAATAAAGAGGGCACCGTCAATAATTTTAAGATAGTGACCAAACTTAAAAGCATCCGCGCAGAGCTGGAGAGTATCCGCAAAGAACTGGATGCGTTAGAAGTCTCTGAAGAAGAGGGAGAGAGCCACGATTAACAAAGATAAAATCGCGACGGTTTATACAACACCCCTTTCTTAATCTTCTCGCGTTACCGATTTCACATTGTGGATTTTCCGGAGCTTATCGCAGATCTTCTTTACATCACTTACATCGTGTACATAGAGTTGTAAACGCCCTTCAAATATACCGTCGTTTGTTTCCAGGTTCACTTTCCGTATATTCACATTTAATTGTTGCGATATAACCTGGATCACTTCTGCCAGGATACCAATACTATCAATACCCCGGATGTGAATATAGACCAGGAAGTTCAGTTTCTTGTGCGTATCCCATTTAGTGGCTATGATGCGGTTGCCGTAACTGCTTTTCAGCCGGACTGCGATCGGACACTGACGTTTATGGATTGTAATACGCTGATCATCCCCTACATACCCCAGTACATCGTCCCCCGGTATCGGATTACAACACTCGGCAAATATATACTTCTTTTGGATAGAATCGTCGGTAAGTTTATATATCTTTTTAGGATTGATCTTTTCCGCCTGTTCTTCCGGCTTAGCTGCTTCCTCCTGCTCCTCCTCTTTGCTTCCCCCAAAAGAGAATTTAAGCAATTTCTTCCAGTTGGAAGGCTGTTTGTCTTTTAAGAGATTCTTATCGTTCTCTCCCAACACCATTTTCTGATTCCCGATGGCAGCCAGGAACTCCTCCTTGCTCTTCATTCCGTGGACTTTCCACACCTTTTCCAGCGGAGCCCCCTCAGGATGGATCTCCTCTTTTTTCAGGAATTCATTCAGGGTCTTTTCCCCTTTTTTCTGCGCAGCTTTCTGCTCTTTCCGCAAAATAGAGGATATTTTTGCCCGTGCCCGCGCAGTGGTTGCAAAAACTTCCCAGGAGGGTTGTACCCGTTGCGATTTAGAGGTAAGTATCTCGATCTGGTCTCCGCTTTGCAGCTTATAGCTCAAAGGTACCAGCTTGTGGTTGACTTTAGCACCGATACAATGGCTTCCTATATCGGTATGGAGGGAGAAGGCAAAATCCAGTGCCGTAGAGTTCTGAGGCATCGTACGGAGTTCTCCTTTGGGAGTAAAAACAAAGATCTCCGAAGTAAAAAGATTCAATTTGATCGTATCCAGAAAGTCGATAGCGTCCGGCTGAGGATCATTCAGGATCTCTTTAATGGTTTTCAGCCATCTGTCCAGTTCTCCTTCGTCTTCTCCGCCACCGCCTTCTTTGTATTTCCAGTGTGCTGCAAATCCCTGTTCGGCTACATCGTTCATTCGTTCGCTCCGTATCTGCACCTCTATCCACTGTCCGTCACTCCCCATTAAAGTAACATGGAGGGCCCGGTAGCCGTTGGCTTTCGGATGACTGACCCAGTCCCTGAGCCGGTCCGGGTGTGCCCTGTATATTTTGCTCAGTGCCACATAAATACTGAAACAGTCGTTCAGCTCCTCTTCCGGGTTCTCCGGTTTAAAAATAATGCGTACCGCCAGTATATCATAGATCTCTTCAAAAGGGACCTGCTTGGTCTGCATCTTGTTCCAGATGGAGTAGATCGATTTAACACGGGCCTGGATCCGGTATTTGAGTTTCATTTTATCCAGTTCCTGGTAAATCGGAGCTGTGAAACTTTTAAAAACCTCTTCACGGGCAGCCTGGGTAGCTTTCAGCTTCTCTTCGATCTGCTGATACTCTTCCGGATGCTCATATTTGAAACTCAGGTTCTCCAGTTCTGTCTTTATCTTGTTCAGTCCGAGCCGGTTCGCCAGCGGAGCATAGATGTAGAGGGTCTCTCCGGCTATTTTATATTGTTTATTGGGAAGGAGTGACCCCAGTGTACGCATGTTGTGCAGACGGTCGGCTATCTTTATCAGGATCACCCGGATATCGTCCGACATGGTCAGCAGTAATTTCTTGAAGTTCTCTGCCTGAGCCGAAGCCTTGTCCCCAAAAATACCGCCTGATATTTTGGTCAGTCCGTCCACGATCTGAGCTATTTTAGGCCCGAATAAGTTCTCAATATCTTCTGTGGTGTAGTCGGTATCTTCCACTACATCGTGTAACAGGGCCGAGCAGATAGAGGTAGAGCCCAGTCCTATCTCCGCACATACAATTTTGGCCACCTCCAGCGGATGCATAATGTAAGGTTCGCCCGAGTGGCGTTTTACCCCTTTATGCGCCTGGTTGGCAAAGTTGAATGCCTTGGTAATAATATCCACCTTCTTACGGTGCTTGGTAGCCAGGTAACTATCCAATAACTCCTGGAAAGATCTCTCGATCAGTTCGTCATCGGTTAACTCCGGCTTCTTTATATCGTTATCGTTTTCGCTCATGGTGTGATTGATTGGGTAGATATGCAAAAATAACGAAAATAGTTTACCACGCAAACATAAGTTGGTAAAGTTGCTCTATAATTAAATGTACTCTACTGTTTTTACCGGTAAATCTTTAGGTTCTTCCCGGCATTGATGCGCGTGGAAGAGAGGTTGTTCCACTGCTGTATCTGTTTTACCGTTACCTTGTATTTGGTAGCGATCGTTGAAAGCGTCTCTCCTGACTTGATTTTATGATAGGTAACCTCTCCACTGGGTGGTGCAGCGGTTGAAGTGGCTGTACGTTTGGTGGTAGAAGCAGGTTGGGCCACCGCTACTGTCCTTCGGTTGGTAAAGAGTTCATTCTGGCGATGTGCATAGATGGTATCCTGGTATTCGATAAACGTGCTGACCAGATTCTGCGGCAGCCGCAGCGGAGCACTTTTGGCATCTCCCGGAACCACATCCTGCTTGTATTGCGGATTCAGGCTCCGTATCTGGTCTATATCTATATCGCACAGGTCGGCTATTTGTGCAAAATGGAGTTTCCTGTCAATATGAAGGGTATCCGTATTGGCCGGCAGGGTAGCATCCAGCGGACAGATGTTGTGGTCACAATAGTAGTGCATTACATAGTTGGCGGCAATAAAAGCCGGTACATACCCCCGGGTCTCTTTGGGTAGGTTGTTATAGATCGCCCAGTAATCGGTACTTCCTCCGCTGCGACGGATCGCTTTGTTGATATTCCCTGGTCCGCAGTTGTACGCCGCGATCACTAAATTCCAGTCCTGGTAAATATTATAAAGATCTCTCAGGTAGCGTGCTGCCGCCCAGGTAGCCTTGATCGGATCCCTTCTTTCGTCTATCAGGCTATTGCTCTCCAGACCGTAGATCTTTCCGGTATTGATCATAAATTGCCACAGGCCGGAAGCTCCTGCCCGCGAAGTTGCTTTCGGGTTCAGGGACGATTCGATAATGGGCAAATATTTTAGTTCGAGCGGCAGGTTGTATGCATCCAGTGCCTCTTCAAAAATAGGCATGTAAAAATTGCCGGCTCCCAGCATCACGGATACCTGTTTCCTCAGTTTAGTCGTATAAAGATCGATGAATTTCCGTACCACTTCGTTATAAGGCATTTCTATAATGGCCGGTATACGCGAAAGGCGGTCCATATAGACCGAATCGCTGAAGTATGGATTCTCATCCCTCATTTCACAATCTTCCTCTTCGCTCAGGTAATTTTTTGTCATCCACGCACTGAGCAGGCTATCTACCGGGTACATCAGGGTCTCCGGTATATCCACATCATCTATCAGGCTCGTATTGGTTGTCTGGGCATAACTGCTTCCTGAGCCCAGTCCCAAAATGAAAATAAATAGTAACAGGTTTCTCATGTCTCTTTTTATCAGAATATTATATTACACTGTAAACCCAGCGTTCTGCCTGCGATCGGATCGTGCATAATGCCGGGACTTACTCTGAAACTCAGGTCGGGAGAGATGTCAAAACTGGATAGTTCCGCATCTACATAAGCATCAATAACCGATATCAGGTACACTCCGATAAAGGCAAAGATACTCAAATCTCTGTAACGCCGGTACATATCCTTCCGGTTTTTAAAGGTTGTCTGCCAGCGGGTCAGGTCCGTTCCTATATCATATCCGGGTGGGAAAAAGTCCTCATAACTGTTGGTGGTAGGGTCGTCGTCCATAATATCCCGGTAGGCCTGGGCATAATCTTTATACATCTGGTTATTCCAGGTCAGTGCATAGGTACAACCCACAAATCCTCCGTAAATGATCGGAAGTTTCCAGTATTTCCGGTTGTATATCTGTCCTCCACCAGGGACCACTACAGATAACCAGACTGATTTGTCTGATTTCGGTTTCCATCCCTCCTGGAGGGCCGGTTCGGTAAACACAGAATCGGTATCGTAAATGATCCCTGAATTCTCATCGATTGTCAGGGGTTCTTCCAACTGCGCCAATCCCTCCTGGTTCACTCCCGCAATGCTGTCTGCTACCAGCGAGACCGAATCGGCAAGAGCCACTATGGTATCGTTAACAATAGCAATGGAAAGATCGGGGTCAACGATCACTTCGTCAGAATCCCCCCGGGTTATAAGTGAATCCAGTACCAGGGTGCTATTTTCCTGTGCTGCTTTCTGCTGTCCACGCTTCAGGGAAGCTTTGGGAGGAGCAATGGAGTCGTTTCTCTGACGTCTCTGTGCATATCCGCTGATACCTGCTGTTTGCAGGAACAGGCATAGGACCAGGATCAGGATACGATCTGTTCTTAAATTATTGATCATGAACGTTTCAATGAGTCGAAAATCTCCATAATACGTTCCAGATCCTCTTCGTTGGTAAAAGGGATCGTAATTTTACCTCTTCCTTTATCCGAACAGGTAAGCTGAACTTTCGTATTGAAAAACCCGGAGAGTTGTTTTTTTAACAGATTGAACTCTTCCGGAAGTTTAGCGCCTCTGGGAGCAATCTTTTTCGCTCCGCTTTTAACCGCCTCTCCTTCGCTCAGAGCCTTTACCATCTCTTCTACTTTTCTTACCGAATACCCGTGCCGGAGGATCTCTTCGTATAGGTTCACCTGTAACTTCGGATCGTTTAACGCTACCAGGGCCCGTGCATGTCCGTTATCTATCAACTTATTTTGCAATCCCATCTGGATAGGGGCCGGTAGTTTTAACAGGCGCAGGTAGTTGGCAATGGTAGCCCGTTTTTTTCCTACCCGCTCGCTGAGGCGCTCCTGCGTCAGGTTGTATTGCTCTATCAGGTGCTGGTAAGCCAGCGCAATTTCAATGGAGTTGAGGTCTTCCCGCTGAATATTCTCGATCAGGGCCATCTCCATTACATTTTCATCGTCTGCCGTACGTATATAAGCAGGTATACTGTGCAGGCCCGCCAGGCGTGAAGCCCTGTAGCGTCTTTCGCCGGCTATGATCTGGTAAGCATCATCCGATATTTTCCGCAGGGTTACCGGTTGGATAATGCCGATCTCCCGGATGGAATCAGCCAGTTCCTGTAGCGCGGTTTCGTCAAACTCTCTGCGGGGCTGATTTGCATTCACGGATATCTTTGATAATTCAATCTCACTGATCGAAGAAGACCCCTCCGTCTTTACCTCATCCATCGAGAGAAGTGCATCCAAACCACGTCCTAAGGCGTTTCTTTTCGGTGTAGCCATGTTGTTTTTTAACTATTTCGGGTAATGATCTCTTTAGCCAGTGCCATATGGTTCCTGGCACCGTTCGATTCCGCATCGTATAAAATAGTAGGAAGCCCGTAACTGGGTGCCTCACTCAGTTTTACATTTCGCTGGATGACCGTATCGAATACCAACTCCTGGAAGTGCCGTTTTACTTCGTCGTATATCTGATTCGCCTGGCGGAGCCGGGAATCATACATAGTCAGCAGAAAACCCTCTATTTCAAGAGCCGGGTTGAGCTTCGACTTAATGATTTTTATGGTATTAAGCAACTTGCTGATCCCCTCCAGTGCAAAGTATTCAGCCTGTACCGGTATCAGTACCGAGTCGGCAGCGGTCAGGGCATTGATGGTGATCAGTCCCAGAGACGGTGAACAGTCTATGAGAATGTAATCATAGTTGCTTTTCAAAGGTGTCAGTATCTCCCTGAGGATCTTTTCCCGGTTGGGCAGGTTCAGCATCTCTATTTCGGCCCCTACCAGATTGATGTGCGAAGAGATCACCTTTAACGTATCGATCTCCGTATCGTGTATGGCATCCTCTACATTGGCCCGGTCAATAATGCACTCATAGATAGTACACTCAGCCTGTTTAATATCTACTCCTAATCCGGAGGAGGCATTTGCCTGAGGGTCTGCATCTATCACCAGCACACGCTTCTCCAGGGTTGCCAGCGATGCTGCCAGATTAATCGTCGTAGTGGTTTTACCCACTCCCCCCTTTTGGTTGGCTAATGCAATTATTTTTCCCATATTCCTTACATTTTAGGAAGGCGAAATAAGCGATAAATATTCAAATGAATACGGCAAGCCCAAAAAGATTACCGATTTTGTTAATAAATCACCCCTTTTGTTAATAACTGAAAGTTATCAACAGGCAGCTTTACTTCTTAACCTTTAAGCATGCAAAGATATATAAAACTATTAAAAAAGAGGACATTTTTAATCCGGGTTGAGCAACATTAAGATTTGTAAACGAC
>JAJQBG010000108.1:12075-17869 GCA_021203405.1 Bacteroides sp.
TATAAATCGTATCTTTGGTACTCTTATTTTAAAAGTATGGAACAGATCAATACTTCTATTATGCTGGAAACCGACCGTTTACGGATCTTGGCTCTTTTTCCCGAGCGGTTTTCCTTTCTATGTGAGGATTACCTGCGCTTCGAAGCAGTGATGGGGCTTTATCCTTCCGGGTATCCGGGGTTCTGGACGGAAGATATCAGGCAGGTGATGAGCCAATTGTGTAAACAGGCCCGGGAATATACTGATCACTACTACTGGTATACTAACTGGCTGATCGTATTGAAAGAAGAAAATAAAGCTATTGGGAGTGCCTGTTTTAAAGGCGAACCGGACGAACAGGGAGAAGTAGAGATTGGTTACGGTACTTATCCCGATTATCAAAACCGGGGATATATGACTGAAGCCGTTGCGGCTCTCTGTCAATGGGCCCTTACCCGGGAGCGGGTAACCGCTGTATTGGCTGCAACCGATCCGGAAAATGTTCCTTCTTGCAAAGTGTTAGAGAAAAACGGATTTACCCGGTACCAGGGGCCCGGCGATTTCCTGTTCTGGTGGAGGTATCAGTGATCTCTCCTCTTTTTACCCAAACTGCTCCTGATACAGGGAATAATATTTTCCTTTCAGCTCCAGTAACTCCTGGTGGGTGCCCTGTTCGATCACACGGCCATATTCCAGTACCACGATCTGGTCGGCATTCATAATGGTAGAGAGCCGGTGGGCGATCACAAAACTGGTCCGCCCTTCCATCAGCCTATCCAATCCTTTTTGTATAAGCAACTCACTTCGGGTATCAATATTGCTGGTCGCCTCGTCTAGCAACAGGATGGTCGGGTCGGCTATAGCGGCCCGGGCAATGTTCAGCAACTGTCGTTGTCCCTGGCTCAGGTTCTCCCCGTCATTCTCCAGCATGGTATCATAACCGTTTTTCAGACGCCTGATAAAAGAGTGGGCGGCGGTTAATTTGGCAGCCGCTATCACCTCTTCATCGGTTGCTTCCAGCCGACCGAAACGAATGTTCTCCCGTACGGTTCCGGTGAATAAATGGGTATCCTGTAGTACGATGGTCATCATTTCACGGAGGTTTTTTCCTTTTGATCTGGTAGAGCGAATGGTGACAGATGGTAATATCCCCGGATTCGATATCGTAAAAGCGGGGAAGCATGTTCAGGATGGTTGTTTTTCCGGCTCCCGTGGTTCCTACCAGCGCGATTTTCTTTCCGGCAGGAATGGAGAGGTTGATATCTTTCAATATCTGTTTACCCGGTTCGTAGCTAAAGTATACATGCTTCATAGAGACTTCTCCCTCCATGCAATTGAGGGCTACCACATCCGGCGCATCTGCGGGTTCCGGTTCTTCGTCCATTAACTGGAAAATACGTTCGGCCCCGGCCAGGGCAGCCTGAATGGTATTATAAATACCTGCCAGCTCGTTGATCGGACGTCCGAACTGACGGGAGTATTGCAGGAAAGTGGCCAGCCCACCGATATCGAATCCCCGGTAGAGAGCCAGTAAACCGCCTGCTATGGTAATAAAAACATAGGTCAGTGTATTAAGGTTCTTCATAACCGGCATCATCATACCGGAATAGAACTGTGCTTTCAGGGATTTATACCGCAGGTCCAGGTTCCGTATTTCGAAATCTTCCTCTATCTTCTGTTCCCTGCCGAATATCTTGATCACTTTCTGGCCGCTGATCATCTCTTCTATATAGCCATTCAATTCTCCGATAGACTCCTGTTGCGCCCGGAAATAACGGCTGCTCTTTTTAACGATCCGCCGGGCCGTCAGCATCATCAGCGGAACTGTGATGAGTGCTACCAGCGTAAGAATAGGACTGATAAAGATCATCAGGCAAAAGATACCTACCAGCGTCAGCGTACTGGTAAAAAGGTCGGAGAGCGAATCGGTCAATGCTTCGCTGATGCGGTCTATATCGTTGGTGTACCGGCTCATCGTATCTCCGTAGGGATGCTGGTCGAAATAGTTGATAGGAAGAGCCTCCATTTTGGTAAACAAGTCCGTACGCATCCGGTGAACGGTACGCTGGGCAATCCGGTTGAGTAGAATGGAACGGATAAATACAGCCACTACTCCCCCGAGATAGATAATTCCGAGGATAGTCAGTATACGGACCAGGCCCGGTATATTTCCCGGTATAATATAGCCGTTAATGATCGGGCGTAACATATAGGAGCCTGCCAGGTCTGCGCCGATACTGATAAGGATCATCACAAAGATGACTATCAGCATGGGGCGGTCGCTGGCCAGGTAGGCGATCAGTCTGCCCAGAGTCCTTTGGGTCTCTCTGGGTTTTACGGATGTATCAGAGGTTTCAGATCGTTTCATCACCGGTTTATTGTAAGGTTAATTGTTGGGAAGAGTAGATCTCCCGGTAAATTTCCGAACGCTCCATCAGCCGCTCCGGTGTATCAAAACCGACGATCTCTCCATCATCCAGGATCATCACCCGGTCGGCAGACTGCATGGTGTTGATACGTTGGGTAATGATAAAGAGAGTGGTATTGTCCAGGATCCGGTTCAGGTTGGTACGGATGCGGAGTTCGGTATCCGTATCCACCGCACTGGTACTATCGTCCAGGATCAATACTTTCGGTTTCCGGATCAGCGCCCGGGCAATGCAGAGACGCTGCTTCTGACCACCGGAAACATTGGAGCCTCCCCGTTCCAGCATCGTGTTGTAGCCGTCCGGAAGTGCCAGGATAAAATCGTGGGCATCGGCCGCTTTGGCCGCTTCTATCACCTCCTCCATCGTGGCATCTTCTTTTCCCCAGCGTATGTTCTCTATCACCGTTCCGGAGAAGAGCACATTCTTTTGAAGTACCATGCCTACTCCGTGGTGAAGTTCATCCAGGTTGTAATCTTGAATCTCCACCCCATCTATGGTTATCTGTCCCGAAGCTATATCGTACAAACGGGGGATCAGCTGTACCATAGAGGTTTTGGCCGATCCGGTAGCCCCTACTACGGCGATCTTTTCTCCCGGTCTGGTATGGAAGGTTATATTTTCAGTACATCTTCTTCTCCGCCATGATACCGGAAATAGACACGGTCAAACACGACCTCTCCCCGGCTTACTTCGTATTTATTGAGTAAACCTTCCGGCGTATTGGTCAGCGATGGTTCCTGGTTTAATACCTCCAGGATCCGTTCGGAGGAGGCCGAAGCCCGGGCAATGGTCATAATGATCATAGAGAGCATCATCAGGGACATAAGTACCTGTGCCAGGTAGTTTACCACTGAGATCAGTTCCCCCACCTGCAGGTCGTTCCCGATCACTTTCCGCCCCCCCCAGCCAGAGTACCGACAGGATGGAGAAATTCATCACTAACTGAAGCACCGGGAAGGCACTGATCACTATGTTGGAAGCCCGGGTGACCAGGTCTCTTAACTCTTCACTACTCTTTTCGAATTTCCGGGTTTCAAAATCTTCCCGTACAAACGATTTGACCACCCGGATATTGATAAGGTTTTCCCGTACTACTTCATTGAGTTGGTCCAGCTTTTGCTGTACTTTGATAAAATAAGGGAGTCCGCTTCTTAAAATAAAATAGAGGCTTACAGCCAGTACCGGGATGGAGATAGCCAGTATCTGTACCAGTTCCGAGTTGATCCGGATCACAAAGAAGAGAGCCAGGATCAGCATCAGGGGAGCCCGTAACATCATTCTGAGCCCCATCATGATCACCTGCTGTATTTTGGTAATATCGTTGGTAAGCCGTGTGATCAGGGAAGCCGAACTAAATTGGTCGATCTCCGTAAAAGAGAGCTCCTGAATCTTACTGAAAAGGGATCTCCTGAGATCGGTACCGAAACCGATGGAGGTATAGGAGGATATATATACATTCAGGATACTCACGGCAAGCCCCACGATGGAGATCAATACCATATATATCCCTACGCGGGTTATGACAGGAAGATTCCCCTGCATCACTCCTTCGTCTACAATACGGGCCATGAACATGGGCTGGGCGGTTTCGCAGAGTACGGTGATCAATACCAGCAAGGGGCTGACAATCAGGCTTACTTTATAATTCTTAATGATCTGCCAATATTTCTTCATGGATATGGAAGCTAAAAGGAATAACCGGTTTTCCGGTTCTTTTCTATAACAACTATCCGGGAAGTTTGTTTTTTAAGGCAGCGTTATAAGTCGGGTGGTTCCGGAGAAAGACTGAAGGCTCAAGACCCAAGAATGAATGATTGGAACGTCCGATTTTAGAGGTCAGGACGATTTTATATACAGACTGAAAAAGAACCGGGAGATTCTATATTTTCATTAACTCTATTTTACCTGATAAAACCCTATAACCGGATTATCCGAATCACTATTATATTGCTCAAAAGCTTTGGGATAAGTTCCGGGATAGGTATTTAACATATACTCTATGCGGGCTGGTGTAAGGACACTATAAAATTGTCCCTTATACACTCCATTGATCATGCTTGCTACCGGAACATCCTCTGTGGGTGCATCTTGTAATACTTTGACACAACATAGTTGTTTATCTTTTGCCAGGTCGTATAAAGCTGTCATAATAAATCCGCTTTTATTAAAACAAAAATGTAAAAGATCATCACACTCATATACATTGGAGATACCAAATGTAAAATCGGATCTTATCAGTTCTATCTCATTCATTTTTTGTTCAATTTTAGTAAAAGGGAGCGGATTGGGTAATTCGATCTTATAACGAGCCCGGATCGTATCTTTTCCCAATTGATAGACTACATTATCGAAATTTCTACAGTAATAGAGGCGGGTATCATTATTGTAAAATGTCCGGTAGGAGGGGCTGAAAATATAATCTACCTCCACTTTATTGTGGGGAAAATATCTTTTATCCATTTTTAATCCGTCTGCTGAAACCAATAAAGAGTAGTGCAGTAAACTATCATTTGCATAGTTAATATGATAGCGGTTGTTATAAAAAAATACATGGTCGGAAAAAGCTATTTCCGTAGGATTCGGCTTTCTGAATTTGGAGCTTCTCAGGTATTTACCGTTTTCCATAGAAAAGTACAGTAACGATACGCTGAGATTATCATACACTACTATTTCTGATCGGTCCGGATTGAGGGCAAAAGCATTAATTCCGGAATATTCGCCGGGACCATTTCCTTTAGAATCGATCTGAAAGATAACATTTCCCTGCATGTCATAACAAACAATGCGATTCATTCTGTCCCAGATATAGATCCGGTCGTTTTGTATATGAATATCTTTGATCTCTGCCAGTAAAGGGTCAGAAGCAAGTTTTACATACGAGGTGGCATACAGATAATCATCCAAGTGATGAAAATAATCCTCTTTCTCTATTTGAACCGGAATAGTCCGTAAATTATCGGTGATAATAAAAGGAGATTGCATAGAGTAATCACCTCTTTTGTCAGAAGTGTGGCAGGATATAAATATGAGTAGAAGGAAAACAGTTAAATACTTAGGCATATTTTTCTATTTATTTATTGAGCTGAAAAAAGAATTCTTCAGCTCAGCGCATAGTGTGAATTTTCAATAAAAAACCTCTCCGCATGCAACAGCAGTGCAGGAATAAGGAACTGCGCAAAAAACGCATTGTCTTTCTACACTTGCTGTAAACCAACCATTTCCCAGATCCAGTCTACAGCTAACAGTTTGTGGTTGAGTCCAGCTTTTGTTATCTCCATCATTTTCTGAAGAGGCTAAAGCTTCAACAGATGCTAAAATAATATTACTTGAAATGTTGTTCGGTACTTTATACATTCCCATAGAGGTTAATAAAATTATACCTACAC
>JAJQBG010000177.1 GCA_021203405.1 Bacteroides sp.
GTTGTAACAGACAGTTTATTTTCTTTTGCTGGGGCCATAGTCAATCTGTAATTATAGTGTTTTTACTATATTCACCATTAAAAGACTCCATAGTAAAATTTGTAAATGGAAAATGTATTCTGCCCTTACAGAAAAAAACTGCATAAGACATCATTACTCCGTAGGCTGTCAAGGCATATATGCTTCCTGCTGCTTTTTTCAATAACCAGCTGAGGAAATATCCCAGGAGTGCCATCAGTATCACTACGCCGGCACCTCCCCAGGCCATATAGAGATCAGCAATTATATTGGTTCCGAATCCGACTGTAAAATCGTCACTACCCAGTGAAATACGGGTAATGATCAGTGAAGAGGCCATATCGACCGGGTCTACTCCCAAAACAGTATGGATAGCACTCTGCAAAAAAGGAATAACACTTACTATATAGGCCAACATACTTTTACCCCATGTAATGCCATTGGTATCTACATAATCTACTGCAATGAAAGTATTACGGTTGTTGATAATAAGATCCATCAGGCTTTCAGCCAGTTGAAAATCAAGCGATCCGGATGTATCCCGGAATACAGCCAGTAAATACATAACTACTATCCCTCCTATTATTAACGGAATAATACGTAGTAGCGAGAGAGGTTTATAAAAGAAGGTATAGAGTCCGGCAGCAGTCAGTATAACCTGCAAGGGCATGGCTCTTTTTCCTATCACCAAAAGAGAGAATATATAAAAGATGATCAATAGCAAGGTAAATGAATTTACCTGTTTCCGGCTAAATGAATGTGGATTCTCTATTGTTTTATTCCACATTTCCAGTACAACCAATACGATCAGGGAAACCGGAGTAAAGAGATAGATATATTCTGCCAGTGAAGATTCGGGTCTCTCTGTACCTGCATATACCCCCTTCAACGATGAGTATCCCCCCCAGAAGAATATATAAGCCAAAGGTGGCTCCTGCAATCAGTAATACTATATCAGAATGTATCCTATAAGGAGGCTTTTTTGTTTCAGAAACACTCATGGGACTGCCTTTTACCAGACTACTTCCCTAGTAGTAAGCCTGTATTCCTACCAGAGAGAGGGCTGTGGAGCGGGAAATAACATCTTCATTGTATTCAAATTGAAAAGAAAAGAAACTCGCTGGTATATCTTCGGCCAGAAATACCGGAAAGATGAACATAACGCAAAAATAGCTGAATATAAAAATAGTGTCAAAGTCGAAATAATTCTTTTTCTATTTAAAAAAGAAAAAGAGAACCGTACTTACTAAAAACTGATACATACAGAATGTATCATAACTTGGGGTATACTGCCGGGGAGCCACCAGGTAGATAACTATACTTTCAACCAAAAGAAGGGTGAATAGTGGCTGGAAAGGTGTTATGGAGAGTGAAATTTTCATCTTTTATCTGTGGCTCGATATTTTTGCAACAAGGTAATTTTTAATAAAATTCCGCTCCTCTTTTCTCAGGCCTATAAAAAAGGCTACTACTCCTATAATAAGTGTGGAAAAAAGGGCAGAAAGAATAAGCCCGGCCCCTCCGGAAATATACCGGGTTATAAGGAACGGAACGGGAACTGACACCAGAATTACTAACCCCGGTAGTAAAATGGTGTCGTGCAGATACCGTTTCAGAGGTAATTGCAGGTGTTTATTCATATACCAGATACGTGCCAGGTGTACCACAAAGTTGATTAATACTTTAATGACAAGTGCACTGGTAGGTGGAAATCCAGCTTTGAGTACTATATATGTTATGGGAAGTACCGAAATAACAAGAAGACTCATGATAATTTCGTAATTTCTGATCTCCCCGGTAGCCTGTACAGATAACCACAGAGAGGCTGAAAAAGGAGTCAATACAAAAATAGAGGATCATCAGTCTACAGAACTCCCGCGTATAGGGTGGAACATCCTGGAGCCATATCTTCAGGATATAATCCGTATTTAACAAAAGAGGCAGTGCCAGCAGGAAGAGCAAATAAAAGGAGAATTTGGAGGTACGGATCACCATATTGATCATTTGTATCTTTTCGTTCTGTGCATACAGTTTTACCAATTGTGGGTTAAAGGCAGTCTGAAAACTGGCTACCAGGCTGTAGACACCTTGTCCTACCTGGTTGGCTATAGCCATAGCTGCATTGACAGCCACTCCGAAAAAGATATTCAGAATGATGTTCAATCCCTGTTGGGAGGCAA
The DNA here is from genome assembly GCA_021203405.1 of Bacteroides sp. Taxonomy (GTDB): domain Bacteria; phylum Bacteroidota; class Bacteroidia; order Bacteroidales; family Bacteroidaceae; genus Bacteroides. The sequence goes on from JAJQBG010000177.1 coordinate 2,199, forward strand.
TAGTTGCGGTACTTCCCACCAGGCTCCATCCGGAAAAAGTCATGATCTTTTTTAAAGAGTGGTACATCGCACCTGAATTTATATTTGGTGTAAGGGATCTTTTTATTACAATAAAGTTTATAGACTCCCAGTATCAGAAGAGAAACTCCACATACCAATACTGCATACAGGATCAGTTTATCAGTAGAAAGAAATACCAGTACGAAAAGTGCCGCTAATCCCAGTACCATTTCCAGTATTCCCATATAAGCAAAGAAAGACATCTCTTCGAAAGCAATGATAATAGCATTATAAGGAACACGGATCGTTTTCAGGCAACAGTTAAGAACGGAAAACTGGTAAACCCACCAGCTTGCTTCTACACGCTCTGCCGGAATATCCAGTTTGTAGTTGACAAACCATAATCCTACGGTCTCAGAGGGGAAGATCATACAAAGAACGATAATAAAATGGGTATTCAGGCTCATGCTGAATGTACGGGAAAGTTGTCGGTAATCTTTTTTCCCCAGATCAAAAGAGAGGAACCGCTGGGTGGCAGTCGACATGATGGTAGTCAGAAAAATAAAAAGCACCACTACTCCTCCTACCAGGTTGTAAATGCCGAAATCATCTACCCCCAGGGTTTTCAACATAACCCGGGAGGTATAAAGCATAATAGCCATGGTAAGCAAAGTACGGATGTAAAGCATCAACGTGTTTTTTGCTATTCTGCGATTGTTCGCTACCTGATCCATGTGTGCTGGTTTTTACTCGGACTCCCTGAAAAAAACTTTCTCCGACTCTTCTATTACTTTTAAAAGATATTGTCCGTATTGATTCTTTTGCATGGGCTCTGCCAGGCGGCGCATCGTTTCTGCCTCTATCCAGCCCTGGTTCAGTGCAATCCCTTCCAGACAGGCTACCTTAAGTCCCTGTCGCTTTTCAATCACTTCAATAAAGGTGGAGGCTTCGCTCAGGGAGTCATGAGTACCGGCATCCAGCCAGGCAAAGCCACGTCCCAGGAGTTGGACCTGTAACTCATCTGCTTCCAGAAAAACCTGGTTAACCGTGGTGATCTCCAGTTCACCCCTGGCAGAAGGTTCAATGTTTTTAGCTACCTCTACCACTTTGTTGGGATAAAAATAGAGTCCTACTACTGCATAATTCGATCGGGGGTGAGCCGACTTTTCTTCAATACTCAGTACTTTACCCTCCTTATCGAATTCCGCTACGCCATAACGTTCCGGATCATGGACCCAATACCCGAAGATGGTTGCTTTCTGCTGCTCTTCCGCCACTCTTACAGCCTCCCGGAGCATGCGGGTAAAGCTTTGCCCATAAAAGATATTATCTCCCAGTATCAGGCAAACTACCTCGTTGCCTATAAATTTTTCTCCTATCAGAAAAGCCTGTGCCAGCCCGTCCGGAGAGGGTTGTTCTGCATATTCAAAACGGACTCCGTAGTCGTGTCCGTCTCCCAGTAACCTGCGGAAGGCAGGCAGATCATAGGGAGTAGATATGATGAGTATTTCCCGGATACCTGCCAGCATTAATACGGAGATCGGGTAATATATCATCGGCTTGTCAAAAACAGGTAAAAGTTGTTTGGATACTCCCTTGGTAATGGGATAAAGACGGGTACCGGAACCACCGGCTAAAACAATACCTTTCATGTGTCAGACTTTATTTTATTTTTACTTTCTCCTTGATGTATGCACTTTTGTGTGGCATGTATGGTAACAAGAAGTACGTTTTCGGATAATCTGGGGCAATTAAATGTTTCCTGCCGTGCATAACTCTCCTGTATAGTATAACAAAATTCTCCCCAAAAAGATTGCCGGGAAATTGGATATTCT
>JAJQBG010000105.1 GCA_021203405.1 Bacteroides sp.
ATACAAAGATAGGATAAAAAAAGTATAAAACAAAAAAGGAGGGCAGATCCTCCGGAAGGTAACAAAGAAAATGAGTAAAGACAAATTTTTTCAGCACGACCCATTCCAAACCCAGGGGGCCAGGGCTCAGGTTTAGGCTCAGGGCTCACCCCCTCTTCCTCACCGTCCGTAAAATATACCATACAGCCAATCCTTAGGTAATAATACAAGCGACAAAGAAGAGTTAAAACTCAACCCTAATCAACTGAAATTAAATCAATTACCTAATTTTAATGATTCAAAAATAAGGACAAACAAGAATTCTCTACTCTATTTTCAGGAACACTTCCCCTATGGAGGGAATGTAGACCGAAATGAGCCTGACCTAATCTTTTCACACAGACTTTATATCTGTTTTATTTACCAATACAACTTATCCCTGATCAGAATCAGTAATAGTCTTATTTTTTTACCTACTCACAGAGACTCAATTGTCTTATAAACCCGGGAATCCGGTGTCAACGCAAAAAAAAGTCTCCAAAAAAGGCATAGAAAATAATCTATTGGCTAACAAGGAATTGCACCACAATCCATTTATATACGAACGAAAAGGAAGAGGGAGTGAGCCCTGAGCCTGAACCTGAGCCCTACTTCCCGGGAAAAGAGCCTGAAAAATAAACTAATTGTCAGAAAAAATTAGTTTATTATAAAAAAACTTAGTTAATTGTGCACTTACAATTAACTAAGTTTTTTCGTCAAATCTTTTTTACTTATTTACTGGTGAGCGTGGTCACAGGCTATCTGGCTTTCCTTCTCCCCGCAGCACTCACCCTCTACAGGCACCGCTTCATACTTAAATTTCTTAAATCCCTTTTGCAGCTTTTCCACATCGGTTTTATCTGCATCGTAGGTAATGGTAACCGTACGGGTAGAGAGATCCGTTTTAAACTCTTTAATACCCTTTTCAAACTTAATGTTGTTCTTTACCTTGTTCTCGCAGTTGGAGCACTCCATCTGGTCTACTTTAAACACCACTGTTTTAAACTCTTTGGCCAGTACGGTAGTTACACTGAGTACAACTGCCGCCAATAACATAACTGTTTTTTTTGCTTTCATAATCTTTTGATATTTATCAGGTTTTTAATGATCTTAATCTCTTGCCAGATTGAAACGAATGCCGATATATCCTTTGGCACCGTGCACGGGTCCCCAGATCATAGTGGAATCAAATCCATCGCTCCAGGGATCGGAAGCGTTGATAATGGGGTTCTTCTGGGTAAAGTTAGTCAGGTTCTCGCCTCCTATATAGACGGAGCCCCAGCGGAAGTAACGGGTTACCTGGGCACTGAGCTGTTCGAATCCTTTGTAACGCTCCTTCCAGGAGAATTCCCCACCGGTCAAGGTGTAGGGAGTCGGCATCCGGCCTCCTCCGTTGAGTTGCAGGGTAGCATCGAACTGCCACAATCCCAGCGGAGTCTGGTAAGAGGCGGTAAGTAATCCTTTGGATTTTCCGGTCAGTGGCTTTTCCAGCAGCACTCCGTTATAATTGGTTTTGGCATCTGTCCTGCGGTAAGCCGCGGTAAAGGTAAAACCATCAAAGAAGGGATAGCTGGCCTCTACCTGAAAACTTTGTGAGTAGGAATGTCCGTCCAGGTTGGTAAACCTTACCTCGTGGGGATGGGTATCCATATCTACTACTACCTGTTTGAGGAAGTTTGTATAGTAGTATTCGGCATTCAGGTTGAGGATCTTTCCGAAAAGAGGAATATAGGAGGCAATTCCCCCTCCGAAATTCCAAGCCTCTTCCTGGTCAAGATTGGCATCGATCACTATTTTACGTCCACTGGCCATCAGATAATTGTTCTCAGCCAGTACGTGGTTCATCCGGTACCCTTTACCGGCAGATACCCTGAAATTGACAAGCTCATTGGGGTTGTATTTGATATGGGCACGGGGGGTCACAAAGAATCCGTATTCACTGCTGTAATCCCCACGCAGGCCTCCCATTACGATCAGTTTGTCCTGCAGGTTATAGGTGTACTGCGCATATGCTCCCGATACGGCCTCTTTCTCAAATTGGGAGATACGGGGAGCCGATTCGTCATTGGTAAGCCGGTAACGCTGGTCAAAACCGTCGTAATTGAAACTCAGGCCTGTAGAGAGAGAATGAGCGGGATTGAATTCGGTCTCAAACATCAGGGAGGAGTAGAAATTCTTCTGGTCTACATCATAAAGTTTTCTGCCAAAATGCGAATCCTGGTTATGAAGAGAGCCGGAAAGGATAAGGGCCAGGTTGGTATTCTTTTCCTTATCAAAGATAAAGGCATTCTTCATAAAGGCCTCGTAGCGGTCGGTCCTGATACCAACCGTATAAGGGTCGTGCAGGTTGGCCGTATGGGCACCGTGGGTGATCTGTCCGCTTTTACGATCCTCCTGCAAGGCTTTTATACCTGCCTGGAAAACATACCGGTCGCCAAAGTAAGCCCACCGGTTCTGCAGGTGATACTGCTCGACGGTAGGTACATCTGCAAACCCATCGTCGTTGCTGTCGTGGGCTTTGGTCTCGTTCTCGTAATGGGCCAGGATCATGGTACTCCACTGATCGTTCAGACGTACCGAGACATCCGCATTGGCTTCATACCGCTGCGAGGTAGCTGCAAAGAGGTTGGCCGAAACAATGTCGGCAGTCTGCGGCTTCTTAAACTCCACATTGATCTGTCCGGTAAGGGCTTCGTATCCATTCTTGACGGAAGAGGTACCTTTGGATACCTGGATACTCTGCATCCAGGGACCGGGTACATACCCTAACCCGTATGGAGCGGCTGCTCCGCGGAAGTTAGGAATATTCTCGGTGAGCATCTGTACGTAGGTTCCGGAGAGTCCCAGCAGACGGATCTGCTTAGCCCCGGTGGCGGCATCTGAGTAGCTTACATCTACCGAAGGGTTGGTTACAAAACTCTCTCCCAGGTTGCAGCAGGCAGCCCTGCATAATTCTGCGTAGGTGATCATATCTTCGTTCATCACACTGTTACGGAGTTTCAGTGTACCCAGCTTGCGGGTTACCACACTGACCTCCGAGAGTTCCACTTCCTCTTTCAGTACAATATCCAGTACAGCATCCGCTCCGGATACGGAAACGGTATCGGTCTCAAAGCCGATAAAGGTGATTACTAACTGGTGGTGGGAGGTGGGTTTTTGAATACTGAAGGTTCCCTCCGCGTCGCTGGTAGTACCCTGGGTAGTACCGAGCCAGAATACATTGGCTCCTACGACGGGTTCTCCGGTAATATCGGTAATGGTTCCGGTAACCTGTGCAGAGACCGGCATATAGAATAGCAGGAATAAGAGTACTATTTTTAGTAATTTCATAAATCTTGTTATTTAAATAGACATTGTAAATCATCTGTCCGATACAGATAAATCGTTCTGTTTTTCCCGGGTAGGGCCAAACAGGTAAACAGGGGCCCGGAAAAGGATCCGGTACCGGAATGTCTGGTTAAATAAGGAGTACGGAGTAAAGATTCAGGTAATACCTGGAAGTATCCGGACAGGGTGGACTCAGAGAGGGTTCATACACCTGTTCCTTCACTTCGGGAGTAAGAAGATATCCCGGGATCAGTAAGACAAAAAGTGGTTCGGGTGAAAAAGAGACTTCTGTGGAAACAGTTTCGTTAACCATATCGATCCGTGCCAGTTCCGCACTACATCCCTCTTCCGGGCAGCAGGGATCTTCCTCGTGGCAGGAGTGTGCATCCCCACAACAGGAGGAGTGACTCTCCTTGTGGTGCTGTTCGTGGCAACCGGATGATTCGATAGCCACCAGCCCCATCTCTTCACAATCTACACAACAGTAGTGAATGATAGTAGCCCCTGCACCGGCAAATATAACGGTGAAACAGAGGAGTAAGGCAACTATGAATCTGAAGTTCTTCATCTTTACTGCAAAGATATATATTTTTAATGAAACAAACGGAAATTATTTTGTTGTTTTATAAAGGGTATTCATTAATTAGTTTTATATTTGTAAAGAGTATTTCGATAGGAAATTGACTC
>JAJQBG010000159.1 GCA_021203405.1 Bacteroides sp.
CTCTTTTATCGGACTTTTTCTATACAGTTGTGGAGATGAGAACCTGATAGAAGGAGGTAATACGCTTGACCTGGGCGAAGAGATAGAGGTGACTTTCGGGTATAGTGTTTCCGGAATTTCCCTGGTGGAATCCCGGGGAGTAATAGTACCGGAAGAGATCATGAATACCATTACTGAGGGAGCGGTTGATGTGCTGGTTTATGGAATAGATGAAGAGGGGGATGAAGCATTTTCTTACCATAGAAAAGTATTCGATCATATTCACAACGGTGCTTCCGGCACCTTTAAGGTGAGGCTGGCCAAAAGTAGGGAAGGAGAAAAATATTCAATAGACTTTCTTTTTAATTTATCCGTAAATATTTTAAACACTGCTCTTTTCAAAGATAAGTATAGGTGATAAACGGGAGAGTGTAAGAGGTGTTTTTTCGGGAGTGGAACTCTTGTACAGGGTGGAATGTACACCCGTTTGCCTATGTGGGCCGGTCTGGAACCGCAGGTTATTAGTGAGGCTACCTCTTTTCCAAACCTGCATGTGATACGTGGTGTAGCGCGGATTGATATAGGCCTTAATCTGGATAGTAACGATGAGGCAGGTGGACTCGATAATTTTACCCTTACATCCGCCGGGTATATAGGTATAGCAAGCCGGTACTATTCTATTCCCGAGAGAGAGAATATCAACGGTGTTAGTGTTATTGCTCCTTCCTTTCATTCTACATATAACTATGGTCTGTATACAACGGCAGTTCAAAAAGTATCTTCTATAACGGATAACAGGGTGATAGGGGGATTGTTCCCTTATGAGAGCCGTGGTGATTATATTTCGGGAAGTAACTATTTTAGTTTAATAATAAGCGGCAACTATATGGATACATCGGGGAATAGATCTATACAGTATTACCGCATTGTACTGGTGGATCCGGCCGACCCTGATAAAAGACTGGATATTTTAAGAAACCATAAGTACCGGGTGAATATTTTAAGTGTGGATGGTCCCGGGTATGGTTCAGAAAATGAGGCCCGGCGTGGTGCTCCGAATAATAATATTGTTTACGAATTATCGGTTCACGAAGAGGGTAAGATCAATCATGTGGTCTATTCCGGCAATGAATACCTGGGAGTAAGCGATGTGCATTCGGAACATCCCGGTACAGCCGGTACAGGGGAGATAAAGATAAAAACAAATGCGACCGGTGGCTGGAGAAGGGGATCAATCGTATCTGATAATTCCGGAAGTACTACATGGTTAACATTTACTGCCGGTTCCATGGGAGATGCGAATACAGTAGGTACCAGTTCTTTTACGTTAAGGGAAAATCTATCCGATCCCCGTTCTGCCGTTGTAACCTTTACCGCCGGCGCTTTATCTATGCCGGTACGTATCCTGCAAAACGGAACCTGGTATATTTATTCGGATTATCAACCCGGAATGATGATGAGGGGCGACGGTGACACTTATCAGGTATCTGTATATGGTGCGGTTCCTAAAAACCTTCAGGTCAGGGCCTATAGCCCGGATAAGGATTTAATAGCAAACTATGATGACCTGATCTATAATACGGGTGGAGGAAGTATACCCCAGGGAAGCCCCGAAAAGCAAAAACTCAATATTATGGGCAATGCCTCTTTCCCGATGGCACCCCGGCAGGTGCAATTTGTTTATAGTACCGATGCCGGAGCAACATGGGTTCCCTTTACGGAGGGACCCCAGGGCAAAGGGCATTTCTGGTTGCTGGATGAAGATGATTTTGAAAATGGCCGTACCGGATGTATGGTTGCCTTGTATAATATGCCTGATCAATACAACTGGGCAGAAGCAATGGGTATTGATCCCTCTTTCAATAACGGGTTTTTCTACAGTACCTGGCAACCGGAGGCCCCCACAACTTCATCAGGTACTCCTGTTACACGCTACTGGAGAGCTAACCACGGATATCAACCCACTCACCAGACAGGTTGTGCCGATTATTATGAAGAAGACTACCCCGAATATGCAAGGGATAAATGGAGACTTCCCACCATGTATGAATTGGGAGAAATAAGTAAGTATCACCTGTATATAGGAGATGTACCTTTTACTGAATATTATTGGAGCAGTTCTGAAGATACCGGAGGTAGTTCATTCAACACTAACTCCCATCGGATGGAATTAAACGGTACCAAGGAAATAACATACACCTATGTTACTAAAGGTTCCCATTACTTCTCGGTCAGATGCGTCTATGGCGAACCGAAGGTAACTCCTCCTCCTTCTCCTTAACTTTAATATTATCTTTTTGGATAATCTTTTTAAATAAAAAACGTATATCCTGACCCGGTACTTAGACCGGATCAGGATATACCGTTCTAATGGAGGTATCCTTTGTTCACCGGGAGATATTCTCCCGGAATCCCCACACCAGGTACGCAGATCGGACAACATGTCCTTAGAGTAATCACATCGGGAGAACATCTCCCGATGAACACAGCAAAATAAACACGCTGATTGTAAGCATATTGGATAGATTTGTCATTGGTAGTACAGTCGAAGGATCTTTTCTATGTATAATACACCTATGACAAAGATCCCATAGGAATGATCTACCTGGGAGACAGCTTCGTCTTTTTGTACCTGTACCTGACAGCGCTACTCAAACAGCAGGGTAGCTTTTTCTCCCTTTTTCAGAGTGATCTCTATATACTCATCCTTGTAATCCTGTGCCTCTTTCTTCATCCGCACTGTGATCTTATTGCACCTGGCCGGCCTCTTTATACGGAAGGTCTGGTCAAAAGTGGCTGTAACGGACGCTTTACGGGCTCTGCCTTCGCTCCATTGCAGGTTTATAACACCTCCGCCTCTTACTTTAAACCCTTCCAGGGTGCCCTGGTCCCACAGATCGGGCAGAGCGGGCAGGAAGTGGATAAACCCTTCGTGGCTTTGTAACAGCATCTCTGAGATACCGGCCGTGCCTCCAAAATTCCCGTCGATCTGGAAAGGGGGGTGGGCACAAAAGAGATTCGGATAGGTCCCTCCTCCCTGATAGGTCAGGTCGTGGGCTTCAAAAGTGGGGGTCAGGAGACTTTTGAAAAGCTTGTAGGCCCGGTTGCCATCGCCCAGGCGGGCCCAGAAGTTGATCTTCCAGGCACGGCTCCAGCCTGTTCCTTCGTCTCCCCGGCGGTTCAGTGTCACTCTGCACGCTTCTGCCAGTTCAGGAGTCCGGGTGGGGGAGATTAGGTTACCGGGGTGCAGGCCATACAGGTGGGAAACGTGGCGGTGGTGTATATCTACCTCTTTGTAATCTTGCAGCCACTCCATCAGATACCCCTCTTTGCTGATCTGGTGCGGGGGTAACCGGTCGTAGGCCAGGGCCAGCTCTCTGCCGAATGCTTCGTCGGTTCCCAGGATACGACCGGCTTCTATTACATGGGTAAATAGTTCTTTAAGCAGCTGGATATCCATGGTCGGTCCCATACAGACACTGACCGGAGTGGGATCATTCCCTACATAAAAGGAGTTTTCCGGCGAAGAAGAGGGAGCAGTGACCAGCCAGCCATGCGTTGGCTCTTCGATCAGGGTAGAGAGAAAGAAATCGGCAGCTCCTTTAAGGACCGGATAGATCTCTTTCAGGTAATCTATATCCCCGGTATAGAGGTAGTGTTCCCACAAGTGGGCACACAGCCAGGCACCGCCGGTATTGGTGGCTCCCCAGGAGGGATGGTCGCCCGGTGCCGTAAAGTTCCAGATATTGGTCATCATGTGGGCTACCCAGCCCCGTGCCTCTTCCCCATAGAAAACTTTGGCGGTTACTTCCCCGCTTTGTACGAGTCCTTTTGTCAATTCGATCAGGGGCGTATGCAGCTCGGAAAGATTGCCCGGTTCTACCGGCCAGTGGTTCATCTGTACATTGATGTTCAGGTGGTAATCTCCGTTCCAGGGGGTACGGCATCCATTGGCCCAGAGTCCCTGTAGATTGGGGGGGGGGAGTGGGGACTGGTACAACTGATAAGAAGGTACATCCCGAATTTGTTGTATTTTGTGGCTAAGG
>JAJQBG010000161.1 GCA_021203405.1 Bacteroides sp.
GTATATAATATCAGGCAAATATAGAAATATTTGCCTGACTACAAAATATTTTTAGCGACTAACACGGCCTGAACCATCACCTTTCATCAGGTTTTCAACCTCAGCTACAGTAACCAGGTTGAAATCACCATAGATCGTATGTTTCAGACAAGAAGCAGCTACTGCAAATTCAAGTGCTTTCTGATCATCCTGCGGATAGGAGATAAGACCGTAAATAAGACCACCCATAAATGAGTCGCCACCACCAACACGGTCAACAATATGAGTTATATCGTATCTCTTAGACATTTTTAATGAACCGTCTGAGTAAAGAACACCGCCCCATGTATTGTGGTTGGCATTGATAGCACCACGCAAGGTTACGATCATTTTTTTACAACGCGGGAATTTAGCCATCATCTGAGTACATACCGATTCAAATTCTGCGGCATTCACTTCACCACCGGTTGCAGTTACATCAAATCCTTCGGGTTGGATACCGAATACTTTTTCACAATCCTCTTCATTACCCAGGATCACATCACAACCCTCTACCAGGGCAGGCATCACTTCATCTGCTGTTTTACCATACTTCCAGAGATTCTTACGGTAATTCAGATCACACGAAACTGTTACACCCAGTTCGTTTGCCACTTTGATGGCTTCCAGACAAGCGTCGGCAGCACCCTGAGAAAGAGCAGGAGTAATACCGGTCCAGTGAAACCACTGAGCATCTTTCAATACCTCTTTCCAGTTGATCATTCCCGGCTCAATGGTTGAGATAGAAGAATGGGCACGATCGTATACTACTTTTGATGCACGGTTAACGGCTCCTGTCTCCAGGAAATAGATACCTACACGTTCACCACCAAAAATGATCTCGTTGGTTCCTACATTGTGAGAACGAAGATCCATAATGCATGATTCTGCAATGTCGTTCTTAGGCAGACGAGTTACAAATTCAGTATCCAGTCCGTAGTTAGCCAATGAAACTGCCACATTCGCTTCACCTCCGCCAAAAGTGGCATTGAATTCCTTAGCCTGTGAAAAACGCAGATATCCGGGTGTAGCTAAACGAAGCATGATCTCACCAAAAGTAACAACTTTCTTTCCCATAATTGTTGATTTTAATAAGTTAATAAAATATTTATTGGTTTCAATTTGTAATCAAACTCTATGTTGTACGTTAATGGGTTGATTTTATGTGGTATAGTGTACCCTTCATAGAATCTTCCCGTTTTTCGTGTACGGGTATAAAGATATGAAAATTTTCGTAATTACAAAAATTGTTATATATTTGTGACGAAAAAAATGAAATTATTATCGTGTTCGGACACAAAACGGCAGGTTTACTGTATAATCTTGCTTTTAAAGGCCGATCCCTATTAAATTGAGACGTTAGGTAATCAGTAATTATAAAGTACTATGGTTAAAATGCCGGAAAGGATCAGAATAAAAGATATTGCCCACATGGCTGGTGTATCAGTGGGAACGGTGGACCGCGTTATACGCGGCAGGCCCGGTGTTTCCGAAGGAAGTCGTGAACGGGTAGAAAAGATCCTGAAAAAACTGGATTATCATCCTAATAAGTATGCTAGTGCACTGGCCTTTAATAAAAAATATTCTTTTACCTGTCTTTTACCTCAGCACCTCGAAGGAGAGTACTGGACAGCTATTAAGACCGGGATCCGGCAAGCAGTGGAAGAGTATTCCGATTTTAACATTTCCGTCACTCTTTCCTATTACGACCCTTATGATTATACCTCTTTTATATCAGCCGGTGATCAAATTTTAACCACAGAGCCTGACGGGATCATTTTTGCTCCCACCACTCCTGCCTATACTACTCCTTTTACAACAAAGATAAAAGAGCAGGGAATACCGTTTGTTTATCTCGATTCCAATATACCTTCCATACCTCCGCTGGCTTTTTACGGACAAAATTCCTGGCACAGCGGTTACTTCTCAGCCCGTATTTTAATGATGATAGCATCGAATCCTAAAAAAAATTGCTATCTTCCGAAAAATTAACGAAGGCATTGTCGGATCGAACCAACAGGAGAACCGGGAGATTGGTTTTAAGCAATATATGCAGGAACATCATCCGGATTGTGCGATCTGTTATCTTGACCTTCCGGCCAAGAGAGCCAGTGAGGATTACAGAATGCTCGATCTCTTTTTTTAGGAGCATCCCGATATTACATGCGGTATAACCTTTAACTCGAAGGTATATATAATAGGTGAATATCTCCAGAAACGAAATATCCGGGACTTTGGTCTGGTGGGGTATGACCTCCTGGAAAGAAATATCAATTTCCTTAAGGAAGGAGGAGTTACTTTCCTCATAGCCCAGCAGCCCGAACTCCAGGGGTATAATGGGGTGAAATCGCTTTGCGATCATTTGATCTTTAAAAAGGAGGTAAATTGCATTAACTATATGCCCATAGACCTGCTGACCCGGGAGACGATCGACTTTTATCTTAGATTTCAGAATTAATCGACTATTAATTAAAATATAACAGAATGGAAACCAAGTATCTTAAAATTAATCCCGCTGACAATGTAGCTGTGGCTATTGTGGATATGAAAGCGGGTGAGGTTATTACCTTGAACGACACATTGGTTACGCTGACTGAAGATGTTCCTGCAGGACACAAAGTAGCATTGAAGGATTTTACCGAAGAAGAAGATGTAATTAAATATGGCTATCCCATCGGTCATGCAACTGTGGCTATCCGGAAAGGTGCCTGGGTTAATGAAAATAATATAAAAACAAATCTGGCCGGTTTACTCGACTATACCTACAATCCGGTAAATGTATCATTAGGAATTGAAAAAGAGGAACGTGCTTTTAAAGGTTATCGTCGTAAAAGCGGTGAAGTGGGGATCCGGAATGAAATATGGATCATTCCTACCGTGGGATGTGTGAACGGTATTGCCAATCAGCTGGCAGACAGCCTGCGTTCGGAGACCGGCTGTAAAGGAGTAGATGCTATTGTCTCTTTCCCGCATAATTACGGTTGTTCACAATTGGGGGACGACCACGAAAATACTAAAAAGATCCTTCGTGATATGGTGCTTCACCCCAATGCAGGTGCTGTACTGGTAGTAGGGCTCGGATGTGAGAACAATCAGCCGGATGTATTCGAGGAGTTTATCGGCGAATACGACAAAGATCGTGTCTCCTTTATGGTTACCCAGAAAGTAGGCGATGAATACGAAGAAGGAATGAAGATCCTTCGTGATCTCTATGACAAAGCCTGCAACGATGTACGGGAAGATGTACCTCTTTCAGAACTTCGTGTCGGCCTGAAGTGCGGTGGTTCCGACGGCTTCTCCGGTATTACAGCTAATCCCCTTTTAGGAATGTTCTCCGATTATCTTATTGCTCAGGGCGGTACCTCCGTTTTGACCGAAGTTCCTGAAATGTTCGGTGCTGAAACCATTCTGATGGACCGTTGCGAAAACGCAGGACTATTTAACCAGACTGTAAGCCTGATCAATGACTTTAAAGAGTATTTCCTTTCTCATGGTGAACCGGTAGGAGAGAATCCTTCGCCGGGTAATAAAGCGGGAGGTATCTCTACCCTGGAAGAAAAAGCCCTGGGGTGTACCCAGAAGTGTGGTAAGAGCCTTGTTTCAGGCGTTTTAGGTTACGGAGACCGTCTTCAGGTAAAAGGACTCAGCCTGCTCTCTGCTCCGGGAAATGACCTGGTCGCTGCTACTGCCCTTGCCTCATGTGGATGTCACATGGTACTCTTTACTACAGGACGCGGAACTCCGTTCGGTACTTTTGTTCCTACCATGAAGATATCTACCAATACAAAACTGTCCCAGAATAAACCGGGATGGATTGATTTTAATGCCGGTGTAATTGTAGAAAATGAGCCTATGGAGGAAACCTGTCGTCGTTTTATTGATTATATTATCAAAGTGGCCAGTGGTGAACCTGTAAATAACGAAAAGAAGGGTTACCGTGAAATTGCCATTTTTAAAACAGGAGTAACTTTATAACGAACAGATTGTATTTTCTGATATATAT
>JAJQBG010000181.1 GCA_021203405.1 Bacteroides sp.
GAATCGCTCTGCTCAGCCCCGGGCTATTGATGGATCCCCTTTGGGGATTGAAAAAAGGTTACTCTTACAGACAGACTTTAAGAGTTCATGAAACTTCTATGGACTAAAATCCTCTCAATTTTTACGGTGATCCTAAAAATCTCTCAGATTTTAACGTTGATCCTCATTTCTACGTTCCTAAGATACGGATACTTATCCTTATAGCCTGCAAAAACAAAAGAGAGGAAAATCTTTTCAGATTTTCCTCTCTTTTGAGGGTGGAGTATGGGGCTCGAACCCACGACCTTCGGAACCACAATCCGACGCTCTAACCAGCTGAGCTAAATCCACCATGTTTGTTTCTCAATTGCGGTGCAAAGGTATGCATTATATTTAATTTTGCAAACTTTCAGGCTACTTTTTTCAGAAAAAATACTCTTCAATCTCTTTGTTATACCGGCGGAATAACTCCCGTGCATTCTTTACAAAAGTCTTCCGGCGATTCTCCGCATGACCGGGCAGTTCCGGATATTCCCGGAAAGCCGGAATAACTTCATGGATCCTTTTGCCCGTAATAGCGGGACGCGCTGTCCACACCAGGGCATATCCATAATCCGTTATAGTAATGACCGAATCTTTCTGGAACTCCATTTTTACCAGTAATCCTCCATCGGTATTGACCTGTGACATATTGGATACAAAATTTCCTAAGGAATAGACTACCAGGTTCTGCTTTCCACTTATACTATCCCTCCGCATTTCCATGGGTTGCACTACATGCGGATGAGCGCCTATGATATGATCTACTCCCTGTTCCAGCAACCAGTCAGCGAGTTCTTTTTGATGACGACTGGAAGTCAGCTGATACTCTTCACCCCAATGTACACAGGCAAAAATAAGATCGGGATACATGGCTTTGGCTTTTTCAATATCTGCCGCCATGATTTCCTTATCAATCCGGTTCACTACATTAGGAGGTGTATCTTCAAATCCATTGGTGCCATAGGTATAGTTCAGGAAAAACCAGCCGGAAATTATTCTGTTCTACCAGAAGAGGATAATTCTGCTCACGCTCTTCCGGATCTATATAAGTACCTACATGCATGATCTCCAGGGAGTCCAATACCTGTATCGTACGTTCCAGGCCGGCCTTACCCCTATCTAATGAGTGGTTATTCGAAGTAAGGAGCAGGTTAAATCCGGCTTCCTGAGCCGCATACACAAATTCATCGGGAGCACTGAAACAGGGGTATCCTTTGTAAGGTTTCCCTCCTAACGTTACTTCCAGATTGGCAATGGCTATATCTGCCCGCCGGATCTCCTCCTTTACTGCTGCAAAACAAGTAGAATAATCATGACCATCGGTAGTACGGGCACAATCTATCTGCCCCTGGTGCTGCATCAGGTCGCCGGCAAAGATCAGGGATAGGGTTGAAACGATCAGACTATCTTCCGGTTCTTCTTCGCTTCCGAATCTTTCGGGAGAAGCCGAAACACAGGGGAGGGTAAAGAGAGCCAGCCATACAAAGAATATATTCCTTAAAAACATAGAACAGAAAGACTTGATTATCCGGTAAATATAAGGAAAAATTACATACCGGAAAAACTTACGGAACATAGTTTGATCTCCGCAGCATGCAAGAGCATCCGCAGCTGAATCATCGTAACGATGTCGGTTGGAATAGCCTACTAAAAAAGTGCCACCGATATAAAACCGATGGCACTCTCTTGATTTTGTTCTCTATCCTTACTTATAGATCTCTTTTTTACCTGCCAATAATGTATTCTTCATTAAGGAAACAATGGTCATAGGTCCTACTCCACCCGGCACTGGTGTAATATAGGAGCATTTAGGTGCCACTTCTTCAAAAAGAACATCTCCGGTGAGCTTAAAGCCGGATTTTGTTTTGTCCGAAGGAACACGGGTAGTACCCACGTCAATCACTACGGCTCCCTCTTTGACCATGTCTGCTTTGACAAAATTAGGCTGTCCCAGGGCGGCAATAAGGATATCGGCTTCCCGACACTCTTTTACCAGATCTTTGGAGCGGCTATGGCACACCGTTACGGTAGCATCTCCCGGATAGGCTTTCTGCATCATTAATGCAGCCATGGGCTTACCTACGATATTGCTTCTGCCCAGTACCACACATTTTTTACCGGCCGTATCAATATTATATCTTTTCAGGAGTTCCAGAATCCCGTTGGGGGTAGCAGAGACATAGCAGGGAAGACCGATAGACATACGTCCTACATTGATCGGGTGGAAACCATCTATATCCTTGCGGTGGTCAATCGTTTCAATCACTTTCTGCTCGGAAATATGCTTGGGAAGAGGCAACTGTACAATAAATCCGTCTACATCCTCGTCGGCGTTGAGTTCACGTACTTTGTTCAGTAACTCTTCTTCGGTAACATCTTCCTCGTAACGTATGAGGGAGGATTTAAATCCACACACTTCGCAGGCTTTTACCTTGGCCGCCACATAGGTTTCACTCCCCCCATCGTGACCCACCAGAATAGCAGCCAGGTGAGGACGTTTACCTCCGGCAGCCACGATCTGTTCTACTTCTGCAGCGATCTCTCTTTTTACCTGTTCCGAGATTGCTTTTCCGTCAATTAGTTCCATCTGAATAGTTGTGTTTATTTTTTCATTTTAGGCATCATCTTACCCATTTTGCTGCTGGTGACCATCTTCATCATTTTACGGGTCTGGTCAAATTGTTTGAGCAAACGGTTCACTTCCTGAATCGTAGTACCACTGCCTTTGGCAATACGCTCCCGGCGGGACCCGTTGAGGATCTCCGGATGGGTACGCTCTTTGGGGGTCATGGAATTAATAATGGCTTCAATACTTTTGAAAGCATCGTCGTCAATATCAATATCCTTAATGGCTTTACCTACGCCCGGGATCATGGAAGCCAGATCTTTCAGGTTACCCATCTTCTTGATCTGGGCGATCTGCGACATAAAGTCATTGAAGTCAAACTGATTTTTGGCTATCTTTTTCTGAAGACGCTTGGCCTCTTCTTCATCGTATTGCTCCTGGGCGCGTTCTACCAGCGATACAATATCCCCCATTCCCAGGATACGGTCGGCCATACGGCTGGGGTGGAACTGGTCAATCGCTTCCATCTTCTCACCCGTACCCACGAACTTAATGGGTTTGTTCACTACCGAGCGGATAGAAAGGGCAGCACCCCCACGGGTATCACCATCAAGCTTGGTGAGTACGACTCCATCGAAATTAAGGCGTTCGTTAAACTCTTTAGCGGTGTTGACCGCATCCTGTCCGGTCATAGAGTCTACCACGAAGAGAATTTCATTCGGCTGGATGGCATCCTTGATGGCAGCGATCTCGTTCATCATCTGTTCATCAATAGCGAGACGCCCGGCTGTATCGACGATCACCAGGTTATATCCCTTTGCTTTTGCCTCCTGGATGGCATTCTGCGCGATCGCTATCGGATTTTTATTTTCAGGTTCTGCATAGACAGGTACACCGATCTGCTCTCCCAGGATACGGAGCTGCTCAATAGCGGCCGGACGATATACATCACAGGCTACCAGAAGAGGCTTCCGGTTCCGTTTGGTTTTAAGCATATTGGCAAGCTTTCCGGAGAAGGTGGTTTTACCGGAACCCTGAAGACCCGACATCAGGATAACGGCTGGATTGCCTTCGATATTGATATCTACCGTTTCGCCACCCATGAGCTGGGTAAGTTCATCGTGTACGATCTTCACCATCAACTGGCTGGGCTTGACAGCAGTAAGCACATTTTGTCCAAGAGCTTTCTCTTTTACAGTGTCTGTAAAGGTTTTGGCAACTTTATAGTTAACGTCGGCATCCAGCAGCGCTTTACGCACATCTTTAAGGGTTTCCGCCACATTGATCTCGGTGATCTTACCTTCACCTTTGAGAATTTTAAAGGATCTCTCGAGCCTGTCACTTAAATTATCGAACATATATTTTAAGTATATCTTTTAATATTATAGTTTATATTTCTTCAATGTA
>JAJQBG010000237.1 GCA_021203405.1 Bacteroides sp.
GTCATATAGCGGATAAAAATACGTATATTTGCACGCAATAATTTTTTAAAGCATACTTCTATGTCATTTATTGCAGATAAGATTGTTATGGACGGTTTAACATTCGATGATGTTCTTTTGATTCCGGCCTATTCTGAATTACTTCCCAATTCTGTTGATCTCACCACCAGATTTTCCCGTAACATAGAATTGAAAATTCCGTTTGTTACCGCTGCTATGGATACAGTAACCGAAGCTAAAATGGCTATTGCTATTGCCCGCGAAGGTGGAATTGGTGTGATCCATAAAAACATGCCTATTAAAGCGCAGGCTAAGCAGGTAGCTACTGTAAAACGGGCTGAAAATGGAATGATCTATGATCCGACAACAATTGAGAAAGGATCTACTGTGAAAGATGCTTTATCTTTGATGGCAGAATATAAGATCGGGGGAATTCCGGTGGTAGATGATGATAAAAAGCTGGTTGGTATTGTTACTAATCGTGATCTTCGGTTCGAACTGGATATGGAAAGAAAGATCGACGAGGTAATGACAAAGGAGAATATTGTAAAGACCGAACAATTAACGGATCTGGAAGCAGCTGCCCGTACTCTGCAGCAATATAAAATTGAAAAATTGCCTGTAGTGGATAAAGATAACCGGTTAATTGGTTTGGTCACTTATAAAGATATAACCAAAGCCAAAGATAAACCGCGGGCTTGTAAAGATGCCAAAGGGCGTCTGCGGGTAGCGGCTGGTGTGGGAGTAACTCCCGATACATTTGAGCGTATGAAAGCTTTGATGGAAGCAGGAGTAGATGCTTTGGTTATCGATACAGCTCATGGACATACTCTTTCAGTAATTAATACACTAAAAGAAGCTAAAAAAAGATTTCCCGAAGTAGACATAGTAGTAGGTAATATTGCTACCGGAGAAGCAGCAAAAGATTTATTAGCTGCTGGTGCAGATGCTGTAAAAGTGGGTATCGGACCAGGTTCTATTTGTACCACCCGTGTTGTTGCCGGTGTAGGTGTACCTCAGCTTTCAGCTATTTATGAAGTAGCTAAAGCTTTGAAAGGGACCGGTGTTCCTTTGATCGCTGATGGTGGATTGAGATATTCGGGAGATATAGTAAAAGCTCTTGCTGCCGGCGGTAATTGTGTTATGATCGGTTCACTGGTAGCCGGAACAGAAGAGAGTCCTGGTGATACCATTATATTTAACGGACGTAAATTTAAGGCTTACCGTGGCATGGGATCACTTGAAGCGATGGAAAATGGCTCTAAGGACCGTTACTTCCAGAGTGGAGTAGTAGAGACCAAGAAGCTTGTACCGGAAGGTATTGCTGCCCGTGTACCTTACAAAGGAACTGTATATGAAGTAATGTATCAGTTAACCGGAGGGCTAAGATCGGGGATGGGATATTGTGGTGCCGGCAGTATTGAAAAGCTACACAATGCGAAATTTACCCGTATAACGAATGCCGGTGTAATGGAAAGTCATCCGCACGATGTGACAATTACCAGCGAATCGCCTAATTACAGTCGTCCGGAATAAGAAATAGCTAATTGATAGAGAAGGGAATCTGACCGGTAAGGGTTATATTCCCTTTTTTATCTGTTTTAAATGAGACCTGATAAATAATCATAGCAATGAACATTCGACTCTTATTTTTTTCTGTTTTTTTCATACTTTTTGGAAGAACACTTTCTGCACAGGAAGATGCTGTGTTATTACGTATTGATTCCAGGGAGGTTAGACTATCGGAGTTTGAGTATTATTATCAGACGAAAAAAGGAGTGGAAGGCTATTCTCTGTTCTCTGATAAGGATATGTTAGAACAGTTCATCGCTTTGCAACTGCGATCTGTTGCAGCTGAAGAGGCCGGAATCCATCAGAATCCGGTTGTTGTAAGGAATCTGGAACAATACCGGGATCATCTTACGGATCTGAACTTTTTCAGAAATGAGAAATTAGAGAAAAACCCGGTAGAAGATAGAACTGTATATATAGTAGAGTCTCTTTTCTATCCTGTTACCCAACATATAGGAAATTTGGAGGAAAATCGTATAGCCCGGGAACTGGATTCTCTTTATCAGATCTGTATTATACACCAAGGAAAATTGGAGGAGATACTTCCTGCTTCTGAAAAATATGAAATAATAACTCGGTCCATGTGGGAGAATGAGAGGATGGAAGAGATCGAACAGGTTCTTTCCGGAGTGGAAGAAGGAGAGTTATCCAAACCGATTCGTACTGCTGCCGGTTGGTACATGATCCGGTTGCTTCGCAAAGGAAATGAAAAACCGTTCCCTACCGGGTTACCCCGTTATAACGATCTTTCGGTAAAAGAGTTAGTCGAACAGATGAAGAAAGAATATAATTACAGGGAAAACAAAGAGGTACTGGCGACACTAAGAGCCGGGCAAAAA
Source organism: Bacteroides sp. (assembly GCA_021203405.1). Taxonomy (GTDB): domain Bacteria; phylum Bacteroidota; class Bacteroidia; order Bacteroidales; family Bacteroidaceae; genus Bacteroides. The sequence continues at coordinate 2,412 of JAJQBG010000237.1, forward strand.
CGATCCGGAATAATCTTTACTCTCAATGATTACGCTGTCCATACAGAACAGTTTCTTGATTTTGCCAAGGATTATCCGGGAAGTTTCCGGAAACAGTATGAAGCCTTTGTCACTAAGATATTGATCCGCCATCGTTATGAACAGGTTATCAGTCAGGATGATACCTGGAGTAGAAAATTTAATCTGTATTATAGCGAACTACTGGCTGCTTGTGTAGCTGCGGAGTGGCTAATGGAACAGCAGAGTGATCCTGAAAAAAACTTTGAAACCTATAAGGCAAAGAATCGTAGAAAGTATAAAGCTCCGGAACCGGCTTTTCAGGGTATTATAGTGGAATCTGTTTCAAAATCACTTTTCCGGCATATTAAAAAAATAACGAAGAAGTACCCTGTAGAGAGTTGGGAAAAACTCATTGATGAGCAATTTAACCGGGACGAGATTCAACTTGTCCGGATAAGCAGCGGGGAATTCGCAAAAGGAGAAAACAGATATACGGATCATTTTATTTTTAAAACCGCGGCTTTGCCCTTTACTCACGAGAAGTATCCTTATATAAGAGTATTTGGTAAGAAAATAATGAGGGAGCAAATAGCTGATGAAAGATCGGAAGAAAAGATGTGGGAAGATTACCGGAAAGAGTTAAATGCGATGCAAGAGGAGGTTCTTAGGAGCCGATATAAAGTTCAACTCTTCGAGGACGTTTTAAAAACAGTTAATTATAATTGATCTAACCAATTATTCACTATCTTCGTACACTGATTAATAACCCGTTTTTTTATGAGAATAGCCTCTGCATTCTTGTTAGTTTTTTCTATTATTAGGATGTAGCTGGGAGCGTGCTGATCATCGTGGAAAAACACTATTAGTAGAAGTGAACGGCAATTTTTTATACAGGGAAGACCTTCATACAGTTATGCCTGCAAATTTATCTCAGGAAGATAGTCTTCTTTTTGCTGAGTATTTTATACGTAACTGGATAGAGGAGGTTTTGCTTCTGGAAAAAGCAGAAAGCAATATTCCGGACGATGGAAGTGTGGATGAATTGATTGAAAATTACAGAAAAGCTTTGGTAATTCATACTTATCAACAAGAGCTGACAGCACAAAAACTTTCTAAAGAAATTCGTGATGAGGAGTTGCTCGATTATTATGAAATAATAAAATGTTGTTTCCGGTAGAAACTCCTCTGATCAAAGGACTCTTTATGAAAGTTCCTCTTACAGCTCCCGGGATTGCTAATGTAAGGAGATGGTATCGGAAAAATAGTCCGGATATTATTGATAAACTGGAGAAGTACAGTTTGCAAAATGCTGTAAGTTATGACTATTTTTATGATAAATGGATTTCGGCTGAAGATATTTTTGATAAAATACCCGTTTCTCCGGGAGATCTGGATGAATATCTTCAAAAAAATAGTTTTGTAGAAGCCAGGGATACGGCTTTTTACTATTTCCTGAATATAGGAGAATTTCTTCCTGCAGGGGCTACCAAACCGTATGAGTCGGCAGCTCCAAAGGTAAGAGAGATGGTCCTGAATCTTAAACAAACGGATTTTATCCGTCAGGTTAAAAA
>JAJQBG010000137.1 GCA_021203405.1 Bacteroides sp.
ATTATACAGTTCATATCATGAAAAAGCTAAATTTATTATTCCTTCTATTTATTCTTCCTATGATCATGAAAAGAGAAGAGACAGTGATCCGCATCACAACACAGAGTATAGACCTGATCCTGCAAACGGCTCCTAACGGACGGTTGTACCAGTCTTACCTGGGCGAGCGGTTACTTAACGAGGCGGATATCCGGAACCTGCCCTATTTTATAGCCCGCCCTGCTTCGGACGGAGCAGTAACCCCACGCGGATGGGAAGTCTATCCCGGATCGGGAGGTGAAGATTATTTCGAACCGGCACTCACTGTGCAGCATACAGATGGTAATATGACTACTATTCTGAAGTATGTTTCTCACACAATAAACCGGATCGATACCAATGTTACAGAAACTGTGATCCGCCTGAAGGATGAAGTATATCCGGTAGAGGTCACTCTTTACTACCTGGCTTACCAGGAGGAAGATGTGATCAAAACCCGGAGTGAGATCCGCCACCAGGAGAAGAAACCGGTAAACATCAGCCGGTATGCCTCTTCCATGCTCTATTTCGAAAGCCCGGCCTACTACCTGAATGAATTCAGCGGCGACTGGGCGAAAGAAGCTCAACTTAGTTCGCAGAAAATGGAATTCGGTAAAAAGATCATTGATACTAAACTGGGCTCCCGGGCTGCGATGCACGCCTACCCCTTCTTTCAGGTAGGATTGGGTGAAGAGATAAAAGAGAACCAGGGACACGTACTGGCAGGTACTATTGCCTGGACCAGAAATTTCCGTTTTACTTTTGAAATTGATAATGTGGCTAACTTACGGATCATCTCCGGCATCAACCCGTATGCTTCCAACTACGAGTTAAAACCGGGGGAAGTTTTTGAAACTCCTGAATTTATCTTTACCCTGAGTAACGAAGGAGTAGGAAAAGCCAGCCGTAACCTGCACAATTGGGCCCGCAACTATCAATTGAAAGATGGCACAGGCGATCGTCTGACACTACTTAACAACTGGGAATCAACCGGATGTGACTTCGATGAAAAAATATTAAGTGACCTGATACTGGAAACCAAAAAACTGGACGTAGATATGTTCCTGTTGGATGACGGCTGGTTCGGTAATAAATATCCCCGTATTAATGATCACGCCGGACTGGGGGATTGGGAAGTAATGCGTAGCAAACCCCCTAACGGAGTACCGGGCCTGGTAAAGGCAGCAGAAAAAGCAGGTGTAAAATTTGGTATCTGGATCGAACCGGAAATGGTCAATCCTAAAAGTGAACTATTTGAAAAACATCCTGAATGGGCCATTACACTACCTAACCGGGAACCTTATTACTACCGCAACCAATTGGTACTTGACCTGAGCAATCCGGCCGTACAGGAGTATGCTTTCGGAGTAGTGGATAAACTCATGACTGAAAACCCCGGTATTGCCTATTTTAAATGGGACTGCAACAGCCCGATCACCAACATTTATTCTCCGTACCTGAAAAACAGACAGAATCAACTCTATATTGATCATGTAAGGGGAGCATACAATGTATTCCGCAAAGTAAATGAAAAATATCCTCATGTACCGATGATGCTCTGTTCAGGCGGAGGAGCCCGTTGCGACTACGAAGCATTGAAATACTTTACAGAATTCTGGTGCAGTGATAATACCGACCCGATCGACCGGCTTTATATCCAGTGGGGATTCTCCCAGTTCTTCCCGATCAAATCAATGGGAGCTCATGTAACCAGCTGGAACAAAGACACCAGCATCAAGTTCCGGGTAGATGTGGCCATGATGTGTAAATTTGGTTTTGATATTAGTATCCAGGAGATGGATAAAGACGAACAAACCTTCTGCAAGGGCGCGGTTGCCAATTATCACAGACTCAAAAAAACGATCCTGGACGGAGACTTTTACCGCCTGGTATCTCCTTATGAATCCAACCATACTGCTGTTATGCATGTAGGGAAAGAGAGAGATAAAGCAGTACTATATACATACGATATACATCCTCGTTTTAAAGAGAAACTCTATCCGGTAAAATTGCAGGGACTGGATCCTCATAAAATGTATACCGTTAAAGAGATCAACCTGATGCCGGAAACCGTATCGGAGCTTCCGGAAGATGGTAAAACCTTCAGCGGAGATTATCTGATGAAAGTAGGACTGGATGCTTTTACCGCTATCCGTGTTAACAGTCGTATTATTGAGATCACTGCCAGGTAAAAGAGATAACTTAACACCTTTATAACTTTTATAATTTCAAAGTATGTCAGAATAGCCGGCCGGGAGGTCGGCTATTCTCATTTATTTCTTCTTTTCCCTTTTACTCTTCCCTACTCTTAAAGGGTTGTACTATAGACCAATGGTTATGAACAATCTTCCACTCTCCATCCGACTGCCTGGCATATACTTCCGTACAGTTCCACTTCCAGAGGGTTCCCTGGGCCCACGACTCCAGGTTATAAGTAAGAATAGCAGTATCTCCATAAAGTTGTACTTCCGGATTTATGATCTCGTATTTATCTACTTTGCCTTTACCCCGCAGGGATTCATACAGATCGCTGATGGCAGTAAAGCCATCCAGACGTTTTTCCTGCATGGGATCAAAATAGGTAAAATCTTCGGCATAGATATCTAGATAGCCTGAAGGATTTCCCACGTTCCACAGTTCCAGAGCTGTTCTCTCTTTTTGAAGGATCATTTCGGTTATTTCCGGATGACAATTTGTTTTCTTTTCCATTACTTTTTGTTTTAAAGGTTTATCTGCAAAAATAGCCGGTTACAGAGAGAATAAAGCGATAGAAAAAGAGAGATAAACAGCACTTTTTACGCTTTATAATGGTGTCGGTACTGATGGGGAGTAACCCCGCTGTTCAAACGAAAAAAACGGATGAAATAAGAATCGTTCTCGTAGGAAAGTGTTTCGGCTATTTCAGCAACAGAAAGGTCCGTATAGCGGAGCAACCGTTTGGCCTCGGTAAGAATTCGTTCCTGAATAATCTTTTTAGCACTTTTTCCAGTAGTCTCTTTTACCCGACGGGAGAGATGTTTAGTAGTTATACAAAGTTGTGAAGCATAGAACTCTACCTGATGTTCCTGCTTATAGTATTGATTAACCAGGTTTAAAAAACGGTTTACATACGGATTGCTCCCTGTTGCCTGATCGGGCAACAAAGGAATCTCCTGTTGATAGCTGCGGTCCAGTAAGATCAGGGCTTCATAGAGTAAAGCCCGAAGCAGGTGATCATCTTTTCGGGAAAGAGTAGCGATCTCTTTTTGTATATCCATCATCAGAGAGAGAATACGACCGTAAATACTCTCCCGCAAAGTACAGCGGCTAAAGATCCGGCCGGGACGGAAACAGCAGAGACGACCCAGAAATTCAGGATCATTGAAAAAAGAGAGGAGGAACTCCTCTTCAAAAATAAGTGCATACCCGTTCCGGATAGTCCGGATATCCCAGCATCGTATCTCTCCCGGACGAGAAAAGATCACATCTCCCGGTTTCACCATTCCGGTATCTTCATCAATACTGAAACATCCCTCTCCTTCGGTAATAAGAGTAATATCATAATAGACCAGCGTATGGACAGTTTCCGTGCGAAGAAACCGTCGTGCATACTTTAGCTCTACTACGTCGATCAGCAGATCGCTACCATATTTTGCCCTGAAAAAAGGAAAACGGGAAATAGTATTCATAGCAATTTCTTAGAATTCATACACCTTCCTGACCTTTAAAGTATAAACGATAACCATAAAGAACAGATAGGTTGTGAACATTTCTGCAGGAATAGTAACTCCAATCAGCCTTATAGCATCAAAATTCTTCATACGATTTTGCGAAAACAGAGAATATTTTTCTCTTGACTGTATATCATTACAAAATTAAAATAAATATTTTTACAATCAATTGAATAGTAATCTTTTTTATATACCTTTTCGTCCTTTCAAAACGAAAAAGTACGCAAAAAAATAC
>JAJQBG010000291.1 GCA_021203405.1 Bacteroides sp.
TAAAAACTTTTTATAAAAGAAAAACAGAAATATTATACAAATTATTTGCTTTTTTAAACTATTTTTAGTTGCTTTGCCTCTTAGTTTAGTGAAGTAGCAGTTTTTATTTCTCACAGAAATTAAAAGATAATAGGTATGAAAAGAATAAGGATAATCACAACAGTAGCAGCTGTGCTTGTTTTCAGTGGCATACTGAACGCACAGGAAAAAGCGCTTAAACAATATGGATTTTGGGATAACTGGTTTATACAACCTCAGGCCGGGGTTTCTTATATAACCGGAGAAATTGGTTTTGGGAATCTGTTATCTCCTTCTGCTGCCCTATCGGTAGGAAAGTATTTTTCTCCTGAAGTAGGGACTCGTTTACAACTAAGTGGCTGGCAGGCCAAAGGGGGTATGAGAGAAGGCCCTAACTACAACTGGAATTACATGGCAACTACCGTAGATGTACTTTTTAACCTGAATAATATTTTTGCTCCGTACCGGGAAGACCGCCCCTTTAATCTGGTAGCCTTGATGGGAGGAGGTTGGAACCACGGATTTAAAAATGAACCGAAAGTAACCGAATCCACCAATAATATTGTAGTGAGGGCAGGGTTACAGGCCAATTTCCGGTTGAATTCGATGTTTGATCTGAACCTGGAAGGTAATATCAATGCCACGGATGATGTATGGAACCATAAAAGCGGATCTAAATACGATACTTATTACAATGTATTGCTGGGGCTGACCTATAGATTTAAGAACAGAGGATTCGAACTGGTTGAGACGTCTAACGAAGCACTGATCAGGGCATTGAATGAGAAGATCAATGAACAAAGGGAGATCATCAACAATATCAAACCCTGCGTAGAACCGGAACCCTGCCCGGAACCGGAGCCGGTAGTGGTTAAGAAAGGCGAAACAGCCGTGGTTCTTTTCCGCATCGGTAAGAGTGTGGTAATTGCCGACCAGGCAGTACATATTTATAAGATCGCGGAATATATGAAAGAGAACACGGAAGCAACCGTACAGGTAACAGGATATGCCGATGCTCAAACCGGTACATCCGCTGTCAATAAAGCGATATCGGAAAAGCGTGCACAGGCTGTAGCGAATAAACTCAAAGAGTATGGTATAGCGGAAAGCAGAATCAAAACAGAAAGCCGCGGTGCTGAAGAGCAACCCTTCGATGTAAACGAATGGAACCGCGTAGTAATTATGTTTGCCGAATAAAAGAGAGAATGACTAGTTCCTAAAGTTATCTCTACTTTTATAACCGGGAGGTGTGTTAAAGCTCCGTCTTTTTCTTTTAAAAAGAAAATAACGGAGCTTTAACACACCTCTCTCTTATTTACTTTTCACGCTTTATTCTCATTTCCCAAATCTTTTATACCTTTGTTTGCATTAATATAGAGAATGGAAGAAGAATTTGACATACGAGATAATCAACTAAATAACAGGGAACGGGACTTTGAAAATGCACTTCGTCCGTTAAGTTTTGAAGACTTCAGCGGACAGGATAAGGTAGTGGAGAACCTCTCTATCTTTGTAAAAGCGGCTAAACTCAGAGGAGAGGCCCTGGATCATGTTTTGCTTCACGGTCCTCCCGGACTGGGAAAAACAACACTCTCCAATATCATTGCCAATGAACTGGGAGTCGGTTTTAAAGTTACTTCGGGCCCTGTATTGGACAAACCCGGCGATCTGGCCGGTGTCCTGACCAGCCTGGAGGCTAACGATGTGTTATTTATTGATGAAATACATCGCCTCTCCCCCATTGTAGAAGAGTATCTTTACTCGGCCATGGAAGATTACCGCATTGATATTATGATCGATAAGGGTCCTTCTGCCCGAAGTATCCAGATTGACCTGAATCCTTTTACACTGGTGGGAGCAACCACCCGGAGTGGATTGCTTACAGCTCCTCTGCGGGCTCGTTTCGGGATCAATATACACCTGGAGTATTACGATGAAGAGATATTGAGCCGGATCATTATCCGTTCGGCGGCTATTTTACAGGTACCCTGTTCTACAGGGGCTGCCCGGGAGATCGCTTCCCGTAGCCGGGGTACTCCCCGTATTGCCAATGCCCTGCTCAGGCGCGTACGGGATTTTACACAGGTAAAAGGTACCGGAAAAATTGATACTGAAATAGCCCGCTATTCGCTGGAGGCGCTCAATATTGACTGGTTCGGGCTGGATGAGATCGACAATAAAATACTCTGCACCATTATCGATAAGTTTAACGGTGGCCCGGTAGGATTGACCACGATCTCTACGGCACTGGGAGAAGATGCGGGAACAATTGAAGAGGTGTACGAACCTTTTCTTATCAAAGAGGGTTTCTTAAAACGTACCCCCCGCGGACGGGAGGTAACAGAACTTGCATATAAACATTTAGGAAGAACTTATTTGAACAGGCAGAACAACCTGTTCGATTAACCCGGAAAGAATGGCGGGACTGAAATCACTGGCCAAGGATACGGCCATTTATGGACTTAGCAGTATAGTAGGACGTTTTCTGAACTACCTGCTCGTACCACTCTATACACTGAAACTGCCTGCAGCTTCCGGTGGATATGGGGTGGTGACCAATATATATGCTATTACCGCTTTGCCGCTGGTTATCCTGACTTACGGAATGGAGACGGGATTTTTCCGGTTCGTCAATAAAACGGAAGAGAATGCTGCCACCGTATATTCTACAACACTTATCTCCGTAGGTTCCACCTCGCTTTTGTTTATTGTATTGTGCCTCCTTTTCCTGCATCCCATTTCCAATACCCTGGGATATGGAAGTAACCCTGAGTTCATTGCGATCATGGCTGTTGTAGTGGGATTGGATGCTTTCCAGGCTATTCCTTTTGCGTATCTGAGGTATAAAAAACATCCCATTAAGTTCGCAGCCTTAAAACTGCTCTTTATAGGATCTAATATATTTTTAAACATCTTTTTCCTGATCCTCTGTCCACTTCTGTCTACCCGTTTCCCAGGGTCCGTGAACTGGTTCTATGACCCCGGATACAAGGTAGGGTATATATTTATCTCCAACCTGATATGCACCGGCATGGTGACATTCTTTATGATACCGGAATTAACAGGTTTTCCCTATAAACTGGATCCTGCCCTTTTAAAGCGGATGCTGAAATACTCTTTTCCTATCCTGATCCTAGGGATCGCAGGCATTCTCAATCAGACGGTGGATAAGATGATCTATCCGTTCTTACTACCGGACGAGCACCAGGCGCGGGTACAACTGGGTATATACGGTGCTGCCAGTAAGGTAGCCCTTATACTGGCTATATTCACCCAGGCTTTCCGGTATGCGTATGAACCCTTTGTCTTTGGTAAAAGCAATGAAACAGATAATCGGCAAACCTATGCAGACGCGATGAAATACTTTATTATCTTCTCGCTGCTGGCTTTTTTGGTGGTCATCTGCTACCTGGATATTTTACGCTATCTGATCAGTCCGGATTACTGGGAGGGATTAAAAGTGGTCCCTATTGTAATGGGAGCCGAAATATTCATTGGGATCTATTTCAATCTATCCTTCTGGTACAAACTGATCGATGAGACAAAATGGGGAGCCTACTTTTCTCTGGCAGGCTGTACGATCATTATCTTATTAAATATCATATTTGTACCCATTTACGGTTATATAGCTTCTGCCTGTGCCGGGCTGATCGGTTATTTCATTATTACCCTTTTATCTTATGTGGTAGGACAAAAAAAATATCCGATCCGGTATGATTTCAGAACGATAGGACTCTATTTTTTACTGACGATATTACTTTATACGGCTATCCTATTAGTTCCGATACAAAATATAGGGTTAAGACTTATATACAGATCCCTGATACTATCGGTTTATCTTTTCTACATGATCTGGCATGATTTTCCTATTTCGCGTATTCCTTATATGAACCGGTTCCTAAAAAAGAATAAACCATGAAACCCCGCTTTATCCATATCAAAGGATTCCTGAATACTTACCTGGGTTTTAATAAAGATAAAGATGATGAGTTCCAGACCATTGATTCAACCCGGAAAGGGGTAGAATTTCAGGGAGCCAGGCTCTGGATCCTTATACTTGCCATATTTATGGCATCGTTGGGACTCAATGTAAACTCAACGGCTGTAATTATCGGAGCCATGCTTATTTCCCCATTGATGGGACCTATCATGGGAATAGGTCTTTCAGTAGGTATCAATGATTTCGAATTGTTAAAGCGTTCTTTAAAAAGTTTTGCAATCACTACTCTGTTCAGCATTACCACCTCTACCATCTACTTTCTTTTTACCCCTCTTACGGAAGCCCGGTCCGAACTTCTGGCTCGTACTTCACCGACTATTTATGATGTCTTCATCGCTCTGTTAGGGGGTTTTGCCGGAATTATAGCTCTCTCTACCAAAGAAAAAGGGAATGTAATACCGGGAGTCGCCATCACAACCGCCCTTATACCCCACTCTGTACGGCAGGATATGGCATTGCCACCGGAAATTTTTATTTTTTCATGGGAGCATTTTACCTCTATTTCATTAACTCTGTCTTTATCAGTATAGCTACCTATATCGGAGTAAGGGTCATGAAATTTGAGAAAAAAGAGTTCCTAGATAAAGATAGAGAGAAAAAGTAAAGAACTATATTATCGGCATTGTCATTCTCACTCTTTGTCCGGCCCTTTACCTGACTGTTGGGATTATACAGGATACAATTTACGAAAATTCAGCCAATCAATTTATTAACCGCGAATTGAATTTTGACAGTACACAGGTTCTTACACGGAAAATAAACCGTGATAAAAAAGAGATACACGTAGTACTGATCGGAGAAGAGATACCCGATACCTCCATAGAACTAGCAAAAGAAAAACCGAAAGATTACAAATTGGCAAGCAGTAACCTGATCGTTTTGCAGGGAGCCAGCAACGATCACATCGATCTGGCAGAGATCCGCAACCTGTTAATGGAAGATTTTTATAAGAACAGTGAAGAACAGCTTCTGGAGCAACAGCACCGCCTGGCGCTTCTTCAAAAAGAACTGGACCAATACAGAAGCACCACCCAGTTCACCGCTTCAATTGCTCCTGAATTAAAAGCCCTTTACCCAGAGGCCAGATCACTCTCTATAGCATTTACCACAGAAGTAAGTCTGGATTCTCTGCAGGTGGATACCCTGACCCTGGCAATTATGGACTTTAACCAGGTTCCCGACCAGGAAGAACAAACCCGGATCTCCCAATGGCTCACAGCAAGAACAGGAGCCCGGAATTTACGATTAATGATCAACAAAAAATGAATGTAAGAACCATTATTTACCTGCTACTTCTCTTCTTTTCGCTACCAGCCCGCAGCGACGAAGGAATGTGGATGATTAACAACCTGGATAAAAAGACCCGATCAGCCATGAAAGAGCTGGGCCTTCAGCTCTCTGCCAACCAGATCTACCATACCAAAAAAAGTTCTCTTAAAGATGCGATCGTAAATTTCGGAGGATTCTGCAGCGGGGTGGTAGTATCGGAAGAGGGATTGGTATTTACCAACCATCATTGTGGCTTCAGCGCTATCCAGCAACACAGTACTCCGGAACACAACTATATCCAGGATGGGTTTGTTGCAAGTACCCGGCAGGAAGAACTTCCCAACCCTGACCTCTATGTACGCTTCCTGGTAAGCAGTGAAGAGGTAACCCATAAGATAAACAAAACACTCAAAGCAGAAATGGACGAACCCGAAAGAGCCTCTGTTATTGATTCTGTGTGTTTTGTGCTTCAGGAAGAGGTGATGGATAAGGATACTACCCTGGTAGCCATTGTGGATAGTTATTACGGGGGCAATGCCTATTACCTGAATATCTACAGAGATTATAACGATGTAAGATTAGTATATGCTCCCCCCTCCTCTGTAGGGAAATTCGGATGGGATACCGATAACTGGGAATGGCCCCGGCATACCGGAGACTTTGCCATATTCCGTATCTACTCTACTCCCGGTAATGAGCCGGCAGACTACTCTCCGGAAAATGTTCCCTATCACCCTCCCTATGTAGTGCCTCTCTCAATAGCAGGGTACCAGGAAGGAGATTTCAGTATGACCATTGGCTATCCGGGAGAGACAGAGCGTTACTTCTCCTCCTACGCTATTGAAGAGCGGATGAATACCCTGAACGAAGCCCTGGTCCATATCCGTGGAGTCAAACAGGCCATCTGGAAAAGAGAGATGGACAAAAGCAGCGAGGTCCATATAAAATATGCCTCTAAATATGACGAAAGTTCCAATTACTGGAAGAACAGCATCGGGATGAACCGTTCCATAGAGAAACTACATGTATTGGAAAGAAAACAGGATATGGAGGCACACCTCCGTAACTGGATCCGTCAGCAACCCACCCATAAGAACGAATATTTGCGGCTTTTCACGGAACTGGAGCTGGCTTACCGCAACCGGGAAGCCGGGAAACGGGCGATTGCCTATTTTATGGAAGCTTTCCTGAACTCTTCCGAACTGGTACAACTATCGCTGGAAATATTAAACTTTGACTTTGAAGATGAACCACATTTAGTAGAGATGCGATTGAAACAGATCCTGGAAAAGTATGATAACCTGGACCTGGCTATCGACAAAGAGGTATTTATTGCCATGCTGGAAGAGTATCCCAAACATGTGGAAGAAGAGTTCTACCCTTTTATTTATACCACTATTGAAAAAGAGTATGATAACAATTACCGCGCCTATGCGGAAGAGCTCTTCTCTTCTACTAAAATGACTACTCCGGAAGGGCTCAGGCTTATATTGGAAAACGATACCACTTTCCAGCTTTTCGAAGATCCGGGTATTTCGCTGGCACTTGATCTGCTGATCGCTTTTTACGATATGAACCAATCCCTTAAAGAGCCTTCTGAAAAAATAGAGCATTACGAACGCCTTTACAACCAGGCTATCCGGGAGATGTACAGCGACAGGAGCCACTATCCCGACGCAAATTTTAGCATGCGTCTCAGCCTGGGATGGGTATCGGGCTACTCTCCCGCCGACGGTATCGACTACAACTACTTTACCACTACAGAGGGAATTTTTGAGAAAGTCCTCCGGCATCAGGGAGATCCCGATTTTTATGTACAACCGGAACTGTTATCCCTGCTTGAAAAGGCAGAGTTTGGTCCCTATCAGGATAAAGAAGGAGAATTAAGAGTATGCTTTATTACCAACAACGATATTACCGGCGGCAACTCCGGTAGTCCCGTATTCAATAGCAAAGGGGAACTTACCGGACTGGCTTTTGATGGGAACTGGGAAGCTATGAGCTCGGATTTTGCCTATGAGCCTACTCTTCAGCGCTGTATTGCGGTGGATGTGCGCTATATGTTATTTATGATGGAACACTACGGAAAAGCAGCCTCTATACTCAAAGAATTAAAAATAAACCAGTGATCTCTTTTATGAATACTATGAATGCTAAATTACCTATACATTTCGCCCCTTTACAGGGACATACAGAAGCAATCTACCGCCAACTACATGCAAAATATTTCGGTGGGATCGAATGCTATCATACTCCCTTCATACGCCTTCAAGATGGTGTGATAAGAAATAAGGATCAAAAAGAGTCTGATCCTGAGTTAAATCACTCCCTATCTCTTATTCCCCAGATCCTTGCTTCGGAACTAAAAGAGGCCGCTACATTGGTAAAGTTCCTCAAAGAGAAAGGATATACACAGATCGATATCAATATGGGGTGTCCCTTTCCGTTGATCGCCCGGAAAAAGAAAGGATCGGGTATATTGCCTTTTCCGGAAAAGGTAAGAGAGGTACTGCAAATAGTAGCGGAAGAACCCGATATCAGTTTCTCGGTGAAGATGAGGTTGGGACAGGAGAGTGCCGAAGAGTCTCTCCGCCTGCTCCCTTTGTTAAATGAATTACCTTTACGCCGGATCACTTTACATCCGCGGCTGGGCATTCAGCAATACAAAGGAGAAACGGACATAGAGAGTTTCAGCAGGTTTTACGAAGCCTGCCATCTTTCCTTACTTTACAACGGAGATCTGCATACGATAGAAGATATAACAACTATTACAGAGCGTTTTCCCGGACTTGCAGGGGTAATGATAGGAAGAGGTCTGTTAGCCAATCCGGCTTTGGCACTGGAGTATCAGCAAGAGCGTATTTTGCCAGGTTCTGAGTTGATCAGTAAACTCTCAGAGATGCACCGCGAACTATTCGATTGGTATAACACCACTTTATGGGGGGAATCCCAGATCCTGCTGAAAGTAAAAAGTTTCTGGGAGTATCTGTTACCGGATGCAGAGAAACGGCTCCGCAAAAAGATCCTTAAAAGTACCACTGTTCCTGCCTATCTGGCGGCAACCCAGCGGCTCTTTGAAGAACTTTCGGCTCAGGGGTAGATCTGCTTAAAGACACTGTTCTCCTCCTGTACGGCATTTACTGCTTCGGGAAGGTCGGTATCTATTAGATCAAAACCATACCAACCTGTGTAAGCATCGGTCAGGAACCACTTTCCTTCCAAGAGGTCAAAGGCCAACCGTAGGTCGAGTTCCGACTCTTCATAGCCGGCTTCAAACTCTTTACGGTTTGCCTCATCGACCACATAATGAGAGACATATACGCCACCGTGCTCATCCAGGAGACGCTCTTCTTTGATCACATCCCGATCCAGTAAAGGCCATTTATCCTAGGTAAAAGGAAAACCTTTTTCCTCTTCTCCATCTTCGGTGACTAGAATAATAGGAGTGGTAAGAGGAAATTTAATGCGGGAGTATTGAAAGGCAGCACTTCCGGTAAACTTTTCCAGGAACTCTTCAAAATTTCCTGCTCAATTTCAACACCAAGAGGATAAACTTCTACGGAGAGAGACTTTCCCTGCACAGGAAAATTCAAAGCCAGTATGGTTAACAGAGCCAGAGTAAAAAACAGTTTCTTTTCATCAATTTCTCCTTCTTATAGATTTAGTAAACAAATATACCTTATTCCATTCAATAACCTATTCTTTGGCTACGCCGGACAGAAAAAATTTCAATATTCCAACAATCTTTTTCATCTCTTTCATAAAGAGCAGGTTAACAGACCATAAACGAACTACCTGGATATTTTGTTCCCGTCAGCCAACCCTACTTCACCCAGCTTCCATTCCCGGTAAAATTTACTCTTCGGTTTGCTTTACGAAAATCTTACTCTTTCTTACCGAAGGTTAATGTTCTGCAAATGTAGCAACTTACCACTAAAATATTTATCTTTGTCTCTCTAAATAACAAACATATATGAAAATAGCATTGATAGGATATGGCAAAATGGGTAAGGAGATCGAAAAAGTAGCCCTGAGCCGCGGACACGAAATTGTATGTATCATCGATATAGATAATCAGGAAGATTTTAACTCCGATAGATTCAGGTCGGCCGATGTGGCCATTGAATTTACCAATCCGAAAGTGGCCTATTCCAACTACCTGAAAACCTTCGAAGCGGGTGTGAAAGTGGTATCCGGAAGTACCGGATGGATGGCCGAACACGGAGAAGAGATCAAAGATCTTTGCTCAAACGGAGGAAAAACCTTTTTCTGGTCTTCCAACTTCAGCCTGGGAGTATGCATTTTCTTTGCACTCAACAAATACCTGGCTAAAATCATGAACCGTTTCGAAGCATACGACGTTTGCATGTCGGAAACGCACCATATCCACAAATTAGATGCCCCCAGCGGTACCGCTATTGCCCTGGCCGAAGGAGTACTGGAAAACCTGGACAGAAAAGAAGAGTGGGTAAAAGGAGAAGCTCAGACTCCCTCTCAACTGAGTATTGAGTCCCTTCGTGAGGGAGAAGTATTCGGACTACACTCCGTACGTTACAACTCTCAGGCCGACAGCATCACCATTACCCACGATGCCAAGAATCGTGGAGGTTTTGCTTTAGGAACCGTTCTGGCTGCCGAATACACCCATGAACACGAAGGATTTCTCCAGATGAGTGATCTGTTCGATTTTTTAAAATAATAAACTTTTCCGAAGTTGAAAACGATCCAAGCAACCCGTAAACAGTGGATAAAATTTGCCATTGTTACTGTTTTATACCTGGCTTTCCTGATCTGGATCAAAAGCTGGTTGGGCCTTTTGGTGCTCCCTTTTATCTTTGACGCCTATATTACCAAAAAGATACCCTGGTACTTCTGGAAGAACTCAAAAAATGAACCGGTAAGAGGAGTAATGAGTTGGGTAGATGCGATTGTATTTGCACTGGTAGCTGTCTATTTTGTGAATATCTACTTTTTCCAGAACTACCAGATCCCTTCTTCCTCGCTGGAAAAAACATTGCTGGTAGGAGATTTTCTTTTTGTCAGTAAAATGAGTTACGGCCCCAGGGTACCCAATACTCCTTTATCCATGCCACTGGCACAGCACACCCTTCCCGGAACCAATCTGAAGTCCTATATTGAACATCCTCAATGGCCTTACAAACGGGTGAAAGGATTCGGTCCTGTTAAGCGGGGAGATGTTGTGGTGTTCAACTTTCCGGCCGGCGATACCGTAGCCACCAATTTCCAGCAGACAGATTTCTATACCCTGGCCTACCAGGAAGGAAAAAGAAAATATCCGAACCGGATAGATATGGATAGTCTTACCCGGGAAGAGCAAAGGATCATTTACAATCTATACTACAATGCCGGAAGAGAAATGATCTTGTCTAATCCACAATTTTATGGCAAAGTAGTGGTACATCCGGTGGACCGTCGGGAAAACTATGTAAAACGTTGCGTAGGTGTTCCGGGAGATCTCCTTGAGATTAAGAACGGACAGATTTGTATCAACGGAGTAGCGGAAGAGAATCCGCCGGGTATTCAATTCAACTACCTGGTACAGACAACCGGCCCCTATATTCCGGAAAACATCTTCCGGGAACTGCATATCAGCAAAGATGACCAGAACCTGATCAGCGGAGATGCGGGAGCCGATAACTACTTCTCCCAGTTGGGATTTACAGGAAGAGATGTCAACGGCAGACTGAATCCGGTTTACTATTTACCCTTGACCAAAGCGGCGCACGATGCCTTACTGGCCAACAAGGTTCTTATCTCTAAAATTGAGATGGAACCGGAAGAGTTGTATGGCGCTGCACCCATGTACCCTTTAAACCTCTATACGAAATGGAACTGGAACAATTACGGCCCGATATGGATCCCTAAAAAAGGAGAGACCATTGAGCTGACAGCCGATAACCTGCCCATTTACCAGCGTTGCATTGAGGCTTACGAAAATAATAAACTGGAAGTAACTCCGGAAGGCATTTTTATCAACGGTGAGGAAACCAACCTGTATACTTTTAAAATGGATTACTACTGGATGATGGGAGACAACCGCCACAACTCTGCCGACTCCCGCTCCTGGGGATTTGTACCGGAAGATCACATCGTAGGTAAACCGATCGTGGTATGGCTCTCCCTGGATAAAGACCGCGGCTGGTTCGACGGAAAGATACGCTGGAACCGTATTTTCAAGTGGGTACATAACGACTGAATAACTCCTGCGGAAGGAGTACAACGAAAAGAGTGGTATGAAAAGAAAAAAACAGAGCATACTATCCTGGATCAAAATACCGGCGCTTCTTGCCGGTATTACTCTTCTTATTCATCTCCTCTTTTTTGCCTCCTGTTATATTCCTGCTTCAGGCATGGAGAACTCCCTCTTTCCGGGCGATCATGTATTAGTCAATAAATGGAGTTACGGATACCGGATCCCTCTATCCACCCTATGGGGTTACCACCGGTTGCTGGAACATCCGGTAGAACAGGGAGATATTGTACTCTTTAATAATCCCTATCCTCCTGTTCCTTCCACCCCAACCGGGAAACGGAACATCTATATCGGCCGATGCATCGGAACACCCGGGGATACGCTCTATACCGATACACTCTTTCTCTCGGTAACCTCTTCTATACCGGCTGACCCGGATAAAAAGAACCTCTATCGCTATCCGGTAAATAAAGAAAAGGAGATCCGGGAACTACTGACTGATCTGCAGATACCCCACAGTGAGCTTATGGGTAGCGCAGACTCCTTCTCCGTAAGAAGCTTCAGCCATTACGAACACTACCTGCTGGAACAGGAGATTAAAGGAGAAAGCTGGATACAGCCTTTCGTTCCGGACTCTCTCTGTCACCACCCTTTTATCGTTCCGGGTAAAACTACAGAAATTACTATTACCCCTCAGAATATCCGGCTCATCCGCAATACACTGGTGCTCCATGAAGGAGTGGATGCAGAGGTGATAAACGATTCCCTCTATATAGAAGGTCGTTATACACCCACCTGCCGGTTCACCCAGGATTATTACTGGATGGCATCCGGGAATTCCATTAATTTTGCTGACTCCCGTCTGTTCGGACTGGTTCCACACGATCATGTAATAGGGAAAGGGTGCTGGGTGTGGTTCTCCAAACGGAAAGAGAGTCCTATGTTCCAGGGTTACCAGTGGGATCGAATTTTTAAACCCGTATATTGAATCATGGAAAATATCCTGCTCCTTACTTCTGCCTACCTGGCACCGGTACACTATTACAGCAAAATATACCACTATCCTACTGTACAGGTGGAACAACACGAACATTACATCAAGCAAACCCTCCGGAACCGCTGTATCATCGCATCGGCCAACGGTCCACAACCTCTCTCTATCCCGGTTATCAAACCGGATAGTCCCAAAACTCCTATGAAAGATATCCGGATATCCGATCATGGGAACTGGCGTCACCTCCACTGGAACGCTATTGAATCCGCCTGCAGCAGTACCCCTTTCTTTGAATACTACCGGGATTATTTTCAACCTTTTTATGAAAAAAAGATTGGGTACCTGATCGACTTTAACAAGCAGCTGTGTGAGTTGGTATGCCGGCTGATCGATCTTCCGGTGATCCTGCAACGGACAGAAAGTTATCAGAAAGAACCTCCCTCAACCGTGATCGACCTCCGCGAACAAACAGGCAGCCGGAAAGAGTTTTCTTTTCCGGATCCGGAATATCAGGCCATCCCCTATTACCAGGTTTTCCAGGAAAAACAGGGTTTTCTGCCCGGTATGAGTATTATGGATCTCCTCTTCAATATGGGACCCGAAAGCCTGCTTATCCTGGAAAAGAGTGTCCGGAGATAATCCTCTTCACGGTTCATACAATCCGCATGATACTTCCTACAAAAGAACCCTTCACTTTCTTTTGCATTTATCAAACTATTTTTGTATCTTTGGCTTATCCGGACAGCGTTACCTGTCTGCTTTAGACATCTCGGTACTAACTTAACTCAAAAAGCCATGAAAAAATATCATTTATTTACCGGATCGTTTTTTCTGACCCTCCTTCTGTGGCTTTTTACTTCTGCTGTTTACAGCCAGGCCCACGAAGAGTATTACACCATCAGTGGGGTTGTGAAAGATCAGAAAAGTAAAAAAGTACTGGAAAATGTAAATATCTCCCTTACCGGCTACAATACAGGAACCGTAACCAACAAAGAGGGGGTATTTTCCCTGAAGATACTGCCCGGACAAAACTCCCGTACCATTGAACTCTCCCACCTGGGCTATATCTCCGGCCAGATAGAGATAGACCGGGAAGATCCTTCCGATATAGAGTGCTACCTGATACCTAACAGCATTATTCTGGATGCCATCACCGTATCTCCTGTCCATGCCTGTGAGATAGTAATCCAGGCCATGGATAAGATCGAACAGAGCTATCCGGACTTCCCTATTATGCTGACCGGTTTTTACCGGGAAACGGTACAGAAAGGCAAAAAAATACATCAGTGTTTCGGAAGCGGTGACCGATGTCTTTAAAACCACCCACAAAGAAGATACCTCCCGGGAGAGGACCCGGATCTCCAAAGGAAGACAGCTTTTAAGCCCGAAAGCCAGAGATACACTGGCCGTGAAGCTGGTAGGAGGACCCACCCAGGCCACTGCACTGGATATTGTAAAGAACCCCTATCCGTTACTGGATCCCGAGACCGTAGACTGGTATACCTATGAATTTACAGAGTATATTACCATTGGTGACAGGCTCCATTATGTGATCACTTTCCGTCCCCGGGTATCGGTACCTTTTCCCCTCTATGAAGGCTCTTATTATATCGACCGGGAATCCCTCTCTTTCTCGCGTATGGAGTTCAATACGGAAATGAGAGACCGCAGAAAGGTAACCGAACAGATACTCCGGAAAAAGCCCGCAGGACTGGAGTTTAAACCCCAGAGCGTAACTTACCTTATTACTTACCGTACCATAGAGGGTAAAAGCCAGCTTAATTACATATTCAATGAGATAAAATTCCAGTGTGACTGGAAAAAGAAGTGGTTCCGTACCAATTATACGGTAACCTCAGAGATGGTGATCACAGACCGGTATGCCTATCCGACAGAGATCATCCCCTATAAAGATTCATTCAGGTCTCATTATATTCTCTCCGATAAGATCAATAATTTTTATGATGAGAACTTCTGGGGAGCCTATAACATTATTGAACCCACCGAATCCCTGGAGAATGCAGTACGCAAACTCAAAAAGATGCAATGGCATTAATAACGATCAACGGTAGATAAGGGTAGAGAGAGAAGATTTATCTAAAATCTCATTGGCTACTTCCAGCGCCATTTCCGGTGTAACAGATTCAATACGCCGGAACACTTTCTCTTTTTATCATATTTACCGAAATGGAGAAAAGTCTTTCCCATCTCCAGGGCGATATTTTCATTATTATCGGATGCTACCCCGATCTGACCGATCAACTGTTTTTTGGCAGAAGCCAGACGGGTCGCAGATAATTTTACCTCCCTGAGTTTTTTTCAACTCTTTATGTACCAACCAGATACACCGTTTCGCGTTGCGGGGATCGGTGCCGAAATAAATGGAGAAAAACCCGGTATCCGTATAAGAGACAATACCTGACTCCACATTGTAGACCCATCCTTTCCGTTCCCTGAGTGAAACATTCAACAAACTATTCATGCCCGGTCCACCCAATATGTTATTCAGCAGATAGAGAGAAGTACGTTTCTCGTCATACACATTATAAGAGCGGTTACCGATCATGACATGTGCCTGGTGAGTATCCTGTTCCAGCACTCTTTTTTCCGGAACATAAAGAGGAGGAGGAGTACGCCTGTAATTCCCGGAAGGGTTTTCCACACCGGCCAGTAATTTTTCCAGCTGGCGCACGATCATTTTCATATCCACATCTCCCAACAGGAAAAAGACCATGTTAGAGGGATAGTAGAACCAGGAGGTAAAAGCAGCCGCATCTTCACTGGTAAGGGTCTCAAAGAGTTCCGGTTTACCCAGAATATTATTTCCCAGCGGGTATCCCCTGAAAATAACCTCTTCAAAATCATCAAAGATCAGTTCGGAGGGAGTATCTTCGTAAGACTGGATCTCGTCCAGAATAACATCCACCTCTTTTTCGATCTCATTCTGTGGAAAAGTAGGGTGAAATACAATATCCGTAAGTAGTTCTATCGCCCGGGAAAAGTGTTCTTTCAGAAAAGCCGAATAGATAACCGTCTCCTCCTTATTGGTATAGGCATTCAGGTCACCCCCTACATTCTCCATCCGGTTCAGGATATGCCACGCCTTTCTTTTAACCGTACCCTTAAAGAGCAGGTGTTCCACAAAATGTGCCATACCCTGCTGATGTTCCGGCTCGTCCCGTGTCCCCACATTGATAGCAAAGCCACAATAGACCACCGGAGAAGATAAAGGGGCCTGAATAATTCGTAAACCATTGGAAAGTGTATATTGGGTAGAGTACATCTGCTTACCTGTTGCTAAAAGTTTTGAGGTGCAAAAATACAATAAAACCTATTGCCGTTCATAGAAAAATATGGATATTTGTACGTTAAATGCAATTTACCTGTATGGATAGAATTGGTATATTTTGTTCTACCTCTCCCTCTATTGATCCACTCTATTTTGAAAAATGTGCGGAGCTGGGCACCTGGCTTGGTAAAAGCGGGAAAACCCTGATATATGGCGGAGCCTCTCTGGGACTGATGGAGTGTATTTCAAAAAGTGTCAGTGAGAACGACGGAAAAGTGATCGGCGTAGTACCCGATAAGCTGGAAGAGAGAGGAAAAGTAAGCACCTGCCTTACAGAGGTCTTCTATACAACTAACCTCAGTGAGCGGAAAGATATTATCGTACGGGAGTCGGATATTCTGATCGCCCTTCCCGGCGGTATCGGCACGTATGACGAAGTTTTTCATGTCATGGCTGCCGCTTCTATCGGCTACCATACCAAACAAATTGTTTTTTATAATATAAACGGGTTTTACAATAAACTGATCGTAGCACTGGAAGATCTGGGTGAAAAAGGTTTTCTCCACCACCCCCTCTCCTTCTATTACCAGATAGCCAATACCTTGGAAGAGCTGCAGCAAATTATCGAATCGAATGACTGAATCTATTAAAGAAACACTCCGGAAAGAGGCCGAAGCCGTTATGAACATTCCGGTAAACGACTCCTTTGAAAAAGCCGTTAGCCTGATCTACGGGCAGGTATATGAAAAAAAAGGAAAACTGGTAACCACCGGTATGGGGAAAGCGGGGCAAATTGCCATGAACATCGCTACTACCTTCTGCTCTACCGGTATACCGGCCGTGTTCCTGCATCCCAGTGAGGCACAGCACGGCGACCTGGGCATCTTTCAACCCAACGATGTACTCCTGCTTATCTCTAACTCCGGTAAAACCCGGGAGATCGTAGAACTGACCCAACTATCCCGTATACTGAACCCTAACCTGAAGTTTATTGTCATAACAGGCAATCCCCATAGCCCGTTAGCGTGTGAATCGGATGTTTGTATCCATACCGGTAACCCCTCCGAAGTGTGTACGCTGGGTGTGACCCCTACCACCTCTACCACGGTGATGACAGTGATCGGGGATATCCTGGTAGTAGAGACCATGAAGAGAACAGGATTTACCATTGACGAATACTCCAAACGCCATCATGGAGGTTATCTGGGAGAAAAATCAAGAAAATTATGCGAAAAGTAATCGGGATCGGTGAGACCATTCTGGATATTATCTTCCGGGACCTGCAACCTACCACAGCAGTACCGGGTGGTTCCGTTTTTAACGGTATTATTTCTTTAGGAAGACTGGGAGTACCTACCACTTTTATCAGTGAGACCGGAGACGACCAGGTAGGTCGTATCATCACCGGTTTTCTCCGGGAGAACGGAGTCAACAGTGACCATGTCAGCATTTTCTCCGATGGTAACTCGCCCGTTTCCCTGGCTTTTCTGGACCAACAGCACAATGCCGAATACCTTTTCTACAAAGATTATCCGCGCCAGCGTCTCGAGGTAGACCTTCCCGATATAGAGGAAGACGACATCCTTATGTTCGGGTCCTATTTTGCCCTGAATCCTGCCTTACGGGAAAAAATGGTGGAGTTACTGGAAAAAGCCCGTGATAAAAAAGCTATTATCTATTACGATCTCAACTTCCGCCATACCCATGTTCAGGAGGTAGTCAGACTTACCTCCACACTGATCGAGAACCTGGAATACGCCGATATCGTACGAGGCTCTTCCGAAGAC
>JAJQBG010000277.1 GCA_021203405.1 Bacteroides sp.
AGAGAAACCTTTGAAAGGGGAAGTGATCGCTGTAGGTAACGGTACAAAAGATGAAGAGATGGTATTAAAAGTAGGAGACACTGTTCTTTACGGAAAATACGCAGGTACTGAACTTGAATTTGATGGCAATAAATACCTGATCATGCGTCAGGGTGACGTAGTTGCTGTTTTAGGTTAATTTTCATTATTCATTAATTCCATAAAAAGTAAAATTAAGATGGCTAAAGAAATATCTTTCAACCTGGAAGCCCGTGATCAACTCAAAAAAGGTGTTGACGAATTGGCAAATGTAGTAAAAGTAACACTGGGTCCTAAAGGACGTAATGTAATTATTGAAAAGAAATTTGGTGCTCCGCAGATCACCAAGGACGGGGTGACCGTAGCAAAAGAGATCGAACTTTCGGATCCTTTCCAGAATACAGGTGCCCAGCTGGTAAAAGAGGTTGCTTCCAAAACAGGAGATGATGCCGGTGATGGTACTACAACTGCTACTGTACTGGCCCAGTCTATCGTAGCTGAAGGATTAAAGAACGTAACTGCAGGGGCTAACCCGATGGATCTTAAACAGGGTATTGACAAAGCGGTTGCCAAAGTGGTTGAATCCATCAAGGATCAGTCTCAGAAAGTAGGCGATGACTACGATAAGATTGAACAGGTAGCTACTATCTCTGCCAACAACGATCCTACTATCGGTAAACTTCTGGCAGATGCTATGCGTCAGGTTTCCAAAGATGGTGTTATTACTATTGAAGAGGCGAAAGGAACTGAGACCTCTATCGGTGTGGTAGAAGGTATGCAGTTTGACCGCGGATATCTTTCTGCTTATTTCGTAACCAATACGGAGAAGATGGAATGCGAAATAGAGAATCCCTACATCCTTATCTACGATAAAAAGATCTCCAACCTGAAAGATATGCTTCCGATCCTGGAACCTGCCGTGCAGACAGGACATCCTCTGCTGATCATTGCCGAAGATGTGGATAGTGAAGCACTGACTACACTGGTAGTGAACCGTCTTCGTTCTCAACTGAAGATCTGTGCTGTAAAAGCTCCGGGATTCGGGGACAGAAGAAAAGAGATGCTGGAAGATATCGCCGTACTGACAGGTGGTCTGGTGATCTCCGAAGAGAAAGGTCTTACCCTGGAACAGGCTACCCTGAAGATGTTAGGAACCTGTGATAAAGTAACTGTTTCCAAAGACGATACAACTATTGTCAACGGTGCGGGAGATAAAGAGAATATCCAGGCACGTGTGAATCAGATCAAAACCCAGATCGCTACTACTACTTCAGACTACGACAGGGAAAAATTACAGGAACGTCTGGCGAAACTGGCCGGTGGTGTAGCTGTTCTCTATGTAGGTGCTGCCAGTGAAGTAGAGATGAAAGAGAAGAAAGACCGTGTGGACGATGCATTGTGTGCTACCCGCGCTGCTATTGAAGAAGGAATTGTACCGGGCGGTGGTGTAACTTACATCCGTGCGATTGATGCGCTGGAAGGACTGCAGGGTGATAATGTAGATGAAACTACCGGTATTGCGATCATCAGACGTGCGATTGAAGAACCGCTTCGCCAGATTGTTGCCAATGCAGGTAAAGAAGGCGCTGTTGTGGTTCAGAAAGTAAGCGAAGGTAAAGATGACTTCGGCTACAATGCACGCACCGATGTGTATGAGAATATGTTTGCTGCAGGAGTGGTTGACCCGGCTAAAGTAACCCGTGTTGCGTTGGAGAATGCGGCTTCTATTGCAGGTATGTTCCTTACAACAGAGTGTGTGATCGTAGAAAAGAAAGAAGATAAACCTGAAATGCCGATGGGTGCTCCCGGAATGGGAGGTATGGGCGGCATGATGTAATACTTCTCCATACAAATAATAGAACTGATAGGGTGTGTCCATATGGATACACCCTGTTTTTTTATAATAATCTTTGGAAAAAAGCAGGTTGGTTTTCAAATTTCGACCTGGAATGAATAAAAGTCTACTCTCTTTTTCTCCTGGCCTCCTATATTTGCTCCCTGAATGGGATAAATATTCTTATAAATTAAAAAGAATGAATGTAGATAATCACCAGGGTAGACAAAAAAGACCGGAGAGCTTCTTTTCGATAGTTTTTATTCTGTTAATGACCTCTTATATACAGGCACAAACCCAATCTTTCAAAGGGTGGCCCGATGAGGAGAGCCGAAAGGATTTAGTCAATAAGTTTAAGAATCCCCCGAAAGGATACGGGAATGTACCCTTTTACTGGTGGAACGGGGATAGTTTAAGCCGGGAACGTCTTACTTACCAATTGGACTTACTACAAAGTTCAGCTACCGATGGGTTTGCTATAAGTTATGCTCATACGCATCCTGGTGTAGACGTAGAAGAAAATAGGGCCGGTTTCGGCGGAGCCGGTAGAACTGAGCCGGGCAAGCCTGAAATATTTACCGGATCCTGGTGGGAGATCATCAACTGGTTTACCGGAGAATGTGCCCGCCGGGGGATGGGAGTGGGTATGGATGATTATACATTTGCCTGGGAAAGAAACGGATACTTTACCGATAGTATCCTGCATACGGAGGAATTCCGCACTTATCAGGGACGACTCGAAATAGAGGAGTATAAAGTCGGACCCGGTGAAACTCTTTCTCTTACCATACCCGATAATCTGGTTACCATAGTATCTTATCCCGGTGGAAAAGAACTCTCCGCGAAAATTGAGAACAGGTTTTTGAACTGGCAGGCCCCTTCGGATAGTGAATATAGCCTCTATATAGTATCTACTACTCCGGCACCCGATCTTCACCCTATGTATGGAAAAGAGGTCGTCAGACACTATTTTGATGATTTTTATAACAGGTTGGATGAGCAGGGTAAAAAAGGAATCAATTATTTCTTTCAGGATGAACTGGAATATCACCTGGATTTTAACTCCTGGGCAGAGGATTTACCGCACTATTTCAAAGAGATGAAGGGATGCGATATCCTTCCTTATCTTCCCGCCCTGAAATATAATATAGGAGACATTACTCCTAAGATCAGGCTTGATTTTGCTCAGGTAATAACCCGTATGTCCGAAGAGAGGTATTTTAAACCTATATTTGACTGGCACAACGACAAGGGATTGTTATATGGATGTGATAATTACGGAAGAGGAACCAATCCCCTGTGCTACCTGGATTATTTCCGGATGTCCGGCTGGTTTACTGCCCCTGGAAATGATGCTCCCTCTCTGGGTTCCAGTTTCTTGCAAACCAAAGTATCCAGTTCTGTAAGCCACCTGTATGATCGCCCCCGTACCTGGCTGGAAGCTTTTCATAGTATGGGTTGGGATAGTGCGGGAGAGTGGCTCTATTCTCAGTTAGACCACCACCTGGTAGCCGGAGGAAATCTTCTCTGTCTGCATGGTCTTTACTATTCTACCCACGGAGGATGGTGGGGGTGGGCTCCTCCTTGTTTTCACTTTCGGATGCCCTACTGGCCCCACATGAAAAAATGGCTTGAATACGCGGAAAGACTAAGTTATTTGTTGAGTCAGGGAGAACACGTTTGTGATATTGGGATCCTATACCCCACCGAGTCCATGCAGGCTTATCCGGATGCCAATCCAACTCTTTGTTTCGCTGTAGCAGATCAACTTAGCAAAAGAGGACTGGATTATGATTTTCTGGATTGCCATTCCCTGCAAAATGGAAAAACAGACCAGGGAATCCTCACCATTGGAAAAGAGAATTATAAAATAATTATACTGGCAGATATACACGCCATGCATGATGAATCTTTAGGAAAGATACTCGATTTTTACCGTCAGGGCGGCATTGTACTGGCTACCGGCACTTTACCTAAAGCCTCTTCCCGTATCGGGGAGCATGACTCCGGCGTAGAGGCCATTCTCCGGGAAATATTCGGAGAGACCCGGGATCCTATCCATAACGAAGATCTTTCTGTTCACTCAAACAGCGCAGGTGGAAAAGGAGGATATGGAAGTGCAGCAGAAATAGTTTCTGCTATTCCGAAGCTGATCACTCCCGGTTTTATTCCCGGGAACGACGGAGGGCGTGTCTTACATCGTAAAATTGATAACCGTGATGTATATATGGTAACCGAAGTGAAGCCTGGAAGTGACATGTTCTTTAGAACCACCGGTAAGGCAGAACGCTGGAATGCCGAAGATGGTACGATCGAAACACTTCCTGTTTTACAACAGACACCCGAAGGAACCACTATTCGTTTTAATGAAGAAAACAATAAATCCTGGCTGGTTGTGTTTTCTCCCGGTACTCCGGAGTATGATCCCGGTATTTCCGGAATGGAGGTGGATCCATCTGTTATACCTTTGACCGGATCCTGGCAGACCGAAGTAGTACCTACGCTGGATAACAGGTGGGGAGATTATCGCCTTCCTGCCACGGATGAGCTGATCGGACCGGAAGCACGGCTCTTTCTTTCACACTTTCGGAGTGGTAAAAAAAAGAACAAAACAGAGCCGGAGATCCGGGAGATCGACGCGGTCTCTGCTTTATACGGATATGGACCTCATGTTGAAACGATCACAAAAGAGGCGGATGTAGATATCTCCCAATACCTGCGGGAAGAAAAGTATGAGCATGATTCCTGGCAGCCCTATACCTACTCCTGGCAATATGGAGTGTACGATCATCCGGGTAGTCAGGGGTATCATGGTTTGAAAGGAAAAGTGGATAGCCGGTTCTTTATACTGGATCAGGGTGGTCATCAACTCTACCGCACTAAGCTGTATGCGGAAAAAGCAGGAACTTACCGGTTAGTCCAGGAGGGTATCGTTCCCGATCTTATCCTCATCAATAAAGAGGAGGTCCGGCAACCTGTTGTCCGGTTGGATCAGGGCTGGCACAATCTGTTGATCGCTTATAAAAACACCCCTGCCGCTTCTCACGGTCTGTCGAAAATGGTCAATGATTCCAGGGATCCCCGCCTGCGCAGTATGGTGGTTGTCTATCCAGAAGATGCACCTGCTGCAAAAGAGGTAGATCCTTATGCCTCTGTAGTGGCCAGTAAATGGTTTCATACTCCCCATGTACCGTATGATCCCCGGGGCGGAGAACAGGGATGCTGGTATTATACCTTTGAAACCGCACCAGGTACTTGTGCTATGGAATTGAACCTGCATGGCGAGATGCTCCAACTTTGGGTGGACGGTAAGGAGATCCCCCAACGAACGATCAAAGCCGATCAATCTTCCATGGGGTATCTTATTCCTATTCCTTATACCCAAGGGGTAAGTAGAGTTACTATGCGCCTGCAACCTTCGGCCGGATATCCGGGGAGTTCTGTTTTTACAAAGCCTGTTAAATTAGTCTGCAAAGAAGGAGCGATGCAACCCGGCGACTGGACACAAGCGGGAGCACTGGCTTTTTATTCCGGAGGGATGCGTTATACCAAAGAGGTGGAACTGGAATTCTCCGGAGGTTCCCGGATCATACTCGATCTGGGAACAGTGAGTGCAACCTGTGAAGTAAAAGTGAATGGAGAAGAGGTCGGATTTATGATGCGGCAACCCTACCGGATGGATATCACAGACTTTGTCAAACAGGGAATTAACCGTATTGAAGTACTGGTATATAGTACCTTATCCAATCATTACCAGGAAATACCTTCTCCTTATCGCGGAAAACCTTTTGCCGGATTAATAGGACCGGTTCATCTGGAACTCTTCGAGTAATAGACAATTTATAATGGTGTGGTTGTTATGCCAGCAAGATAAGGCTTACGGCCATAATCGCCATACCGGTAATTAATCCGTAAATAGAGATATGGTGTTCTCCATACTCCCGCGCAGCCGGTAAGAGTTCGTCCAGCGAGATAAATACCATAATGCCGGCCACTGAAGCAAAGACACATCCCATCACAACGGGAGAAATAAAGGGGAGCAGAATAAGGTAAGCAAGAAAAGCTCCTATCGGCTCTGCCAATCCGGATAATAGCGATAACCGGAACGTTTTTTTACGATCTCCGGTTGCGTAGTAGATAGGCACCGAAACCGCTATTCCTTCCGGAATATTGTGAATGGCAATTGCTACCGCAATGGCAACCCCCAGGGTGGGATTCTCCAGCGCAGCCGTAAAAGTAGCTATCCCTTCCGGGAAGTTATGGATGCCGATAGCCAGGGCGGTCATCATACCCATCCGTTTTAGTTTAGCCTCCGGATGAATAGGCCGCTTTTTCATGGCCTCTACGGAGCGTGCTTCATGCGGGTTCTCAAAAGAGGGGACCAGCCGGTCGATCACTCCGATCAGTAACATGCCTGCAAAAAAGAGAAGCACGGTCGTGGTCAGTCCGTACGTCTCGCCCAATGCTTCGGTCAGTGTAAACCTGGCCTCTGTAAATATCTCTACAAAAGATACATAGATCATTACCCCTGCAGAGAGTCCCAGGGAAAAAGAGAGGAACTTCTTATTGGTACTTTTGGCAATAAGTGCGATCAGGCTTCCGATACCTGTAGCCAGGCCGGCAAACAGAGTCAGTAAGAGAGCAAAAGCAACGTTTCCTTCCATCCGGTCTAAATTTAAATGACTCTACAAAGGTAGCCTATTTTAGTGAGAGTTCTCCTCATAAAAAATAGGTATATTATGCATTAAGGATGAAGCATAACCCTTATTTTTGTAGATTCCAAAAGATGTATCAATGAATGAACAACTTATTTTTATTTTGGTTCCGGAATCTGTATGGGGTATCTATTCCATCCAGCCCTGTCGGGCTACCGATATGGGGGAGTATTATCGGTTCTTAGGTAAAAATATAGCTGATGAAGATATCACAAAGGATGAAAAAGCAGTGGTGAAGATCTGCCGTCGCCTGGAACACGCCGCACTCTATGCCTTGTATGGAAAAAGATACAAAACCGAGGCTGACTTCTTCCGTCAACCCGATGAGCCTACCCAAAAACAGGTAAGCAGTTATATCAGCAGGCAGGTTGCGGAGATCCTGGAACTATTGTATGTACTGGGTAACCCGCTTTTTTTCTATGAGACCCGTATCCGGAATCTCTATAAATCCGAACAACTGATCCTTTCCATCGATAAACTGAAACCTTCGCTGGGGTTTTACCGCGACGACGAAAAGATCCGTTATATCCTCCGGTTCCAGGCCGGTACGCAGGAGATCGTTCCTGCTGAACACGCCATCCGTATTATCAGTGAAACTCCCGGCTGGATAGGGGTGGATTACCAGCTGTTCCCGTTACCCGAAGGTTTTTCAGGAAACCGGGTGAGGCCCTTTACCGATAAAAAAGAGGTTCTTATCTCCCGCCAGAATGAAGAGGCCTATTTCCGGAAATTCATCCTGAAGAACATTGTCAATCAGGATATTGAGGTCGAAGGATTCGAGGTTTTGGAAATAGATCCTCCCAGGAAGGTGCTGCTCTCCGTAGAGACCGATGTCTTTTCCTGCCGGACCATCCAGCTCTTTTTCCGGTATGGGGAAAGCCTTGTCTCTTTTTTCAACCAGCAGGATGTGATTGTCTATCTGAAAGAAGAGGGAGACCAATATCGCTTTTTTAAGATCGTCAGAGACTGCCGGTGGGAGAAAAAATATGCACAGGTACTGCTGGATAAAGGACTCAGGATGGGTGGGCAACACTTTCTGATTCCCGATAGTGAATCCCAGGTAGCTGTGGTGGAGTGGCTGCAGGCTCATAAAGATCAACTGGTAGCATCCGGTTTTGAGATCAGTAGTGAAGGGAATAGCGAGAGTTACTACCTGGAAGGGTGGCAACTCGCTATTAACCGCACAGAGACCAGTGACTGGTTTGAACTCAAAGCCGATGTTATACTGGAGAGTGGAGAGAAGATCCCTTTCCAGGCCTTCCGGGAGCATATCCTTACCGGTAACCGCATCTTCCGGATGAAAGATCATCGTATCTTCCTGATCCCCGAAGAGTGGTTTGCCCGCTATGCAGGACTCTTCCTGTTTGCCCGTCCCGCCCGGGAAGAATATACCCTGCGGCGTTCCCAGTACAACCTGGTACGTTCCATTACCCAGGAGTATCAAACAGTTGCATCTCCCGTTTCACCGGTTCCTGTTCCCTCCGGGTTACGGGCAACGTTAAGAAGCTATCAACAGGAAGGATATGAATGGATGTATAATCTGTACCGGCAAAAGTTCGGTATCTGCCTGGCAGATGATATGGGATTGGGAAAAACTATTCAGACCCTGGCTCTCCTGTTAAAATATAAAGAGGAGGTTCCCAAAAGCAGTTCCGGTACAACGAACGTTGTCGATCAGGGCGACCTCTTTTCCGGAGTATCGGCAGGACCTGCTCTGCCCCGGTATCACACCTCTTTGATCGTAGTCCCTGCCTCGGTGGTACATAATTGGGTGAACGAATTGAAGAAATTTGCTCCCTCTCTCACCGCTATGGTCTATACCGGTATGGCCCGGGAACGGAAAAGAGAGGCCCTGATGAGCTGGGATGTAGTGATCACTACCTACCAGACACTGCGGAATGATATTGCCTTTCTTTCAGAAAAGCGGTTTGGTTTTGTCGTGTTCGACGAAGCACAAAACTTTAAGAACCGCACTTCGCAGATCTATAAAGCCGTTTGCCGCATAGAAGCAGATCACTATGTAGCCCTTTCGGGAACTCCGGTAGAAAACTCCCTGAGCGACCTGTGGTCGCTAATGAGTGTGATTAACCCGGGACTTTTAGGCGATCATACCACCTTCCGGAGCTACTTTATACAACCCATTACCGCAGATATATCCGGCTCGCGCAGTGAGAACCTGCGTACCCTCATTGCCCCTTTTGTGTTACGGCGCAAAAAGGAGGCTGTACTGAGTGATCTGCCGGAGCGGATGGATGAAGTGATCTATTGTGATATGGAGGCCGGGCAGCAGCGGATCTACCAGGAAGAGCTATCCCGTGTCCGTAACCTGATCATGGAAAATAGTCTCACCGGGAACAGCTATGAACCCTTTGCCGTATTAAAGGCGATCAACCGGTTAAGACAGATCTCTCTTCACCCTTTGCTGGTAGACCCCTCTTATCAGGAAGAATCAGCCAAGATGGCGGAAATTTTCAGAATGCTGGAAGAGATCGGGGGGTCCGGCCACAAAGTGCTCTTGTTCTCTGCCTATGTCTCTTTCCTGGATATCATAGCGCGTGAGATGCAGGCCCGGCAGTGGCACTATGCGATGCTTACCGGTACGACCACCCACCGGGAAAAGGTGATCCGGGATTTTGCGGAAGTACCGGAGTGTAACTTCTTTCTGATCTCCCTGAAGGCCGGAGGCGTGGGGCTCAACCTTACCCAGGCCGACTATGTTTTTATCCTGGATCCCTGGTGGAATGTAGCAGCCGAAGAACAGGCTATTAGCCGGGCACACCGTATCGGACAACGGAATTCCATATTTGTTTACCGTTTCGTTACGGTAGACACCCTTGAAGAGAAGATACGGACCGTGCAGGAGAAAAAGCGGGATCTGGCAGATGCGGTGCTGGCTCCCGGTGAGAATTACCTGCCTGGCCGGGAGGAACTGGAAAAACTTCTTCGTTAATCCTGTTCAGCAAAGAGACAATTCCCGGAACATTCACTCCGGGTATCGCAGTAGATACAACCGTGCCGGTATCCCCGGTACCCGGAATGAGTGTTACAGGAGGGAGGAGATCAATCCTTTTTCCACCGCTTCAGCTGAGGGAAGAACTGCATCATATTGGCACGGGTCTCTTCTGCCGTATATTGTACCTCCGAATCCTTATTGAACTCCTGCAAATACTTCAGGCAGTTCTCTATTATCTCCTCCATAGTGCAATCAGAGGTAAAAGCTCCCTCTTTGTAGCAATAACAGCAGTACTCTTCATTTTTACTCGCGTCAGCATTGGTACCCTGCAGGTTTACCTCATTCACCGGCATTCCGCAACTCTGGCAAAATTTTTGTTCCATACTCATTTGTTTTTTAATTACACAGGCAAAGATAGGGCAAAAGAGCGGTAAAGGAGTTATCCGGTCTTGCTATTGTAGGATCTCCATCTCATCCAGCAGGTAACCCGCCCCGGCAAACTTTTCAATAATGAACAGCGTATACCGTATATCTACACAAACTGCCCGCTGCGAAGCCGGGCGAAAGGCAATATCTCCTGTCAACCCTTCGTAGTTGCGGTCGAATGCGGTCCCTATCAGATGTCCCTGCGCGTTCATTACCGGGCTGCCCGAGTTCCCTCCGGTATTGTCGGTATTTACAATGAAGTTAACAGGCATTTCTCCCGCTTCATCCGCATACCGGCCATACTCTTTTTCCCGGTACAATTCCTTTAACCGCTTTGGTACGATAAATTCAAAATTCTCCGGATCCTCCTTTTCCATCACCCCTTTCAGGGTCGTATAGTGATCGTATACCATACCGTCGTAAGGTTCGTACGAAAGTACCTGTCCGTAGGTAAGGCGCAGGGTCGAATTGGCGTCCGGATAGATCGGGATGCCCTCTATTCCTCTCATATCCATCATCCCCTTTACCTATACTTTATGGGCCATGGCATACGAACGGTTGATCTCCTCCATAGCCAGTTCCGCTCCGATCAGCCCGTTGTTGATCGAGCTACGGAAAAGAACCATCCAGTCTTTGTCTATTTTGTGGAAGGTCGGTTTCCGGATGAATTTCCGGAAGTTTTCCCGGGAACCGAAGATCGAGAAACGCAGGCAATCGTCAATAAACTTATCACTATCCCCTTTGAACCGTTTCTCAATGACCTCAAAAACAGTAATACGCTCCTCTCGAGGAATATACTCCATATAGGCTTTCATTAAAGCTTTGGCTACTCTGCGTTCTACTTCCGGAAAAGGGACCGATTCAAAGTAGGTATCGGCCGCAGCTATCAGTTTCTCCTTCTCCGTGGCGATCCGGTCCTTCTTTTTACTGAGCAGGGCCGATACAAAAGCCTGCGTTGCAGGAATTTTCATAAAGTCCATCCCGTTATTAAAGACTTCTACCAAAGCCTGTTGATGGTAAAGCGGCTGACGCCGGGCTGCCACTACCTCCCTGATCTCCTCGAAGGCCTTCCGGTAGTTATCGTTCCCGGTCGCCTCTCCCAGGGCCAGCAGTTTCTGCTGCTGGGCCTTTTTCGTTCCCAGGATATTAAGCCGGACCAGCCCTTCGTTCATACCGATGGCATTTTTCCAGTAGTTGGCCGATGCCGCATATTTGCTGGCGTAGTGGATCCGTACAGCATCATTTTTGAGCATCTCTTCCAGAAGGATCTCCTGCCGTATACCCTGGATGTGTTCCCGCATAAAGTTGGTGGTCTCCATCCGCTCTTCTACCTCATCAGAGATCATATACCGCCAGTTACGTCCGGGGAATCCCATGACAAAGGCAAAGTCCCCCTCCCGGACACCCGATAAACTGATCTTCATATAGTTTTTACCTCCAGCGGTATATTGGTCTCCGCGTACTCCGCAGGTTCTCCTTCAGCAGTTCCGTAGATGCGGAACAGCGCAAAGTCACCTGTGTGGCGGGGCCACATCCAGTTATCCGTATCGGCACCGAACTTTCCGATAGAGGAGGGAGGTGCCCCTACCATGCGCACATCCTTATAACTCTTTTTAATAAAGAGATAGTAGCGGTTGCCTCCGTAGAACGGCTTCAGCTCCACACTCCGGAAACTATTTATTTCAATACCGTTTTCCTCCGCAAAACGGCGTCCCAGCCGGTTCAGGTAGGTGGAAGAGAGGTAATGCGTCCCTTCCGGATCCTCGTCTGTTTCCAGTTGGCTCTTCACATATTCCGTTACCTCCACTATCTTTTCAATGAAAGTAACGGTCAGGTCCCGGCACGGAAGCTCCTCCTGCCGGTTCATGGCCCAGAATCCATCGGTCAGATAATCCTTTTCTACCGAACTGTGTTGTTGGATAAACCTGTATCCGCAGTGGTGGTTGGTAAGTACCAGGCCCTGTGCCGAGATCACCTCTCCCGTACATCCTCCTGCAAAGTGTACCACCGCATCTTTCAGCGATACGGAATCGGGATGATAGACCGATTCAATGGGGATCTCCAGCTCCATTTCATACATAATAGCTGCATTCTGGCTTTTCAGGTCCGGAAGCATCCACATACCTTCGTCCGCTTTTACCCATAAAAAGCAGGCAAAGTATAAAAGAGGCAATACCTTTCTTCTCATAACGCCTGTTCGTTGATTAATAGATCACGGTCATTTCGTCGATCAGGGGTTTGCATCCCCCCAGTTTATCGATCAGGAAGAGGATATAACGTATATCCACATTGATACAACGCTGCTTTTCAGGATCAAAAGTGATATCGCCGCTCAGCGACTCCCAGTTCCCGTCAAAAGCACACCCTATCAACTCCCCGTTCCCGTTCATCACCGGGCTTCCCGAGTTTCCCCCTGTAATATCGTTGTTGGTCAGGAAACAGATGGGCAACGTTCCGTCAGGCAGTGCATACGGGCCGAAGTCACGCTCCAGGATCAGTTCTTTCAGTCTGGCCGGGACCTGGAACTCCCGGTTCTCCGGATCCTCTTTTTCCAGGATGCCGTCGGCGGTGGTGTAGTATCTGTAGTGAACACCGTCACGGGGTTTATAGGAAAATACATTCCCATACGTAAGGCGGAGGGTGAAATTGGCATCCGGGTAGGAGGGAGCAGGTAGTTTCATCTCTCCCAGCCCCCGGATGTAAGTTTTATGGAGCAACGCTAACTGGTCGGCCAACGGAGCTAACTCTTCGTTTATCGCTGCCAGCGCATCTGCTACCGATCTTCTGAAGATAAAAGCAGGATCGTTCTCTATCACATTGGCCGAAGGTGCTTCCAGGAACCGTTCCAGTCGCTCCCTGTCGGAGAAGAGGGATTGATCATACATCCGGTTGATGAAAGCCTCCATATCGCCCCCATACTCCTTCTCAATAACCTCGTAAAATTCCGGTCTGTATTCCTGCTCTACCAGTCCGGCGTAGAGAGGGATCAGCGTCAGGGCTACCCTGCGGTCTACTTCGTGGTCATAATCTTTATTATGCACCTTTTCAAAAGCATCCGCTATCTGAGTGGTAAGCGAAGCGATCTCTTCTGTTTCTCCCTTTTCCATAGCCGTAAGAAGCTGGTCCAGCAAACTATAAGGGGCTCCGAATTCGATCCCGGTACGGAATGTCTCTGTGAGCAGGGTACGCCTGCGTAGTAAAGGAGAAGTGGCTGCCACCCGTTCATCTATTTTACCCACTACTTCCTGGTAATCTTTGCTGTTCTGCTCCTGTGCGAACCGGTAGAACTCTCTCTCCTGCTCAGCTTTGGTTTCCAGTACCTGGTTATCAACGATCGCTTTGTTCATCCCGATGGAGTTTTTCCAGTAGTTAGAAGACCCTGCATATTTATTGGCATACTGGATACGGATCTTATCACTCTGCTCCATCTCCTCCCGGAGTATCTGCTGGCGGGCCTCCCGGATCAGAATACGCGGCGTATTGATGGCATCCATGCGCTCTTTTACTTCAGATACGGTCAGGTAACGGCTGGTACTCCCGGGAAAACCCAGGATCATGGCATAATCTCCCTCTTCCATTCCTTTCAGGGAGATAGCCAAATGTTTGGGTGTTTGTAAAGGAGTGTTGTTTTCGTTGTAATCAGCCGGCTCACCGTTCGCATCTGCATAGATACGGAAGATAGAGAAGTCACCCGTATGCCGGGGCCACATCCAGTTATCGGTCTCACCCCCGAACTTTCCTACGGAAGAGGGCGGAGCCGCTACCATCCGTACATCCGTATAGACCTTCCGGTAGATCAGGTAATATTTATTGCCCGCATAAAAGGGAAGAGCCTGTACGTCGATCCCTTTTTCTTCGCTCAGGTCACTTGCCTCCAGCAACTCCTTAGCCGTCTTTTTCAGGTAAGTATCTCCCAGAGCCTCTGTTTCCGTGATCGTACCTTCCCGGATATCTTTTTGTATCCGGGCGGTTATATCTTCAATCCGCCGGATCAGGGTAAATTTTAATCCCGGAGCCGGGAGCTCTTCCCGGCGGTTCATGGCCCAGAAACCCTCTGTCAGGTAATCTTTTTCTATCGAACTCAGTTGCTGGATAAAGGAGTAACCGCAATGATGATTGGTCAGGATAAGACCTTCGGGAGAGATGATCTCTCCGGTACATCCGCCACCGAAAATACCCACCGCATCTTTCAGGGAGACTCCCTCCGGATCATAAAGGTCCGCTGCTTCCAGGTTCAGGCCCTGTTCTCTCATTATATCCACGGAGTGCTGTTCCTGCATCAGTTGCAACAGCCACATGCCTTCGTTGGCACGGATACTCATGGCTCCCACTGCCAGCCATACGCTCATAGAGAAGATAAATTTTTTCATCATGATCATGTATAAATTAGGTTATATATTAGTCGTTCCCGGCGATCTCATCCAGGTGCATCATTATGTTGGCCGGCGGCCGGCCGTTCATCAGTTCTCTCTTCATAAAGTCCATATAGGGGGCTACGTGGTGGAAAAAGCGATGATACCCTTTACACAGATAATTAAGCCCCGGTTCGTTCGTACGGTCGCAGGCAAAACGGTTCTTCGGGCACTCCCCGTTGCAGGCAAACAGGTATTCACACGCTTTGCATCGGGCAGGGAGCCCGTTCTGTTTGATCCGGCCAAACTCAGCCTGTTGCTCCCCGTACATCATCTCTACCAATGTGCTGGAACGCAGGTTCCCCAGTTTATACTCCGGAAAAACAAAATGGTCACACGCATATACATCCCCGTTGAACTCCATCACTCCGGCATGTCCGCAGCTTTTAGCCAGCGTACATACTCCCGGTTCCTGACCCACCCAATTAGCCAGTGTAGCATCAAAAAGCTGAATGTAGTAACTTCCCACATCTTTTTTGACCCATTCGTCAAACAACGTACAAAGAAAATGACCCCACTGTTCCGGTGTAACGGAGTGTTCCGTCATCTCCCCCTCATTCTGCTGCTTGTAGGAGGCCAGGGATAAACCATCCGGGCGATTCACTTTCCGCTCTACAACAGGAGAGAACTGAATATACCGGCACTCTATCTCTTTAAAAAAACGGTAGAACTCCAGCGGATAATCGGCATTGTAATCGTTGATCACTGCCAGTGCGTTCCACTCCACCCCATGTTTGTTCAGCAGCTGGATCCCCTGCATCACCTTCCTGAAAGAGGGAATACCCTGCTTGTTACGGCGGTATTCGTCGTGAAACTCCTGCGGTCCGTCAATAGAGACCCCTACCAACCAGTTATTCTCCCTGAAAAAACGACACCATTCATCCGTAAGCAATGTGCCGTTGGTCTGGATACAATTATCGACGGTGCGTCCCTGCGCATACTTTCGTTGCAGTTCCATCGCTTTCCGGTAAAAGGAGAGGGGACGCATCAGCGTCTCCCCGCCGTGCCAGCTAAAAAGCACCTGCGGCATGGTTTGCGAGTTGATATATTGTTCAATAAACTTTTCCAGGAGTTCTTCGCTCATCACCTGCCTGGGCTCTTCCTTGTAAAGGACAGACTTCTCTAAGTAATAGCAATATTCGCAGGCCAGGTTGCATACCGAACCGATAGGTTTCAGCATGACATACATCGGTCTGGCGAAGGGAGCATACGTCTTTGTCATTCTCTTGTAAATAGGGTATCCTGCAAAAATACAAAACTGTTTCTGAAATATTCAATAAAATAAAAACAATCCGTTCTTTCAGGGGGTATAATCTCCGTAACTGTTTAAAAGAGGCTGTCAAGTTTTAAATATTAATAAAATGTTTCACAAGGTAACTGAATGATCATACATTTGTATGCTCTTATTAAGCAAGAAAGGAACGAACGGGATGATAAAATATTTTTTTCCACTTCTTCTTATAACCCTTATCTTCTCCTCCTGTGGGAGAAAATATAAGGTAACCGGAACCTCTTCTGTGAATAGTCTGGATGGTAAAATGCTGTTCCTGAAGTTCTATGAGGATGATGAGTGGAATGTGGTTGACTCGGCCGAAGTCGTTCACGGAGAGTTCTCTATGAAAGGTAGGGTCGATTCCGTTTGCCTGGTCACCCTCTTTATGGACGATGTCAATATCCTTCCCTTAGTCCTTGAAAAAGGCAAAATCACCATCTCCATCTCCAATAATGATCTCCGGGTAAAGGGAACCCCCCTGAACGACCGTCTTTACAGCTTCTTTGACCAGCGTGCTTACCTGGAGGAAAAGATGGAGGAGTCCCATCGCAAGGAGTCTCGCTTGATCATGGACGGAGGCAATATTGATGAAATAGAGCGTCAGATGAAACAGGAGCGGGAAAAGATCAATGAAGAGATCAACCAGCACGCAAAAAGTTTTATCTCAGAGAACTACGAGAATGTATTGGGCCCTGCTATCTTTGTTATGCTTTGCAGTAACTTCCGCTATCCCATTGTAACTCCCCAGATCGAAGAGATCGTAAGCGGAGCCCCTTCCTCTTTTCAGAACAATCAGTTTGTCAAAGAGTATATGGAGAAAGCCCGCGAAAATATGGAGATCCTCGAACGGCAGCAATCCGCCTCTTCTGACTATTAATCCGTTTATTGGTTGTTTTTTTATTGTACGAGACGCATACTTGCGTCTCCCTATTTCCCTGTATTTGTGTATCTAATTATCAAGATACAAAAAAGAGGAAGGACGTAGATGAGACGCAAGTATGCGTCTCTACATCTTCCGGAGAATGAACCTCTGCCTATATCCGGAGGGGCCTTTAGCCCATCGGAAAAAAGGAATAAAATAGAGGTAACCTGAAGGCTATATTATAAAAGCGCTGCAATTTTCTTTATCGTTCTCTTCCTCCTTACTTTCCGTGGCACTCTCATCCTCCTCAGGAGTATCCTCTTCTTCCTCCTCTTCATCTGCAAAAGGATCCGGTCGTTGCGGCCCGTAATTCTTAAAAGCCACCGCCATCAGTGTACCGGCTATTGCTCCGCTTAAATGCCCTTCCCACGAGGTGGTCACTTTAGCAAAAAAGGGGAACATATTCCATACCAGTCCCCCGTACAGAAAAGTGATCAGCAACGAGATCGCTATCAAGGGAATATGCTTTCGCAGGATACCACTGAAAAAGAGAAAAAAGGCCAATCCATATATAATACCACTCGCCCCGATATGCCAGCCCGGTTTTCCGATAAAGAAGGTAATAAATCCGCACAGGATCCATATGCAGATAAAAATAACCGGTGAGATATCCCTGTAAAAATAGAACAAACACCAACTCAGGAAAATAAAGGGAAGCGTATTGGCAAAAAGATGCCGGAAGCTGCCGTGAACAAGCGGGTGGGCAAAGATCCCGAATACCCCTCTTTTTTGCAGCGGGTAGACACCCAACCGGGTGAAATCCCACTCCATCCCGGTTTCCAGTATTTTTATCATATAGAAAATAAATACCAGGAACAGCGGAATGACTAATGCTAATAAAATTCGTTTAAACTCCGGCTTCATCAGATGTTCTTAAAC
>JAJQBG010000324.1 GCA_021203405.1 Bacteroides sp.
ATATTATAATTCTTAAAAACATGATGTTATATTCTGAAGATCAAAACAGGGAGACACACAGACGGGGTAGGATAGAAGTGATATGCGGCTCTATGTTCTCCGGAAAAACAGAAGAACTGATAAGGCGGCTGAAGCGGGCCAAATTTGCCAGACAACGGGTAGAAATATTTAAACCTGCTCTGGATACCCGCTACTCTGATGTAGAAGTCGTTTCTCACGATAGCACCTCCATCTCTTCCACCCCCCTTGATTCTTCTGCTATTATGCTCCTGTTCACTTCAGAAGTAGATGTTGTAGGAATTGACGAAGCCCAGTTCTTTGACGAAGGGCTCGTCCAGGTATGCAATCAGCTTGCCGATAACGGGATCCGGGTAATTGTTGCCGGTCTTGATATGGATTTCAGGGGTGTCCCTTTTGGCCCTATGCCCGGGCTTTGTGCCATTGCCGATGAGGTATCGAAAGTACATGCTATCTGTGTAAAGTGCGGACAGCTTGCCTATATTTCCCATCGTATAGTAGATAATGAAAAACGGGTCCTTTTAGGCGAAAAAGAGGAGTACGAGCCATTATGCAGGGAGTGCTATAACCAAACCAAATAAAAAACAGAGCCTATGCTGGAAAAGAAGATCACCTTTGACGGATTTATCCGGCTTATTATATCCACCGTTGTGGTCGTTGCGGTCCTTCTGCTGATCAATCGCCTGAGCGGAGTACTTTTGCCCTTCTTTATTGCCTGGTTACTGGCCTATATGATCTATCCGCTGGTTAAGTTCTTTCAATATAAACTCAGGCTCAGGAACCGGATCCTATCCATCGTAATGGCCCTGTTGGTCATTACATTAGTCTGTACCACAGCTATTTCTCTCTTATTGCCCCCTATGGTACAGGAGTTTGCCCGCATGAAAGACCTGCTGTTTGCCTATTTCGTAGACGGAGTAAATACCTCTACCGTACCCGAGGGCATTATGAAGTTCTTCCGGGATAATGTAGATTTCAATTTTTTCCAGAACCTGTTTAGCGAAGAGAATATCAACAATACCCTGCGACAGATAGTACCTAAGGTCTGGTCCATTGTATCCGATTCTATCTATGTGCTCTTTAGCCTTTTTGCTGTTTTTATCGTACTTCTTTATCTCTTCTTTATTCTACTCGATTATGAATCAATCGCAGAAGGATGGTTAAAGTTTGTTCCTGCCAGATACCGGGAGTTCGCTTTTAATCTGGTCAATGATGTACAGGTAGGGATGAACCGCTATTTCAGAGGACAGGCACTGGTCGCCCTCTGTGTCGGTATTCTTTTTAGTATCGGCTTCCTGATCATTGATTTCCCGCTTGCTATTGCCCTGGGACTCTTTATCGGAGTACTCAACCTGGTTCCCTATTTGCAGATACTCGGGTTTATTCCCACGATTATACTCGCTATCCTGAAAGCTGCCGATACAGGACAAAACTTCTGGTGGATACTTTTTTGTGCTGTTCTGGTATTCGGTATTGTACAGATTCTTCAGGATGGTATTATTGTGCCCAAGATCATGGGGAACATTACCGGGCTTAATCCGGCGGTAATCCTGCTCTCCCTTTCCATCTGGGGTTCCCTGCTGGGTATTGTCGGTTTTATCATTGCTTTACCTTTAACTACGTTGATCCTTTCTTATTACCAACGTTACATAGTGAAACCCGATGACGAAGAGGCGGATATTATTGTCTCAGAACAACTCGTTGAGGATGAGAAAGAAACAAACCAGTCCAAAAATAATTCAAAAAATATATTCTGAAAAGTTTGCAACTTTAATAAAACCCCGTATCTTTGCACCCGCTTAACGGCAATAAGGTTGGATTCAGTAGCTCAGCAGGTAGAGCACATCCCTTTTAAGGATGGGGTCCTGGGTTCGAGCCCCAGGCGAATCACCCGGAGCAAAAAACACTTTTGCTAAAGTAAAAGCCAACTCCTCTAAAGTTCCTATTTAGAGGAGTTTTTTATAAATAAGGTTTTCCTTTTAAGGTTTAAAAGTTGGTTACAACGTGGTTACAGTAGTCATTATTTTAACCTTAAAGCATTGATAAACAAAGCACTTCTGGGATTCCAGGCAAATCACCAAAGATAAAATAACATTTGTCAAAAGAAAAGCCAAAATCCTCTAAGTGTCTTACTTAGAGGACTTTTTTTATTTCCTAACCCTCCCTTCAAAGTCTATTTTAAGCCATAAAAAGCCAGTTGTCAGTTACAATTTGGTTACATTTTTTCAGCCTTGAAATTGTAACCAAAAAGAATGTTAAGTCGCTGATTGCCTTTAATCTGTCTCTCGCTTGTCTACTTGATTTCAAAACGAATTCAATAGTTTTGTAACATTCAAAAAGTAGCAGTATGAACGATTTAAAAGTATCTTTCTATTTAAGAAAAGACTTCGTTAAAAAAACGGCAAAGTAGCGATCATGGCCCGTGTCAACGTTAAAGGAAAACGCAGTGCATCTTCCACCAAATGCGAGATTGAGATTGATAAATGGGATGAAGCCGCAGGAAGAGCCAAAGGAACAACAACAGAAGCCAAG
The DNA here is from genome assembly GCA_021203405.1 of Bacteroides sp. Classification (GTDB taxonomy): domain Bacteria; phylum Bacteroidota; class Bacteroidia; order Bacteroidales; family Bacteroidaceae; genus Bacteroides. The sequence continues at coordinate 2,551 of JAJQBG010000324.1, forward strand.
AAGATTAACAATGCACTGGATAAGTTCAAATATGAACTCACTCACACCTATCAACAGTTAAACCAACGAGGTGCGCCGATCTCACCCAAACGAATAAAAGATAAATCTTTAGGATTAGAAAGAGATAAGTTTACCATCATCCATTACGGTAAAATCTACAACGAAAACAAAAAGAAGTTAGTTCCCCACCAACTAACCGCCAAAACCTACAGTCGGTACGAACTTGTAATTTCCCGATTGGAAACCTTTATTAAGCTGACCTACGGAGTAGACGATCTACCCATTTACCAAATGACACCGGAACTGATAGCCGATTTTGATACCTATTTAAGGAAAACCTATCCCGTAGGCCATAACTACACCCTAAAATGTATGCAACGCCTTAAAGCCATCTTTAAATACGTAAAGAACCAATACGACAGAGGCAGTAACGTAAACTTCCCAGATCCCTTTATAGAGTATCAGTTTAGGTATGAAGAAACAGACCGTACTATCTTAACCGAAGAAGAACTAATTACAGTCTATAACAAAACCTTTAAAAGCAAAAGACTAGGACAAGTAAGAGATGTATTTATTTTTAGCTGTTTTACCGGACTTGCCTATGCAGAAACCAGTAATTTAAAAAAAGAACACTTCCAGACCACCGCCGACGGAAAAACATGGATAATTATAAGACGAGGTAAAACCAACGCACAAGCCAAAATTCTATTGATGGATATACCCGCACAAATTCTAAGAAAGTACGAAGGCAAACTTATAAACGGAAAACTCCTGCCTATAAACTCCAATGATAAAATGAACGAGTATATAGCAGAAATTATAGCCCTGTGTGATATTGATAAAGATATAACCTACCACTGTGCCCGTCACACCTTTGCGACCACCGTATGTATGATAACGACGTACCCCTATCCAGTATACAAAGATCATTAGGTCATAAAGATATCCGGGTAACTCAGATATACGCTAAAATCACTGATAAGAAGCTAAGTGCTGATATGAATACCCTATCTCAGAAGATCAATTCTGATAGGTATACCCTAAAACAACAAGAGCAAACTACCAACCCTTAATAAACTACACCCGATGAAAGAAAAAACAACCATAGAGATCAGAGAAGCAGAAAGCGGCCACTATGTAATAAATATGAAACTCGAAAATGGAACTATCTGGTTAACCGCTCACCAGATTGCTCAGCTATTTGACGTTTTTATAAGCAAAGTAACCACCAATATAATTTCCATTTATAAAAACGACATTCTTTCAGATGAAACATACAAACTTCATAAATACACCAATAAAAAAACAATAGAGTGCCATGTAGAACTATATAATTTAGATG
>JAJQBG010000049.1 GCA_021203405.1 Bacteroides sp.
AATATAAATCTCCATCTACTTCTGTCAGATATATATACAGTGTATAATCATCCATCATGGAATGGTCAATAATAGCTTCCAGATATTCATCGTCCCATTCGGAATCTTCTTTATAATTAGTAACCGCAATCACAGGTATCGGTTGTGAATCAGTAGTGTGCTCCAGCATAAAACGGAACCCCAATAACATACCGGCAAACACAGCCGCCATATAGATCCACGGGCGTACCCTGGTCCATAAAGTCACCTTTACAAATTCCTCAACCGGCACACTCTTTTTTTCCGGAAGTTTAGCCATGACCTCTTCCGTTAGATTATGAAAGTAGTTTTCAGGAACCTTAAAAGGATTACCTTTACTACATATCTTATCTATTTTCTCTTTTCTCTTCATAATCATCCATCGGTCTTTTGTTATTTGATAGTCAAAATACAAAAAGGTTTAATGAGATTCCTGTAAATAAGCCTCTATCTTTTTTACCGCATGATGATAAGAAGCTTTTAAAGCCCCTACAGAGGTACCAAAAATTTCAGACATCTCTTCATATTTCATTTCCTGAAAGTATTTGAGGTTGAAAACCATCCGTTGTTTTTCAGGCAAAGTAAGTAAAGCTTTTTGCAAAAGTATTTGTGCTTCATCACCTGAAAAATAGCTATCTCCCTCTAGCTTTTCTACCATAACAGCCTCCGGATCATCAATCGCTACCATAGTAGATGATTTCTGTTTACTGAGAAAATTAAGGCATTCATTCAGGGCGATCCTATAAAGCCATGTAGAAAGTTTTGCCTCTCCCCGGAAATAATCCAGGTTAGTCCATGCTTTGATAAAAGTATTTTGAAGAAGATCATTCGCATCCTCGTGAGCCAGCACCATCCGACGAATCTGCCAGTAAAGTTGTTCACTATACTGCGCCACAATCATTTCAAAACCTTTCCGCTGTGTTTCCGGATACTGAATAAGGGGCAATATCTCCTTTTCTGTTATATCCATTAATTACCTATCCTTTCTCACAATTAGACAAATTATAACGGTCAGGGTTTATTCTGAGATAAAACTTCCCTTACCGCTATACACATTCCTTCCCTGGCCAATAAAGTTTCAGAAAACTCCTGTAAAGCCTCCCGCAGCAAAATCGTTTCATCTTCATAGCGTGCCGAAAAATGTCCCAGCAACAACTGTTTTACTTCTGCTTTACATGCTATTACAGCTGCCTGGGCAGCCGTAGTATGATAAGTCTCTCTGGCACGAGCACTTTCTCCGTCAGCAAAAGTAGCTTCGTGGAAAAGCAGATCAATTCCTTTTATTTGTTCTACTATATCAGGATCAAAAATAGTGTCCGAGCAATAGGCATAAGAACGCGGCAATGCAGCCGGCCTTGTCAGTCGGTCGTTACAAATAATTTCCCCTTCAGGAGTAATATAATCCTCCCCATTTTTTATCCGGTTCATCCAGGAGACAGGAATCTGATAAAAATCTACCATTTCCCGGATTATATGATTTAGACGGGGTTTCTCCCTGAAAAGAAATCCACAACAGGGTACCCGGTGCTGTAAAGGTATAGTCTCTACCGTTACGGAACGATCCTCATAAATTACAGCAGGCTTTTTTACCTCAAATGTATGAAAAGACACTTCATAAGGAAGATGATGACAAAAAGCATCCAAAAGCGGACGAAACAACTCTTCCAGTCCATCAGGAGAATAAATATGAAGACCTGCAGTTCTGCCTAACAAACCAAAAGTAGAAATAAGTCCCAAAAGGCCGAAACAATGATCACCGTGTAAATGAGATATAAAAATATGATTAAGACGAGAAAACTTCAGATGCGTTTTCCTGAGTTGCATCTGAGCTCCCTCTCCACAATCAATCATAAACAGCTTATCTCTTACATTTACCACCTGGGAAGCGGAAAAATGCCGGGTAGTTGGCAAAGTAGCTCCACATCCCAGAATGTGGATATCAAATTTCTCCATCTTTTTCTCTTAATCGATAGAGGCAAAGGTAGGTCAAATTAATGGAAATACAAAAAGAACTATAGTACTCCACAGAAAAAAGTAAGGATCAGTAATAACAAAAAAGGTACCTGAAACCCAGGTACCTTTTTATATGTGGAAATAATAAATTTATTTCTTGTTAGCTTCCATTTGCTCTTTCAAAGCAGCCAATGCATCGATATCACCCAATGTAGTAGAGGCAGACTGGTTAGAAATAGCAGGTGCTTCTTCTTTTTTAGGAGCTTTTTTAGCAGCAGCTTTCTTTTCAGCTCTGGCTTCTGCTTTAGCAACATCTTCAAAAAATACGGCTGTGAGAAAGAATGATCCTCTTCGCATTTTTATTGAATTCGATCACTTTGAACTGAAGTTTTTCATCCAACTGGGCTTGCGAACCGTCCTCTTTTACCAGATGTTTCGGAGTAGCAAAACCTTCAACTCCATAAGGCAGAGAAATAACCGCACCTTTATCAAGCAGTTCAATAATAGTTCCTTCATGTACCGAATCTACAGTAAATACTGTTTCAAATACATCCCACGGATTCTCTTCCAGCTGTTTGTGACCCAGACTCAGGCGACGATTATCTTTGTCAATTTCCAATACCTGGACTTCGATCTCGCTACCGATCGAAGTAAATCCAGAAGGATGCTTTACTTTCTTGGTCCATGAAAGATCAGAAATATGGATCAATCCGTCCACTCCTTCTTCGATCTCAACAAATACACCGAAATTAGTAAAGTTGCGTACTTTAACTGTATGTTTAGACCCAACAGGATACTTTTCTTCAATAGTTTCCCAGGGGTCCTGTTTCAACTGTTTGATACCCAGGGACATTTTACGCTCATCACGATCCAGAGTAAGAATAACAGCTTCTACCGTATCTCCAACTTTCATAAAATCCTGTGCAGAACGCAGGTGCTGTGACCAGGACATTTCTGAAACGTGGATAAGACCTTCCACTCCCGGAGTTATTTCAATAAATGCACCGTAGTCAGTCATAACCACAACTTTACCATTCACAGTATCACCCACTTTAAGGTTCGGATCAAGAGCATCCCACGGATGTGGAGTAAGCTGTTTGAGCCCCAGAGCAATGCGTTTCTTTTCATCATCAAAATCAAGAATTACTACATTGAGTTTCTGATCCAGTTCAACCACTTCTTTCGGATCGCTTACACGTCCCCATGAAAGGTCAGTAATGTGAATTAAACCATCTACACCACCAAGGTCGATAAATACTCCGTAAGAAGTAATATTTTTAACGGTTCCTTCAAGAACCTGGCCTTTTTCAAGCTTACCGATAATTTCTTTCTTCTGCTGTTCAAGTTCCGCTTCAATAAGAGCTTTGTGAGATACTACTACGTTCTTGGATTCCTGATTAATTTTAACCACTTTGAACTCCATAGTCTTACCGACAAACACATCATAATCACGGATCGGCTTAACATCAATCTGTGAACCCGGAAGGAAAGCCTCAATTCCGAATACATCTACGATCATACCGCCCTTGGTACGGCATTTAATAAAGCCTTTGATAATTTCTTCTGATTCAAGCGCTGCATTCACACGATCCCAGGAGCGTGTAGCACGGGCTTTTTTGTGAGATAAAACAAGCTGACCTTTTTTATCTTCCTGATTTTCTATATAAACTTCAACTGTATCTCCTACTGTTAATTCAGGATTATAGCGAAATTCATTCAACGGGATAATACCGTCTGATTTGTAACCGATATTAACAACAACTTCCCGTTTGTTCATCGCAATTACAACACCGTCCACTACTTCACGGTCATTTACTTTGTTAAGCGTACTGTCGTAAGCTTTTTCGAGTTCCTCGTGGCTGGCACCACCAATTTCCTCACCTTTTTCATATACATCCCAATCGAAGTTATCAAGGGG
>JAJQBG010000285.1 GCA_021203405.1 Bacteroides sp.
ATATACAATATAATAGATAAACAGAAAAAATGGCAAGATTTAATAAAATAGAGGTGCTCAATGTAATGAAAAGCACCGGTATGGTACCTGTTTTTTACAATAAAGATGTAGAGGTTGCCAAAAATGTACTGAAAGCCTGTTATGACGGGGGAGTACGTGCTTTCGAATTTACCAATCGGGGTGATTTTGCACAGGATGTGTTTGCCGAACTGGTAAAATGGGCTGCTAAAGAGTGCCCGGACATGATCATTGGTATCGGTTCTATTGTAGATCCTGCTACCGCTGCGCTTTACATCCAGTTGGGAGCTAACTTTATTGTAGGTCCGCTTTTTAATCCGGAAGTTGCTAAGATCTGTAACCGTCGCCTGATCCCTTACACTCCGGGATGTGGATCTGTTTCAGAAATCGGGTTCGCACAGGAAATGGGATGTGATCTTTGCAAAGTATTCCCAGCAGGGAATGTAGGGGGACCTTCGTTCGTTAAAAACGTAAAAGCACCGATGCCATGGTCTATGCTGATGGTAACCGGTGGTGTAGAACCTACTAAAGAAAACCTGACCGCCTGGATCAAAGCGGGTGTTACCTGTGTAGGTATGGGATCCAATCTTTTCCCTGCCGACGTAGTAGCTGCCAAAAACTGGGATTGGATAATAGCTAAATGTAAAGAAGCATTCGGCTATATTGAAGAAGCTCGTAAATAAATTACGATAAAAAGATAATGGTGTTGTTGACCATTATTGAAATATGCCTCAAAAGGGGTTAGTTAGTTATAAAAGAGGCATATTTTGATTTTGTTTAAAGGTGTTTAAAGGGGCAAGCCATCGGATGGGGTATCCGGTGGTTTGTTGTTTTCAGCGGGCTGCTAACTCCACAATGACTTTATCGTCAGAAATGGTAATATTCTCCAATTCACCATACTGGAAAAACTTTTGGGCTTGTGAAATATTATGAAGCAGTACCTCTACTAACTTATGGTCGGTATCCCAGTGGATAATATTCTTATCTATTTTATCATTCAGAAACCCGTGTGCTATTTTTGCCAGCATATTTTTTAAAAAGCCGACTTTATATTGAATAGTTACCGTGGTAGGTTTTACCTCCACGATCGCCAGTTCCAGACTCATAATATAGGTTACTTTAATAGTATTTAAAGCAATATTTTTAATCTTTATTCTGGCCAGCTTTTTATCTTTGGCCATAAAGTCTCTTATTTCCTGTAAATCTACAACAGCTCTCATATTCTCAACTTTTTAATCTGACAGAATAGTTTATCACCCGGAGGCTAACCAGATGGTTTTTAGTTGTTATTAATAACAGGAAAGAGCGAAGAAATGTTTGAAATCCGTTTTCTTATTACCCCTTTAAAAAGGGTAAAAGCTTTTATTTTAGGGTAAGATCACAAAAATAATCCCCATTAATAGGTAGAGAGGGGAGTGTTTTTTACCATTAATGGGGGATTGTGCGTGTGGCAGATAGGGCTTATCTTTGCAGTATCAGAATTAAATTAATTAGTCATAATTTTATTACGTAGCCACATTTAAGTAAAATGTATAAGATCTCCCGCCGAAGTGATTCGCCGGGATTTTTTATTTGACCTCCTTGATATCGATCAATTTATTCACAATGGCATAAATGGTAAGACCTGCCGAGCTGTGGATCTGTAGCTTGCGGGTTATATTCCGGCGATGAGTAATGACCGTATGGATAGAGAGAAAAAGAGTTTCTGCGATCTCCTTATTAGTCATTCCTTTTACAATACAGACAACAATCTCTTTCTCCCGGCTGCTAAGTGCCTCTTGCTCCTCGCTCTCCTTTTCCGGACCTATATCCTGTAAGACACTTATTTTGGTAGCAATGATCTCCATATCATCAAAAATAGAGATCGTATCATCGTATTGTGCCAGCAGGGAAGGGTCCATAATACCTGTGATCAGCGAGATACACTTCAAGGCAGAACAGTTTTCGGACTCTTTAAAACCGGCCAGATCAAAATAGCCGCAAAAATTGGGATTAATGATCAGTATATCGGGACAATGAGCCTGGATACAATCTTTCAACGCATCCAGTGTATGTACCTCAATGGGTTGCACTTTCAGATTTGAAAGACGTTTCAGCACAGAAGTAACCCCGCTACGCAGAATAGCAGAAGCCTCTGCTACCGCTATTCGGATCGGTTCAGTTGTGTTACTCATGGAGTATCTTCTTTTCAAGTTTAAGAATGGCAGGAACAAACAGATAATCTTCTACTTTACAGTGAGACTCCAGATCCTTTTCGCAGGAAAAAATATCAAACAGAACTGCATTGAGTTGATTATAATTATCACTGGTGGGATAATATTTGATAATAATATTCTTCAACTCCGTAAGTTTCGACTCTATCTGATCATGCTTTCTGGCAAATACCTGTATTTGGTAAGTATCGGTAGTTTTTCCCTCTAAAAGTGCAGTCGCATAGTTGAAAACCTTATTATTTTCGTATTCCATATGCCTGCGTACTTCTCTTACATAATCATCGAAGAACTTAAGGATCAATGAGGAGACCTCGTTCTCCGAACGATTAATAGCATTTACCAGCTTTTGCCTGATATCCGGCAGGCAGAATTCCAGAAAGTAAGAATGAGCCTGCCGCAGATAATCCATTAGAGACTGGATAGAGATATCGGTATCATCGAACCCCATGCGGGTAAATCCTTCTTCCATAAAATTTACCACTGCCAGAAAAGTCTTATGATCGACTCCCTGCAATTCGCATACCTCCTTTACATTTTTATCTCCAAATCCAAGGGAAAGCCCAAAACGGCTCATAACCTGAAGCAGGGTATAATTCTCACAGATAAGATCACTCATCTTATCGGTCTCTGTATAGCGTAATTGTTTCTTCATACCTATTTTGTTTATAAAATTCCCGTATATGTTCCCCTCTTGTAGGTAACATGCTCTTTATCTATGCAAAGTAACACCTTATTTATTTAATAAGCAACCACCACTTGTAGGTATTTTCACTGGGATCTAAAACATTGACAGCTGCTTATCCGTTATAAAAAATAACCATAAATAGGCTTTGATAAGATGAGAAAATTAATTTTAGTCAGACACGGAGAAAGCTTGTGGAACAAGCAGAACCGGTTTACAGGTTGGGCGGATGTACCGCTCAGTGAAGTGGGGATCGAAGAAGCCCGCGACGCCGGACGTCTTATCCGGGATGCAGAGATCAGCATTGATATTGCTTTTTCATCCGTATTGAAAAGAGCTATTCAGACTCTTCATCTCTTACTGGAAGAGGCAGAACAAATGTGGATCCCGGAAATGCACCACTGGCGTTTAAATGAGCGTCACTACGGAGCATTACAGGGTCTGAACAAAGCAGAAACTGCAGAAAAATATGGTGATGAACAGGTACACATCTGGCGCAGAAGTTATAGTGTCGTTCCTCCCCTGCTCGATCCGCTGGACGAACGCAACGCAGCCCTGGAAGATAAATACAAAGGAATCGATCAAAAAGCAATTCCACTGGGTGAATCACTGGAACTTACTATTCAACGGGTACTCCCTTTCTGGCAGGACTATATTGCACCGGCTCTGCTGGATAAGAAAACAGTACTGGTAGCTGCCCATGGTAACAGTTTACGGGCATTAGTTAAGTATCTGGACAGGCTGGATGATGAGGAAATTGTAGGCGTTGAAATACCAACCGGTATTCCACAGGTGTATGAGCTGGACCCCTGGCTGAAACCCACGGATAAATATTATCTTAAATAGAAAGGTCCATTCATTCTTACATACATGGATAAGGGGATAATGTAGATGACGATTATCTCCTTATTTTTTATCCATAAAAAAATGCCACCGGAAAAACGGTAGCATTTTATAAAATCTTTAAAAG
>JAJQBG010000166.1 GCA_021203405.1 Bacteroides sp.
GGGTATAGATATATTTAAAAGAATTTATACCTTTACCTCATTAGTAAGATTAAAAAGCGACAATATGACAAGTTTTAGCCAGCAGAGTATAGCTGTTTTTGAAAAAGCGACCCGGGATTACCATGTGGAAGATCATGTGGATAGTAAAATGAATAATCCGTATGAAGAGAGGAGTATTGAATATTATCTTTATCTGAAAAACTGGATCGATGCGGTACAGTGGCATCTGGAAGATATTATTCGGAATCCTTTGATTGATCCGGCGGAGGCTTTGCAGATCAAACGCCGGATCGATGTGTCCAATCAGAACCGTACTGATCTGGTGGAACTGATAGATAGCTATTTCCTGGATCAATATAAAGATGTAAAAGTGCAGGAAGATGCAACGATCAACACGGAGAGTCCCGCCTGGGCGGTGGATCGTCTTTCGATCCTGATCCTGAAAATATATCACATGGAGCAGGAGGTAAGCCGTAGGGATGCTGCGGCGGAGCATATTGCAGCTTGTCGGGTTAAACTGAATATATTGCTGGAGCAGCGCAGTGATCTTTCCAGTGCATTGGATCAGTTGCTGGAAGATATAGCAGCCGGAAGAAAATATATGAAGGTGTATAAACAGATGAAGATGTATAACGATCCGGCGCTGAATCCTGTATTGTATAGCAAAGGATAAGCGTGGCACATTACCTGATCATACGGTTATCGGCTATCGGGGATGTAGCTATGACGATCCCGGTTATCTATTCGGCAGCTAAGGCGAACCCGCAACACGCTTTTACGGTGTTGACGCAGGAGTTTTTAACTTCCCTGTTTATAAACCGTCCTGAGAATGTGGAGGTGATGGGGATAGATATCAAGGGGAAACAGAAAAAGTTGAGTGGGCTGATCCCGTTTGCTAACCGGTTGTCCCGGGGTGACTTTGATGCGGTGCTGGACTTACACGATGTATTGCGTAGCAAAGTGATCCGCTCTTTGATGCGGATGCGGGGTAAAAAGGTCTATGTATTGGATAAAGCCCGGAAGGAGCGTAGAGCGTTAACCTGGCAGGAGAATAAGAGACTTCGCCCGTTAAAACCGGTTGTTGAGCGGTATGCAGAGGTTTTTTACAGGGCCGGTATCAGGTTTGATCTTTCGTTTGTTTCTCTCTTTCAGGATAGGGTAGCTGATCTTTCTGTCTGGGAGTCTTTTGTCGGAGAGAAAAAGGGGACTTGGATAGGTATAGCTCCTTTTGCCAAACATCCGGGGAAGATCTATCCTGCCGGACAGATGGAAAAGGTGGTAGAGGCTCTTTCGCAGCGGGGAGATACTACGGTTTTCCTGTTCGGAGGGAGAGGGGAGGAGGAGACTCTTCTGGAGCAATGGGCATCCCGTTATCCGAATGTTATTTCTACCGTCGGGCGTGCTTCCCTGAGGGGAGAGATCGCTCTGATGACTCAGCTGGATTTACTGGTGTGTATGGACTCTGCTAATATGCACTTTGCCTCTTTGGTGGGTATCCGGGTGGTCTCCGTATGGGGAGCTACGCATCCGTATGCCGGTTTTTATGGGTATGGTCAGCGTGGATCCGATGCGGTGCAACTGCCGTTGGCGTGCAGGCCGTGTTCGGTGTTTGGGCAGAAATCCTGCTTCCGGGGTGACTGGGCTTGTATGACCGGTATTACTCCGGAGAGCCTGGTGGAGAAGATTGAGTCGGCTCTTTCTTCTGCTGTGTAAAGAATCGGTTTACTAATCTATAAAAATCCCCGTACAGTTTGATTGTACGGGGATTTTTTATGGAACACAGTTTGAAAGAGTATGTTAAGTACCTATTGTTTACTTAGATATGATTGCTAATTTTAATCAATGGGATATTTCAAACTGTGTTATGGACTTGTACTTAATGATGGATTCTTTATTTGATGAGGCCTGAAGTTGGAGTTGTTCCGTAACCGTTGTCTCCGTATTCATCTCTGTTGGAAATTTGGGAAAGAAACTCCTCTGAAATCGGATGGTTGTAATGGATCTCCGGTTTAAAGTTATTATATGCCCGGATATTGTATTCTTTTAAACGTTGTTCAAAAGCATTATGACGTTTTAGGAGTGCCCACCGGCTGAATTCGCCACATAGTTCGCGTGCATATTCATCGAAAACATTTTCTATAGTAGCACTTGTTAAACGAATAGTAGCGGGATCTACTCCATCACGTACAGCACGTTCTCTAAGTACATTCAGGTATTTAGCAGCTTCGCTATTGTTACCCAGTCTAACTTCTGCTTCGGCAGCAATCAGATAAACTTCTGCCATGCGCATAATATACATATCTCCATTCTTGATCTGTAGATTATTTTCGCCGAATACGCCGTCATAAGACCAGTTGAATTTATTTAAAGAAGGGTAAGCTTCAAAGGAATTGGTTCCATCAAATGGAGTGGAATGAGGTTGTCCGTCTGCTTGGTATAAATCATCTATATTGATTATAAAAGCTTTATATTTCCATTTTTCTTCTCTACTTAAATATTCTTTAGAGCAAATGATATTAAAGCGATCATCATCTTCTGCAATCGGATAATCTACGACATATACTTTTTTAGGTTTTTCCAGTTTACTAATGTCTCCTGAATATTCTCCTTTTGGCCATACAGAAGCAACGTATTGGTTCTTTCCGTAGGTACGTGTTATATAAGTACAATCTGCATATGGATAGAACTTTTCTCCTACAAATGCCGGATTAAGATCGTATTTTTCGCGCATTGCTTCTGTGATCGTTACAATGCCTGCTTCATATGCACCCCAACCGGCTTGTACTAATGAAAAACCTGAATAAGCATAAGTGAAAGTATTCTCCCACCGTTTGTCCCAAGATGGTTCAAAGCAATCCATCAGATATTTAGAGGGCATGTATAGTGCATTATTCATACGTCCGTAAAAATAACTCCCGCCGTCACTGGGTTTTTGATTATTAGCAAAGAACTCACTTAAGTTTCCAGGGCTACCGCACGTATAAACAAATAATTTATTTGTTCCTGTTGCGCACATATATGCTTCGTCTTCTCCGGCATTAGCCCCTGTTGCAATAAAAAGGGCTTCTTTGTTATTGCGGTTATTGGCATCTGCCCACATATCTGATATATCTGTGTGCAGATAGGCTCCATATGAATCAGCTTCATTAATTAATTTAACGGCTGTGTCTCTTGCCAGTTGCCAATAGGAAACTCCATTTTCATTGGTTAATCCTAAACCTGCGCCCTGTGCATATACCCGTGCCAATAAACCTAAGGCCGTTTTTTGGTTACTCGCCCGTAGTTGCCTCCGTAGGGTTGTATTCCTAAATCTTCTAATGCGTCTGTTAAATCTCGGATAATCTGTGCATATATTTCTGCTTCAGTAGAACGTACTGGTGTATCGGTACGATCTACTACATTTTCCAGATTAAGGGTAACTGGACCATAGTGGGTTACTAATATTGAGTAATAAAATGCACGTAAACATTTAGCTTCTGCTACCAAAACTTTAATAGCTGCTTCGTCTCCATCTTCCAGATTAGGAGCTTCATTAATAACAGAATTGCAACTGGTGATCATAGTGTAACATTGTCTGAATAATTTTCTTGTGCCGGTAACACCTGTACTAAGCCCTTGATAGTAGAAAAGTTGTTCAGTACTTACACCGTTAGCTTTTATCAGCCACATATCGGTACCAGTTTCTGCTACGGATAAATAATCGGATGCTGAAAATAGCTGTTCATACAATGGAGAATAACAATTGATCACCAATCCGGACCATGCTGAGAAGGATGTTAGGGAAGTATCTCCTGCTGCCGGGTTGTACTCGTCCAGATCACAGGAATTAAATATTATTACTGAACTTAGCACTAAGGCTGCTTTATAT
>JAJQBG010000072.1 GCA_021203405.1 Bacteroides sp.
CAAAAAGGGGCCAGGGTCCTATAGGCCCCAATTTCAGAACGAAGAAGACCCGCAGGAGCAGATCAGGCAGGACGAAGAGCTACGCCGGCAGGCCCCCACTCTACCCGCTTATATATTTGATAATCTGCCTGATATACTCAAAAAAGGAATCGCTATCACCCAAACTCCGCACGAAAGAGACATGCTCCTTTTAGGCATGATCACCACCCTGAGCGGATGTTTACCCAATGTACAGTTCACCTACTCCCGAAAACGCTATTCCCCCCCCCCTTTACTTCTTCGGAGTAGCCCATGCAGGAACAGGAAAAGGTATTGTAGACTGGTCTTACCTGCTGGCCGAACCCCTGCACGCTTATTATGAAAAAAAGGGAGAGGAAGAAGAAAAAATATGAACAAGAGCTCTTGCAGTGGGAGCAGCAGAACCAGCAGGCTAAACGGACCAAAGGGAAGGTCGATCTCTCCACCCGCCCCCAGGAACCGCAACCCGTATGCCTGCTCATCCCGGCCAACTCCTCGCGGGCCTGGTACCTTACCCACCTGCGAGATAACAAACACCTGGGAGGCATTATCCATACCAGCGAAGCAGACGAGCTCGCCTTTGCCCTGGGACAGGATTACGGCAAACAGGGCGACCTGCTCCGCAAGGCCTTTCACCACGAACCGGTAGCAGCCTCCCACAAAGCCAACGGTAAACCGATCCGTATTCTCCGTCCCCGGTTAGCGTCCTGTATGACCACCACTCCCTCCCAACTGATAGGTATTATTCCTCATGTAGAAGACGGCCTGTACAGCCGTTTCCTCTTCCTCACCCAGCCGGCCGAATATACATGGCGGTCTCCCCAGCCCCAGGAGGTAGAAACAGATACCGAAAAACTCTTTACGGAGCTGGGAGAAACAGTGATGCGCTGGCACATGGAGCTGTTAAAAGAAGATACACGGGTGAATTTTACCCCCTGCCAGTGGAAAAGCCACACCCGTCTTTTTGAATCCCGCCTACAGGAAATAGCCTTCGAGAACAAGCCCTACGCAGTAGCCATTCTCTTCCGCTACGGACTGATGACCATGCGGATCGCCGCCCTGCTGACCACCCTGCGCAAATGCGAAGACCAGCTATGGAGCAGCTATCGTACCTGTAGTGATGAAGATATGGATACCGCCCTGAAAATTACAGAGACCTGCCTGGAACATAGCCTGCTGTTAAGTTCTTCCCTAAAAGAATGCAGCGTGCAGGCTAATCCGCTAAAACCCTTTAGAAGACTCCAGATCTTCCTGGATAAATTGCCCACATTTTTTACTTATACGCAGATGTTACAGATAGCCGAAGAGTGTGGTATTTCCCGAACAACAGCCAAACGGGATATACGAAAAGCCATCACACTTAACTTACTGGAACACAAGGGAACTACCTACCAAAAGAAGCCAGATGCGCACTCCACTGGGGCCTAATGGACCCTGGCCCCAAACTGGCCCCTGAAACGGGTAAAAAAGAGGAGACTGAGGAGTCTAAATCTTAACGATTTATTACCACTTCAATTTCTCCGCCGGTAAACCTTTAACCGCCCGCAGGTGAAAAAAATCACCCGCCTATGAATTTTATTCACCCGCGGGTGAATAAAATTCATAGGCGGAGTACAGATACGATCTACCAGGAATACTTTGATGATAACGTTTTACTGATTGTCATCCTTTACTTCGTTCAGGATCTGGCTCTATCCATCATTGGTAGTGAAACGAAGGATCTTTATCCCGCCCAAACAGATGCTTCACTTCAGTTCAGCATGACAAACTGATAGATTAACTTGCTTTTGATATATTTACCCTCTTTCTTACTGATAGGGAGTTGTTCTCCCGATGAACGAAAAGAACTATCTTTACCTATAGTTGGATGGGTTGAAGGCCATACCGATTCTAGCCCGGTACGGAAGTGCCGGGTTGTTATATATCAGTATTTTAAGTCCTGTAAGGACGGCCGAACCCCCGCCGGTAGATTTGCGTCGTGCCCTCAGCACTCCAAGACCTACCACTCTGATGCCCAGCACTTCCGTACTGGGCTAGATTCTATCGCTGTTTCACAGCTTAAAAAATCTTCCGACATAACCAGATGAACGAAATTGTTGCTGGCTGCATACTCTCGGTTGCACGGTTATTGTTACCGCTTGTTGTCGCCGGCTTCACAGCCGCTTCTGTACCGTGTAGGGGCTATGAAGCCCCCTGAAGCATCCACCCACTGGGAAGCCGACGGGAACAGGATATAATTTCCCCCAACCTATAAAGTTTGATAACAAAAGAACCATTTATCAAAATAAGCATTATTTTTGTAGAATATTTACGTTTTAAACACTTAATCTTATGATTCAAGAGTTTTCAGTGGAGAATTGTTTATCTTTCAGAGATAAAGAAACAATCTCTTTTGTAGCTACTACCGATAAAAAGGCCATCGACGAATTAACCTGGGAAACAAAACCCGGGGGGGGTAAGGTTACTGCGGCTCTCCCTGATTTACGGTGCCAACGCATCGGGAAAAAGCAACCTGTTATCCGCTATGCAGGCTGTATGGTATATGTTGTTTTCTTCAAGCTACCAGGAAGACAATAAAATAGCTGTATACACTCCTTTTCAATTAAGAAGAGGGGAACCTACCACTTTTCATATCATTTTTTTGGGCGAACGGCCGAAAATTCGGGTACGAATTAAGGTATGATGAAACATCGGTTCTTTACGAAAAATGATGTACAGTAGCGACAAAGATGTCTTTTCCCTGATGTACGAAAGAGAAAAAGGAAAACCGGTTAATTTTGGTTCTACACTGGGAATCAGGGCAAAACAGCGGGATGAACTGATAAAAGATACGCTGCCCAATCATACCTTGCTCTCAACGCTTAATAAAAAGAATATTGATGTTCCCCCGGTTATGAGCGATCTGTATGAGTGGATAAAGAATTACGTGCATGAATGGGGCATATACGAAGATGGAAGTGAAATAGCAGAACAAGCAGCAAGGAATCCGGCTCTCAAAAAAAACAATTCTTGAATTATTAAATAAAGCAGATTTCAATATTTCAGACTTCCAGACCATCGATCCTCCGATATCGGAAAAACTGCATCAGTTACTAAAATATCAAAAGTTACCAGACCTGATCGTACAGCAGCTAACCAAAAAACAAATCCTGTTTACTCATCATTCGGGTAAGGAGAGATTCTTTATAAACTTTGAGAACCAGTCGGCAGGCACCAAAGCTTACTTCCGCCTGGCCAGGTTACTTTTTGATTTAAAAAACGGAATGTGTGTATCTCTGGAAGATGAACTGGAAGAGAGTTTGCACTACGACCCTCTGCTCCATTTTCTGGAAACCTTTCTGCATACTTCTGTTCCCTCACAGCTTATATTTACTACTCATAATCAACAGCTGTTGGGCGAGGAGTGGTTAATTCGAAGAGATATGATCTGGTTTACAGAGAAAGATCGTAAAACCTGCTCTACGACTCTTTACAGGGCCTCCGATATGGGTATTCATAAAAATGTGTCCTTGATGAATGCCTACAGAATAGGGAAACTGGGAGCTAAACCCCTGCTGGGTAACACCTATTTAACCAGCGATGAAGAATGAGAAAGGCCATAGCAGTTATCGGAGAGGGGATCACCGAAAAATATTATATAGAATCCCTGCGGGGTTTATCTCCTTTTACTCTGTTGCCCAAAGAGCTGGGAAAAAAGGCTTCCAGCCTTGCCGAGCTAGAAAACAGTATCAAACAATCCATAGAAGATGGATACGACCAGGTGTACTGCCTATCTATCCATAGCCATCAGATACTGTGTTAAAATCCAAATTTATGTTCGATTATTTTTGTTG
>JAJQBG010000220.1 GCA_021203405.1 Bacteroides sp.
AAAATCAACAAAAATAATCGAACATAAATTTGGATTTTAACACAGTATCTGACGGATGAATATGGCAACAATATGGCCGAACCGGTTATCCTGACGATCAAATAACACAGATACACGCCTTTTGGCTATGAGCAGCGTATTAGTAAGAAATTCCGGAAAGTATTCCTGACAATAACAAAAAAACCGATGAAAATGAAAAAATATGGGATGTGCATCCTGGGGCTTTTCTTCAGCCTCTATCTATTTTCGGCAGAGTGGTATGTAAATCCCCGGGGAAGCAACCAGAACCCGGGCACCCGGGAGAAACCGTTTGAAACCATTGAATATGCTGTGCAGCGGGTACAGGCAGACGCAAGAAAAGGAAAACACACCATCTGGTTACAGGAGGGTATCTACTACGTCTATCAACCTGTGCACATTGCAGAAACAGCAGGTAAATCACTGACCATAAGAGCCTGCAAAGATGGCAAGGCCGTTATCCGGGGCTCTCTGCCTGTTCCGTTCCGGTCGTTTGATAAGATCACGCAGGAGTCGGTACTGAACCGGTTACAACCCCAGGTCAGAGACCGGATCTACGAGATCAGTTTTGACAAACTGGGAGCGGAACACATAAAACCGCTTCCGGATCTCTATAACGATCATGGAGGGATCATTGAACTCTTCTGTGGAGAACGGCGCATGCCGCTATCCCGCTACCCCAATCAGGGATATATGTCTATGAAGTGGGTGCTTATCAATGGAGGAGGACAGGAAACAGAAGGGGGAAGCTGGAGAGATTTTTACGCGGAGGGTGCCAAAGAGACCCAACCACCCCGGCGGGGAATTTTCCAGTATAGCGACCCCCGTACGGCTCACTGGATGGAAGCAGTGCGGAACGGTGCCTGGCTAAAGGGCTACTGGCGGATCCCGTGGCAGAACGAAGCGGTAAGGATCGAGAAAATTGATACGGTCATGCAGGCTATCGTATTGTCTAAGCCTGTTGCCGGAGGGATCGGCAACAAATACACCCGCCCCTATGGGAACGGGAAAGAAAAATACTGGCTGCTCAATGTGCCCGAAGAGCTGGATATGCCGGGAGAATGGTGCCTGGACTTTGCAAACCGGAAACTCTATTTCTACCCGCCGGAAGACGTGGACCTTACAGAGATACGGGTGTCGGACCACCAAACTCCTTTTTTCCTGTTGGAAAACGCTTCAGGGGTTACGATCCGGGGAATACAGATGGAAGAAAACCTGGGCCCCTGTGTGGAGATCCTGGGTGGCAACCAAAACCACATTGCCGGATGTGTGATGCGGAATGTACTGGACTACTGCGTCAAAATAGATGGAGGAACGGATCACCAGGTGCTCAGTAACGATATGTATAACCTGGGTGGTGGCGGTGTATGGCTACAGGGAGGAGATGAAACCAGTGAACCGCGCGTTGCTGCCGGACACCGGGTGGTCAATAACCACATTTATAACTTCTCGCAGGTGAACCGTATCTATACTCCGGCCATCAATAGCGGCTACCGGGCCATGAATGTTTCACGTCCGGCAGTGGGTATGTATATTGCCCATAACCTGATCCACGGTACGCCGCACGGGGGCATCCTGTTCGGCAGTTTCGATTCGGTCTTCGAATACAATGAGATTTTTGACTATTGCCGGGTTTCCGACGACCTGGGAGCTTTTTACAGTTATTCCAGATCGGAACACATGGCAAATTTACTGTTCCGTTACAATTTTATCCATAGCACAGAAGAGGGAGATGGGATCTATTTCGATTACGACCAACGGGATATAACCCTCTATGGAAACATCGTTTACCTGAAGAGCCGCCAGGGAGGACGTGGCACGGGATTCCTCTATAAAATAGGTTCGCAGGCAGAAAACCCTGCCCGTTTGCACTGTAGCAACAACATAGCTATTGCCTGCAACGTGGGGTATGAATTCTACTGGGGATTGCCTTCGGTGCTGGAAAACAATATTGCTATTGACTGCGCGCGCAAGGACTATTTTTACCGGGAAATGACTCCGGGTGGTAAGACCATCGTGCATTCGGATACGTTGCAACATACCAATATCACGCTCACGGGCGATCCGGGTTTTGCAGATATGGAAGGATTGAACATGGAGTTAAAGAAAAGTTCGGTTATCTATAAAAAACTTCCCGGGTTCAAGCCGATACCCTTTAAAAAGATCGGTTTGTTCAGAGATGAGTACCGGAAGAGACTTCCTACAGAGGCAGAGATCGGACGTTTTGCGATTGCTCCTACCCTGTATGAGAAACTAAACAGTGAAGTGCTGGATAGAGAGTATTAAGGGGAGAGAGTAGTTTTAACAGGTAGTAGATAGATGATATGTTTGTTGATAGATTACATGTTTGTTGTTTTGAAACTCTGTGTTTCAGCTTTTTTCAGCTTGTTTTCTCGTCCCGGAAGGGGCAGCTGCCAGCATAGCCCACGGAGGTTGAACCGTGGGTTATAGCTGTGAGGTTAAGGTCTGGAATTGCCCCGCGTGGTTCTTTATCCATGTTAAGGGGTAGCCGGCAGAGTAAAACCAGAAAAGTCTATGATCGCTATGGTCTATAATTGATCCGCATGGCTCTTCACCCCTGATAAGGGGTGAAAACCAGGATATTAAACAGAAAACTACTAATCAACAAACCATAAGCATACCAGCCGCGTAGCGGTGATATGTTCATAGTCCCGTGCGGAAGCGCGGGGTCCAAAAGAGAGACATTAGCTGCGCCCCGTAGGGGTGCTATGTAACGCAGCTATTTATATATTGACAAACACATTGACCCGGAGCATGCTGAGACATCCAAACATAGTACCTCTACGAGGCGCTTTGAATAACGCGTCGTGTAAACCCTAAGGAAGTAACATTCCCCCTTACAAGAGCTTTCAGCCCATTTAAAATAAATCGCATACCTTCTAAAAAACTTATGTAAAAACGTTCGTGTGGAAGCCGTACGCCAGGCTGAATAAAGCCTTCGCCCAATTACCCGGCATAAATAGACGACAATACCTATCCATTCATTCCCCTACAAAAACTCCCCTGCCTATCACAAAGAATAAGTCAGGGGATTTAAGGTTAGCAATCAGTGGTCAGTGATCAGTCCAAAATACCGCGATCACCACCACTTAAAATCTCAAGAGAATCATCTTCGTCATTATCCGGTGATTTCCGGATAGAACCATCCAATGCAGTGACCGTCAGACCGTCCAACATGTTCTTAAACCTTTTTCCCGGACGGAACAGGATCTTTTTCCGTTTCACATTGTCTGCTCCCAGATCTTCCACGCTGGTTTGCGACTTCACATGAATGGTCGGTTTGAAACTCCCGAAATCGCCCAGCCTCACCGACATGCCGTACTCCATAAACAGCGTCATACGATCCAGCAAGGTCTCTACACTGGCTTTCACCTGTGCCCTGCCCACCCCGCAGGAGCTGGAAACCTCGTCCAGCAGTTTTTCAAACGGAACCTGCGGTTGTTTGATCGGTGCGATGCGATACATCGTTGGTTTGTCATCCTTGAAACTCAGGACAAACTCTTTTTTGTCATAAAGAATTCCCATAATATTTATTTATTAAATTAGTAAATTCGCCGCAGAACTATTTCTGACGGTGTTTTTTTAAAAATCGTTTTCCTCATTTGTGAGGTGAAGTGGTAATTTAATTGCAATTAATTATTACTTATTACAAAGGTAAAGTGAGATACCGTCATACTGCGACGTTCCAAATAAAGAATTGACAAGTGTAGGCATAAAAAAATCCCTGATCTTATTTGATCAGGGACTTACATTTTATTTTTGAATATTTATTTTGTTTGTTCCAGAATCTTAT
>JAJQBG010000239.1 GCA_021203405.1 Bacteroides sp.
GATCTAGCATGCTCTTTATCATAATAAAATCTATCATATCTCCATTGCGTTGTATTACTGACAGATCCAGCTACAAACGTATTTAATTTATCAAACTCATACTCAAGTTGACCAAATACTCCTCCCTGTAATACATGTCCATCATAATCTCGATATACAACATCCCCAATTGTTAATTTTTCATACATAAAATCCGGATTTGCCGCAGCTTTATTATTTTCAGCACTTACGTTTACACGGTAACGAGTATCCATGTAATAGTCTCCATTCATTAAATCAGTAATTTCAGCAGTATGAGTACCAATATAATACCTTCCATCTATGCCAGCATAGAAATTAAAGTTATCATTTAGCTGCTTAGTGTAGGTAGAAAGAAGACCATACCATTTATGCTGATTCTTATTTCTGGATAACACTAATTTTGAACCACTATCACTTTGTTCGTTTATATCCTGCATCTTATCATATGCCATTGTGCCATCAGCGTTACGGAATTCAGTATTCAAAACACCATTAGAAGCACCATACCATGCACTACTTAAAGAACTATCATTATATTCTCCTCTATGTCCCCAGCCATCACCAATGGAAACATACAATGCTGTACTTAAAGAAGAAGTAGCATCTATTTCCCAAATATGGTTTAATGATAACTGAGGTTTATGATATTTATTTTTATTAGCAGTTTTACGCTCTGCATTTTTACCAAATCCATAAGTTGGATTATAACGATATTGCTGACCATCTGGCATCCATTTTGCAACTTCTTGCCATCCTTGAATACTTAAACCATCGTAAGCACTACGCTGGTCATGTATCTGGGAATTACCAAAACCAGTAAATGACAGCTGGTGATTGTCATTAATTCGCTTTGCTATATTTACAAAATAGGTATATCCATCAAATTCAGTGCCTTGAATATATCCATCTCCCCAATTACGACCTCCTAATAAAGTCAAAGCCCAACCTTTATCATTCAACCCGGTCGACACAGAGAATAAAATTTTATTTTCCCCATTTTCTCCCATAGTATAAGAAACTGTTCCGCCTTTTTGAGCATCAATACTACGAGTAACAATATTGATAGACCCTCCTACGGAAGGACCCGATACTTTAGAAGCACCTAATCCACGTTGAGTCTGCATACTACGAGTAACATCACTTAAACCAGCCCAGTTACTCCAATAAACACCTCCCCATTCCATATCATTTACAGGTACTCCATTGATCATTACCGCAAGATTTTCACTCTTAAATCCACGCATCATAATTTCAGAGTCTCCATATCCACCACCATTTTTTATAGTATATACACCCGGAGTCGATTTTAGAAGTTCCGGAAACTCCTGAGTACCCAGATTTTCTTCAATAAAAGCCGGATCAAGTGTAGAAACAGCTACTGGAGTTTTACGTACAACTGCTACCGAAGATGTTACAATCACATCTCTTAATAAAAGAGCATCCGCTTGCAATTTAATAACTCCGACATTCCCAAAGCGTGATACTTTGTAATCAAGGTCTTTATAACCAATGTAAGTAATTTGTAGTGTCACATTTGTAGACGAAGTAGTAATGGTAAAATTACCATCGAGATCTGTTACAGTACCCTGGGTGGTTCCGCTTATCACTACCGATGCCCCGATTAACGGCTCGTCGTTATCGGCATCAACCACTGTACCTGTAATGGTATTCTGTGCTACGGCAGCCGTAGCGTAAAAGACTGTCATTAAGGTTAGTACGAGGAAATGAATTAGATTCTTTCTCATAATTTCCTGGGTTAAATAAGATTTTGTTAATTAAAATTTGTTATATTTTACATTGCAAATGTCGTATAAAGGTAGACATTATTTGCAATATGGTTGTTACAATTCAAAGACATTTTTTAATGTTTCAAAACATAAAAACGGATGAACAATTATAAAAGATAGGCCCTGGAATTGCTTCCAGGGCCTATCTTTTGTTAATTTGTATTTAGTTATCCATTAATTTGCGGTAACGTATCCGCTTGGGTTCTTCCTGTCCGAGCCGTTTCAGCTTATTCTCTTCATACTCAGAGTAGGATCCTTCGAAGTAGAATACTTCGGAGTTGCCTTCGAAGGCAAGGATATGGGTACAGATACGGTCGAGGAACCAACGGTCGTGCGAGATAACAACGGCACATCCGGCAAACTGCTCAAGACCTTCTTCAAGGGCACGGAGGGTGTTCACATCAATATCGTTGGTCGGTTCGTCCAGAAGTAGTACGTTACCTTCTTCTTTGAGTGCCATAGCGAGGTGCAGACGGTTACGTTCTCCTCCGGAGAGTACTCCACAGAGTTTTTCCTGATCGGAACCGGAGAAGTTAAAACGGGAGAGGTAGGCACGGGCATTGATATCGCGGCCTCCCATACGGATCAGGTCGTTCCCGCCGGAAATCACCTGGTATACACTTTTATTGGGATCAATATCTTTGTGCTGCTGGTCTACGTAGGCTATTTTTACGGTTTCTCCTACATCGAATGTTCCTTTGTCTACGGTCTCAAGTCCCATAATAAGGCGGAACAGGGTGGTTTTACCGGCACCGTTGGGTCCAATCACTCCTACTATACTGTTGGGAGGAAGCATAAAGTTAAGGTTGTCGAAGAGTAGTTTTTCACCGTAGGCTTTGGCTACACCGATGGATTCGATAACCTTGTTACCCAGGCGGGGACCGTTGGGAATATAGATCTCCAGTTTTTCTTCTTTCTCTTTCTGGTCTTCGTTCAGCAGTCTGTCGTATGAGTTCAGACGGGCTTTTCCTTTGGCCTGACGGGCTTTGGGGGCCATGCGTACCCACTCTAACTCGCGTTCAAGAGTTTTACGTCGTTTACTGGCTGTTTTCTCTTCCATCTCCATCCGTTTAGTTTTCTGGTCCAGCCAGGAGGAGTAGTTTCCTTTCCAGGGAATTCCTTCGCCACGGTCGAGCTCCAGGATCCAGCCGGCTACATGGTCGAGGAAGTAACGGTCGTGGGTTACGGCAATAACGGTTCCTTCGTATTGCTGAAGGTGCTGTTCTAACCAGTCGATGGATTCTGCATCGAGATGGTTGGTAGGTTCGTCCAGCAACAGAATATCGGGTTTCTGTAAGAGAAGACGGCATAGGGCTACGCGGCGGCGTTCTCCTCCGGAGAGATGGGCTACGGATTGGTCTTCGGGAGGACAGCGCAGGGCATCCATGGCTCTTTCGAGTTTGCTGTCTAAGTTCCAGGCATCGGTTGCATCGATAATATCCTGCAATTCTGCCTGGCGGGCGAAGAGTTTATCCATTTTATCGGGATCTTCGTAATATTCGGGTTCGCCGAATTTAAGGTTGATCTCTTCATATTCGGCCAGGGCATCTACAATGGGTTGTACGCCTTCCATCACAATCTCTTTGACTGTTTTAGTGTTATCAAGCTGGGGCTCCTGCGAGAGATAACCTACGGAATAACCGGGAGAGAATACCACTTCTCCCTGATAGGATTTCTCCAGACCGGCGATAATCTTCAGAAGAGTTGATTTACCTGATCCGTTAAGACCGATGATACCAATCTTTGCTCCGTAGAAGAAGGATAGATAGATATCTTTCAATACTTGTTTGTTGGGCTGGAAGGATTTACTAACTCCCACCATTGAAAAAATAATCTTTTTATCGTCTGCCATATTATATATAATGTGTATTTCTATATCGCAGGGCAAAGATAACAAAAAGTAGTGAATTCCTTTGGAGATAAAAAAATAGTTCTACCTTTGCACTCGCTTAACGGCAATAAGGTTGGATTCGCTAGCTCAGCAGGTAGAGCACATCCCTTTTAAGGATGGGGTCCTGGGTT
>JAJQBG010000236.1 GCA_021203405.1 Bacteroides sp.
CTGCCGTCTACCATAATAGTGACATGGTCGCAATATTCGGCTTCGTCCATGTAATGGGTAGTAACAAAGATGGTGATACCCTCTTTTACGGCTTCGTATATCATCTCCCAGAACTGCCGGCGGGCAGCGGGGTCGACGCCTCCGGTAGGTTCGTCCAGGAAAACAATTTTGGGAGAGTGGAAGATGGAGACGGAGAAAGCGAGTTTTTGTTTCCATCCTAACGGGTGATGGGGTACGTGGGGTTTTTTTTTGGCCGTAAATCCCAGGTGGGCGAGTATCTGATCTGTTTTGGTGGCTATCTCTTTCTCTTTCATGCCGTATATGCCTCCGAAAAGTCGTATATTCTCCCACACTTTGAGGTTTTCATAGAGGGAGAACTTCTGGCTCATATATCCGATACTGGCCTTTATCTTTTCCTGCTCCCGGGCGATGTCGAACCCGGCGACCTTGCCACTGCCCGAGGTGGGGAGGCTTAGTCCGCAAAGCATACGCATGGCAGTGGTTTTACCGGCTCCGTTGGCACCCAGGAAGCCGAATATCTCTCCCTGGTTGACCTGAAAGGTGATATGGTCTACTGCGGTAAAGCTGCCAAATTTTTTGGTTAACTGATCTGCACTGATAACGATCTCATCCATGGTGTTGCTGTTCGGTTATTTTCATAAAGCAATCTTCAATGGTAGGTTCTATGGGGTGTATCTCTACCTGGGTATTGCCTTTTTGGGTTAAGTATTCTTTGAGCTCTTCGATGGTCAGGGTATCATCGACTGTGATGTGGTGATTCTCTCCGAAAGTAAAACAGCTTTTAATATGCGGATTGCTGCGTAAGTCGAGCAGGAGTTTATACATATCACCGACTTCTGCGGCCCATAGTTTTTCACCGAACCCGGCAATGATAGCGGCGGGTGTATCGATCTCCAGGAATTTTCCTTCCTGGATGAATGCAATGCGGTCGCATAGGGAGGCTTCGTCCATATAGGGGGTAGATACCAGGATGGAGATGTTTTGTTCTTTGAGCTTTTTAAGCATCTCCCAGAACTCTTTCCTGGATACAGGATCGACCCCGGTAGTGGGTTCGTCCAGGAAGAGTACGGTGGGTTTATGGATTAGGGCACAGCATAGAGCGAGCTTTTGCTTCATCCCTCCCGAGAGTTTGCCGGCTTTCCGGGTCTTAAAGGGTTCGATCTGCTGGTAGATATCTTTGATCAGGTTATAATTCTCCCGGACGGTTGTATGAAAGATGGTAGCAAAGAAATTGAGGTTCTCTTCTACTGTCAGGTCCTGGTACAGGGAGAATCTGCCGGGCATATATCCGATGGTTTGCCTGATCTGTTTATAATCTTTTACCACATCATGTCCGTCCACAGTGGCCTCTCCGCTGTCGGCCAACAACAAGGTGGTTAAAATACGGAACAGGGTGGTTTTGCCTGCTCCGTCGGGACCGATGATACCGAAGATCTCTCCACTGCCGGCCTCAAAACTGACGGTATCGAGTGCAGTGATCTTATCGTACTTTTTGGTTATATTTTTTGCTGAAACCGCATTCATTCTTTTCGGATATTAGGGTTGATATCGGGAAAAAGGATCAGAATTTAACCTCTCCGTACATTCCTTTCTTGATATAGCCGTCGTTCTGTACTTCTATTTTAACGGCATATACCAGATTGGCTCTTTCGTCACGGGTCTGAATGGTTTTAGGGGTAAATTCGGCTTTATCGGATACCCAGGTAATGCGGCCTGTGTATTCTCTTCGCTGGGATTCTCCCATATCGGCATATACCTGTACGGTATCCCCGATCTTCAGCGAAGTGAGTTGGCTGGATGTGATATAAGCTCTCAGGTACATGATCTGAATATCTGCTATTTTGAAGAGTGCCCTGCCTTGTGAGGCGAGTTCGCCGGGTTCGGCATATTTAGCCAGGACGGTTCCCCGGGAGGGAGCGGTGATAATAGATTTCCGGATCTGATCTTCCAACTGGTCTATCTGGGCCTGGAGAGAGAGGCTTTCGTCTGTAAGGCTGCTGTTGTTGTTGCGGATGGTCTCGTATTGGGCAGCCAGCTCTTTTTCCAGAAGCTGTATCTGGGCGTTAATATCATCCAGTTGCTTTTGATTCGCTGCATTCAGGGCGATGAGATTCTGGTAACGGCGTTGCTCGGTACGCTGGGTCTCAATTTGTTGTTGCAGGGAGGCTATTTGAGTAGAGGGAGTGCTCTTTCTGTTCTGCACACTTCCTATAC
The DNA here is from genome assembly GCA_021203405.1 of Bacteroides sp. Taxonomy (GTDB): domain Bacteria; phylum Bacteroidota; class Bacteroidia; order Bacteroidales; family Bacteroidaceae; genus Bacteroides. Next base: position 2,236 of record JAJQBG010000236.1, read on the forward strand.
TGGCCTGTAGTTGTTTTTTTTGCAGGAAGAGTTGGATGGTATCTATCAGGCCGACCGGCTGGTTGGCTTCGAGCAAATCGCCTTCCTGAATATCTAACCGGAGGATTTCTCCGTTGGCCTGGGCGAATACGATCACTTCTGTGGTTTCAAAGATGCCTGAGGCATCGTATTCGAGTCCTTTTTTATGGCAGGCATAGAGTCCTGATATAAAGATTGTTACTATGAGATAGTTAAATGCTTTCATCTGGTTATTTCTTAATTGTTTGTACTATATTTCAGGTTATAAACGGCTTGTATGAATTCGATCTCATGCAGGATCTTATCCTGGATAGCGGTTTGCTCGGCATTGACCTCTTTCATCAGGTCGAGTACAGAGAGGGTTCCGTTGGCAAGTTTGGCTTCTGCAGAGCGTTTGACGGAATTGCGCAGCCGGATGATCTCGTTATCGCTCTCTACGATTTCCCTGTATTTTTGGATCTCACTGTTGTTCTGGGTGATATCCAGGTTGGTGTTGAACAGGAAGGTATCCATCTGGGTCTGTATCATGGCCTTGTTAAGCTCTACGGTACGGAGGTTATTTTTCCGGGTATAGAAATTACTGATGTTCCAGCTCAGGTTAGCTCCGGCCAGGTAATAGGCAGAGAATTTGTCTTCGAACATATTCAGTCCGGGTTTACCGTAACCTCCTGTAACAAAAACTCCTATTTTGGGCATCACTCCTGCGGTGATATCTTTTTTACGGGCTTCTGCCTGGTTTATCTGGGCCTGGTACAAGGAGAGTTCGGGTCGTTGGATCCTAAAGGGATAGAGGGGGTCTGTATCGGGTTTGAGAAGCGGCGTATCTTCGTCGATCTTTTCGCCGATCAGCGCGGAGAGCATTTCCAGATAGGCTTTTCTGGTATAAACAGAGGTGATGCGGTTTTGAACGGCCTGAAGTTGTTCTACCTGGACTGCATCCAGATCGGCCTGGTTGACTAACCCATTCTCCATATAGGCGGAGATCTGTGTATAGTTTCGTTGTAACTCTTCCTGGTAGAGGGTATTCTGGTTGAGCATTTCATCCTGTAACAGAATACCGAAAAAGAGTTGATTGACCCTGCTGCGGATGGGGTAGAGAGTCACTTCCAGGTTACTTTTATCTACTTCTGCCTGGGCACGGATGTTCTCTTGCTGAGCCTTTATAGTGCCTCCGTCCCAGATGTTCTGGTTCAGGTCTAAGGTGGCACTGTACTGGTCTTTACCCATCGTGGGGATAGTGACTCCGGGCATAATGGATGAGAATTGCTCCGAATCGAAGGGGAGTTGGGTTACTTCCGACTGGTAGGTAGCTTTGGCAGATAGCTGGAATTGGGGCAGATAGCCTTTGAACGCATTGGAGAGATTGTAGTCCCTGGTTCTCTCTATCAGATCGTATTGCCTGATAAGCGGATAGTTGGCTTCTGCTTTTACGTAACACTCTTCTATGCTTAACTGAGCATAAAGGGAATGAACGACAAAAAACAGAAGAGCTGATAAGATAAAACGATTGCTCATGATCGGATCGTATTGGAATATGTTTCTATTATCTTTATT
>JAJQBG010000382.1 GCA_021203405.1 Bacteroides sp.
GTTACATAGAAAAGAGTTAAATATAGAATATGTAACCGGCTGAACACAAAATGTAACAGGCACAAAAACCAATGTAACCGCCCACAAAGAACATGTAACAAGCATCTGCATGAAACAAAAATTAAACTTATAATTTTACAAATAAGAATTTAAAAACAAAATTAAACTTTGTATTATTAATCAAATTGAATGATTTCATGAAGAACACCAACCGTTTTTTAGGCCCATTGGTCTGTTTTTTCTCTTTTGTCTTATATCCTTATGGGGGATTGCACAGACAATAAATCTTACAGGCGTTATTGTCGATTCCGGTGGAGAACCGGTTATCGGAGCCAGTATTATAGAAGAGGGCTCTGCCGGTAACGGAACTATTACAGATCTGGACGGGAACTTTTCCTTAAATGTATCACCCCAATCAAGTATTACTGTTTCTTATGTCGGTTATCAGTCCCAGACTATTCAGGTGAATGGACGGGCCCGGATCACCATAACCATGACTGACGACACCCAACTCCTGAGCGAAGTAGTAGTAATTGGTTACGGTACCCAGCGTCGTGAAGCAGTAACGGGTTCTGTATCCTCTATGCAGGGAAACACATTACAAGAGGTACAAACCGGAAATGTGACAAGCGCCCTGGCAGGACGTATAGCAGGGGTAAATATTCAACAAAGCAGTTCAAAACCGGGAGCGGATATGCAGATACATATTCGCGGTACCCGTTCACTCACAGGTAGTAACGATCCGCTTGTGGTACTGGACGGAATTCCTTTTGCCGGTAACCTGGGAGATATCAACCCGAATGATATTAAGAACATAGACATCTTAAAGGATGCTTCGGCTACCTCTATTTACGGCTCCCGCGGTGCTAACGGGGTTATCATTGTAACAACCAACAAAGGTTCTAAAGGACAGAAAGCCAAAGTGACCTACGATGGATATCTTGGATTCAAGACACTCTATTCACGGTATCCGATGATGAATGGAGATGAATTATACCAACTGCGTAAAGATGCAGGTGTGTATGCAGAGATACTGGAGACCGGAGAGATATTACCGACTATGGGTAGCGACGAAAGGCTGGGTGTAAATACCGATTGGCAGGATTTGATGTTCAGTACTGCCATGACCATGAATCACAATGTAGGCATTACTGGAGGTACGGACAAAAGTAGTTATAATTTTGGGATGGGGTATATAAAAGATGAATCGTTATTGCCGGATCAGGACTATTCGCGTATCACATTACGAGCAAGCTTAGACCAACAGATCGGTAAATATATGCGGTTTGGACTTACTACCGATAACAATTATAATGTAACCAACGGACAAAACCTGGGCATGTATAACTCCCTGGCACTCTCTCCGCTGATTGATCCATGGAATGAGGATGGAAGCTGGAAACCGATTGTCAGATCTATAGCGGACAACTACTAGGCCTATTCAAGAGATGCTGTAAAGGCATTGGATGATAAATGGGCAGACAAGCAACGGGGGATTGGTTCGTACAACTCCATGTTCGGAGAATTGAAAATACCGGGTGTAGAAGGATTGAGCTACCGGGTTACGCTGGGTTTGAACCTACGTTCTACGCAGCGGGGGACTTATACGGGAATGGGTGTATTCAGCGATACTCCTACAGCAGCCTCTTCGGCCTCGCTCGATAAATCACTTACTACCAACTGGACGGTGGAGAACCTGATCACTTACGAAAGGTTCTTCGATAAACACCACCTTACTGCCAATGCCTTGTATGCTGCCGAGCAGACTCATTATGACCGCTCGTATGTTACGGCAACCGATATCCCGTCTGATCATTTTCAGTTCTGGAACCTCGGACAGGCACCCGCTGATAAAATTACGGTAAACCCGAACAATCAGCACTATGAAGTAACAGGTTTAAAATCTTATATGGCCCGTGCCATGTACGATTATGACAGCCGTTACATGTTCCTGGCTTCGTATCGCCGTGACGGCTCTTCGCGCCTGGCCCCGGGACATAAATGGATTGATTACGCTGCATTTTCGGGCGGATGGAATATTGCCAGAGAAAGCTTTATGGAAAACACCGGCCAGTGGCTGGATGAATTGAAACTTCGTGTAGGATGGGGGATCACCTCCAATCAGGCTGTTCGTCCGTATGCCACACAGGGGCGTCTGGGAATTCGTCCGTATAACTTCGGTGGTCAGTTCTCTACTGGTTACTACGTTTCTGAAACTCCCAATAAAGACCTGGGCTGGGAATTCTCCAGAACCTGGAACGTCGGTGTGGATTTCTCTGTATTAAATAACCGTCTCTCGGGAACACTGGAATGGTATACCGGTATTACAAACGATGTTATTCAATAGGTAAACCTCCCCTCTTCCGCAGGTGTAGGTGGTTATTATGCCAATATAGGTAAAGTAAAGAACACAGGGGTTGAATTCTCCATCAATGGCACCATTCTTGATAACGTAAATGGCTGGACCTGGGATATGGGTATTAACTTGTATGCCAACCGGAATAAGATCACCGAACTGGCTACCGGTCAGGAAAAAGATGAATCGAATGCATGGTTTGTAGGCGAATCAATAAATTCTGTCTATGATTATAAAAGAATAGGATTGTGGCAGGAAAATGATCCTTATTTTGATATTCTGGAGCCGGATGGCAGTAACATAGGTATGATCAAAGTAAAATATTCCGGAGACTACGATGAGAACGGTGTGCCTGTGAGACGAATTGGTGCCGAAGATAGACAGATCATGAATGCAGACCCGAAATGGCAAGGCGGTTTTAACACACGGGTTGGCTATAAAGGCTGGGATTTAAATATTATCGGTACGTTCCAGCACGGGGGGGGCTTTTAGTAAGTTCGTTACATGCTTCCAACGGTTACCTGAATATGCTTTCGGGAAGACGCGGAAATGTGAAGGTAGATTATTGGACACCTGAAAATACAGGCGCTAAATATCTCAAACCCGGAGGTGCTATGAGTGGAGATAATCCGAAATATGGTAGTACACTGGGATATTTCGATGCATCCTATTTTAAGGTGGGTTCTATTACATTGGGATATAACTTTGACAATATGAAATGGATCAATGAACGGGGAGTTGGCAGAGCACGTCTGTACTTTACGGTTCAGAACGCTTTCGTTCTCTTTTCACCCTTTAATAAGGAAACCGGTTTAGACCCGGTAACCAACTCTTACGGTGATGAGAATGCTGCTATCACAACAAGCTTGCCCTACAATGAGTCGACTATGCTGACAGTGGGTACGAATGTACCCTCTACACGTAATTTTATTTTCGGATTGAACCTATCGTTTTAACCATCACAAATAAGTATATGAGAAATATAAAATCAAATCTATCAGGAATAGTAATAGTATCGTTACTACTTACCGCATGCGGTGATTTACTGGATGAAACACCCCGTCATGTATATGAGCCGGGATATTTTCAGACGGAAGAGGGAATTCAGGGGGGGATTGACTTCCCTGTATGCACATACCCGCTATATCTTCGGGCAGTATTATTATGCAGCCTGTCAGAACGGTACGGACGAGTCTACCTATGCCCAGAGTGCAGATAATAATTTCCACGATACGGATATGTCGGGAATGGGTTCTCTGACCCCATCAAGCAGTCGTTCGGATGCTTTATGGAACGCTGCCTATTCAAACATCAATATGGCCAGTGGGATTATTGAAAATGCGGAGGCAGTAAATTTAACAGACGCATTAGTGGCAGAAGCTCGTTTTTTTCGTGCCTGGGATTATTTTATGCTGGTACAGAACTTTGGGGGCGTACCGCTGGATCTGGGTTCGGGAGAGTTAATGTTCAATATCACTCCTTCCCGCGAATCGGTGCGTAATACTGTACCGAAAGTCTACACCAGAGCTATTTTTCCTGATTTAAAAACGGCTATAGCAGATCTGCCTGAAACGGGACGTGTGACAAGGGGGGGGCTAACCAAAACTGCCGCACGGCTTTTCCTGGCCAAGGCTTACCTTACGTATGGCTGGTGGTTACAGAATCCGGGTAACATTCCGACGTATCCAGAAACACCGCGTACGGACCCTGACGGTCAGAATGCAGCGTGGTATTTCCAGCAGGCATATAATGTGTCTCTTGAGGCGATCAATAACCCGGGACCTTTTGGATTACAACCTACTTTTTACGATGTAAACGTAGGAAGTAACGACCGTAACAGCGAAATTGTATTGTATAGCGACCATTGTGAAGATGAATATTATAACCAGGCAAGTTTGTCATACAGTAACGGTGGTGCCCCGGAAAGCTTTGCCTCCTGGTTCGCAACGTGGAATTATACGGAAATAAGAAGTTCCACAGACGGCAGTACTTATGATGTTACTTCTGTAGACCGGGAAGCTGCACAATGGGGAGGACGTCCGTGGACACGTATAGCTCCGACGATTGATGCCATAACCGGAACTTTTGCTGATAAGACGAATGATTCCCGCTACGATGGGACTTTTGTTACCACATACCGGGGCAACTGGGCAAAAGCGGGAATTACTGATGAAACGTTATACAATGCCAACGGCTTACCGGTACGCAACGGAGATGCTATTCTTACTTTCCTGGATGAAGAGCCGGCAACTGCCATAGATTATGGTTCGGGTGCAGGAGAGAGTAATATCGGTGCAGGAACATTGCCCGGCAGAGCAGATTGGGTAGTTGGACCACGCGGGATCAGCCGTATTGTATATCCGGGACTCTGGAAGATCGGAACGTATCGTACAGACAATGGTTCAGGATTAGGACAACCCAATGGAGCACTTACACGTCCCTGGAGTATTGCCAAGTTCTCTGAGTTATACCTGATCGCTGCTGAGGCTGTTGTAATGGGTGCTACACCCCAGGCTGGTTACAGTGCAAGAGAGCTAGTCAATGTACTTCGTGCCCGTGCCGGAAAATGGCGTTGGGATAATAACGGTAATTCAGAGAAAATTGTAGATAACAGTGCCGCTATGGTAGCGGCTACTCCGGCTGATATTGATATTTATTATATTCTTGCAGAGCGTTCCCGCGAATATTATGGGGAAGGATACCGCTGGTTCGACCTGGTACGTACCCAGAAGTGGGCTGAAGTGGCAGCAACCTATGAAATTTGCGGAGATAAAAAGGGAGATCATACACCTGTAACCGTAACACGTACTATTCAGCCTTATCATTATCTGCGTCCGATCCCTCAGGGACAACTGGATGCTATGACTATGTCTTTAGAAGAGAAAAGAGAGTATCAGAATCCGGGGTATTGATCCTTAATAGTTAGAAGCTCTCTAAACTTCTTAATTAAATAAATTAACAGCTACAAGGATGCGGAGTTTTTACTCCATCTTTGTAGCTGTTTTTTTATAGAAAAACAGCATAGCAAGCAAAGCCGGTCAAAAGTAATATACAAAAAAGCAAACCGAACCATGTATATAACTTCGGCCGAAGTATCTTTCAATAAAAAGAGCCTCTCCATCCGCATTTCCAGCCATTATTGTCTGAAATAAAAAGTATATTGTTCAAAATCTAAATACTCAAAAAGTACGAACTGTTATTTTTGTAGCGGGTAAATCTCAGGAAAACAAAATTGCCCGGGATGAAATTACATCCCTACATATAAATAACGGATCAACGAATGAAAAAACACTTATTTTTACTCATTATGCCTTTCCTATGTGCTCAATCCCTGAAAGCACAGGTTTTACCTTATCAGAACCCGGAACTTGGTCCCCGGCAGCGGGCAACCGACCTTCTCTCCCGGCTTACCTTAGAGGAGAAAGTAGGTTTAATGGGCGATCACTCCAATGCGGTACCCCGGTTAGACGTTAAAAAGTTTGCCTGGTGGAGCGAAGCCCTGCACGGAGTAACCAATCAGGGAGAAGTAACCGTGTTTCCCGAACCCATCGGGATGGCTGCTTCTTTCAATGACGAGTTGGTATACCAGGTTTTCGATGCAGTCTCTGATGAAGCACGGGCACGCTTTCATTCCCGTGAAAGAAAAGGTGACGAACGTAGGAAAGATAATGGCCTGTCCGTCTGGACTCCCAACGTAAACATTTTCCGTGACCCACGTTGGGGGCGTGGTCAGGAAACCTATGGAGAAGATCCCTATCTGACTTCCCACATGGGCGTATCCGTTGTAAAAGGATTGCAGGGTCCTGAAAGTGCGAAATATCAGAAGTTGCTGGCTTGTGCCAAACATTATGCCATTCATTCGGGGCCGGAGTGGAGCAGACACACCTTAAACCTGAATAATCTGGACAATCGTCATATTTGGGAAACCCATATGCCTGCCTTTAAAGCATTGGTTCAACAAGCCGATGTCAGTCAGGTTATGTGTGCTTATCACCGTCAGGATGACGATCCCTGCTGTGGAAGCAGCCATTTATTACGCCGGATCCTGCGGGATGAATGGGGGTTTGATCGCGTTGTAGTCTCTGATTGCGGAGCTATTGCCGATTTTTATACCTCTCATAAAGTATCTTCCGACGCATTGCATGCAGCGGTGAAAGGAGTACTGGCCGGCACCGACGTCGAATGTGGTTACGGATATGCCTATCACGAATTAGTAGAAGCTGTGTCAAGAGGATTGATCATGGAATCCGACATTGACGAAAGTGTTCTCCGGCTACTGACAGAACGCTTTATCCTGGGAGATTTCGATGATAATGCGATAGTACCCTGGGCAACATACCCGACAGCATCATTAATTGCCGGAAACATCAGCTATTGGCCCTGGAGATGGCACGGCAATCCATGACATTACTACAAAACAAAAGAAATATTCTCCCGTTATCGAAAAACCGGAAGATCGCAGTGGTTGGACCCAATGCCGATGATGCCCGCCTCCTGTGGGGAAATTACAACGGAACACCTGTTAAGACGATAACCATACTGGAAGGTATCAAATCCCTTAGCAACCAGGAGGTTTTTTATGACAAAGGATGCGATCTGGTAGATGATATGATACTGGAATCCTTCTTTAACCAATGTACCATAGAAGGCCAACCAGGTATGAAAGCAACCTTCTGGAACAATAAAGAGCGTGCGGGTGCGCCCGTTACTTCTGTTCATTATGATCAGCCGATACGCCTTTCCACGACAGGGCAGCATCCGTTTGCACCCGGAGTAAAGCTCCGGGATTTCTCTGGAGTATTTGAAACCATTCTTAAACCTGTAGAATCGGGTGAGATCGTATTCAGACTACAATCCATCGGTGATTACCGGTTGTCAGTCAATGACGAAATTATATCCGATTACACCTCCTGGCGTTTTGTCACCAAACGTATTCCTTACCCGGTAGAAAAAGATAAAGAGTACAGGATCCGGATAAACTTTACACAAAACTGCGACTTTGCCAGCGCTAACCTGAATTTCAATGTAGGGAAAGAGTCACCTGTAAACTATGACGAACTGATAAAAAAATTAAGGGGAATAGATGTAGTTGTATTCGCCGGCGGTATATCCGGTGAACTGGAAGGAGAAGAGATGCCTATTGAATTACCAGGCTTCAAAGGAGGAGACCGGACCGATATTGAGCTGCCCGCCTCGCAAAGAAGCTGTATCAAAGCCTTAAAAGATGCAGGAAAAAAGTGATCCTGGTGAACTGTTCTGGATCTGCCATAGGATTAGTACCCGAGTCCGAAAACTGTGAAGCCATTCTGCAAGCCTGGTACAGCGGTCAATCGGGTGGACAAGCCATTGCCGAAGTTCTTTTCGGTGATTATAATCCTTCAGGAAAACTCCCCATTACATTTTATAAAAGCATCGATCAACTCCCCGATTTTGAAGAGTATGATATGAAAGGCCGCACGTACCGGTACCTGAGTGAAAGCCCTCTATTCCCATTTGGTCACGGTTTAAGTTATACCACCTTCTCTATCGGCAAAGCCCGGACCAGCCATACTGAAATAAGAACGGGTGAAAATATAAGACTGACCATTCCTGTAAAGAACACCGGAAAACGCCGGGGAACCGAAATACTCCAGGTATATGTGAAGAAACTAAATGATGAAGGCCCGGTGAGAACCCTGCGTTCCTTTACCCGTATCGATCTGAAACCCGGAACCTCCGAAGAGGTTGTACTGGAATTGACACCCTCTTTCTTTGAATGGTATAGTAACACCACACGCAGAATGGACATTACTCCCGGAGAGTATGAACTATTCTACGGTACAAGTTCTGATGAAAAAGATCTTCAAAAATTAGCCATCAGGCTTTTATAGGATTCCTCAAGTAATGAACACATAGTATTCCTGTCCATGACAAAGAAATCAGAAACCATACAAAGAGTCTCCCGGGGAATCGCCCTGATACTGGCGGGGAGTCTATCCTTATTTTACTCCTCCTGCACACCCGGTAACTACAAAGATACCGGAAAAGAAGTGATCATTAACCTGCCTGCAGGCGAACTTTCACTTATACCGATGAACCCCAATTCGGTACGTGTCCGGTTCAGTCCACAGAACTCTATTTCTTTGGAAGAGCTGATCTATACAGAAAATATACCGGTTCCTGAATATTCCGTAGAGGAAACCGGCAGAGAGATCACGTTAATCCTGGAGCATCTTTCCATTATTTTCGACAAATCTCTGGAAACTCTCACTTTTAAAGACCCGAACGGACGTATACTCTTACAGGAAAAAGCAGGAGGACGTCTGATGGAAGGATTAACCATACAGGAAACACCGACTTACCAGGTTGAACAACAGTTTATCTCTCCCGACGATGAGTACCTGTATGGTACAGGACAATTCCAGGATGGTTATTTGAATATCAAAGGACTCAGCCGGCGTCTGACCCAGGTAAATACCCAGATAGCTATCCCCTTTATCCTCTCCAACAAAGGTTACGGCTTGCTTTGGAGCAATTATGGCCTTACAGATTTCAATCCCTCCGATGATTTCATCCGGCTATCTCCTGTACAGCATACAAACGAAACATTTACAGTAGATGCCACCAGTACAAGCGGGAATAGACGCGAGAGAAGAGAGATAAACGCTTTCACAGCTTCTATAGAAATTCCCGAAGACGGACACTACTCTCTTTTACTGGATGTGGGACAGCGAATGGCACGAAAGCATTATCTCTCCGTGAACGGAAAAACGATAATAGATGTAAATAATATATGGCTTCCACCCACCACTTCAGTGATCATTGAAATGCAAAAAGGGAAGCACGAGATCCAGGTTCAAGGCGATAAAAACAATGAGCCGGTAGTCTACTGGCGCAAAGTAACCGATGAGACCACTTTTCGCTCGCCTGTTGCTCAGGCCCTGGATTACACCGTATTTGCAGGAACGGCTGATGAAGTTATCGGGAGCTACCGGGAGCTGACAGGCCCCACCCCCATGATGCCCTTATGGAGTTTAGGATACATCCATTGCCGGGAACGTTACAACACACAACAGGAGTTGCTTAAAAATGCACACGAATTCCGCCGGCAGAAACTACCCATTGATGTTATTGTCCAGGACTGGCAATACTGGGGAAAATACGGTTGGAATGCTATGCAGTTCGACGAAGAACGATATCCTGACCCGGCCGGGATGGTTCAGGAACTTCACGCGATGAATATGCGGCTGATGGTCTCCGTATGGTCTAAGATCGACCCGAACTCTGAAGTAGGAAAGCAGGCAACAGAAAAAGGGTATTACATCCCCGGAAGCGAATGGATCGACTTCTTCAATCCGGATGCAGCTGCCTTTTACTGGTCAAATTTCAGTGAGAGCTTAGTAAAGCCATACCGGATAGATGCCTGGTGGCAGGATGCTACAGAGCCGGAGAACGACGACCTGCAGGATCGCCTGATCAATAACGGCCGGATGCCCGGCGAGCTTCTCCGCAACGTTTACCCGATGTATGTCAACAAAACGGTATACGAGGGTCTGCGCAAAGACGACCCCGACAGACGCGCACTTATACTTACCCGTAGTGGATTCTCAGGTATGCAGCGATATGGAGCCGCCACTTGGTCGGGCGATATCGGACACGATTGGGAAACCTTACGCCGCCAGATTGCCGGTGGATTAAGCCAGATGACAACCGGCCTCCCCTGGTGGACATACGATGCAGGTGGTTTTTCCGACCCTTTAACCAATATACCAACACGGAGTATCACGAACAATTTTTACGGTGGCTTCAGGCAGCGACTTTCTTCCCTCTACTTCGTGTTCACGGCTATATGAGCCAGGCAGAACCCTGGAGATACGGCAGTGAAGTAGAACGTATCACTGCCCAATATCTGGATCTGCGATACCGGATGCTTCCCTATATTTATTCACAATCCGCTACCGTATCCTTTGCCGGTTCTACCCTGATGCGCCCCTTGGTCATGGACTTCCCGACCGATCATCGGGCCTTAGCGCAACAACACCAGTTTATGTTCGGCCCTTCCTTACTGGTAGCTCCTGTAACGGAAGGAGAGGTAAAAGAGTGGAACGTATATTTACCTGAATATTCACCAGGGTGGATTGATTTCTGGAGTGGAGAAAAGTACGAAGGTGGACAATCCGTTGCTACCCCTGTTACTTTAGAGAAAATACCGTTATTTGTCAAAGCCGGTTCTATTCTTCCTTTAGGCCCGGAAAAACAATATGCATCCGAAGATACGGATAAACCGTGGGAGATCCGTATTTATCCCGGAGCCGATGCCACATTTACCATCTACGAAGACGAGGGGGATAATTATAACTATGAAAAGGGAGAGTACGCCACATTCGAGCTAAAGTGGAAAGATACGGAGAAAATACTGGAGATCAGTGAACGGAAAGGCTCTTTCACCGGTATGAAAGAAGAAAGGATATTGAATATCACCGTAGTTAACTCTCAACAGGGAACGGGAACTCAGGTAGCTACTCCAATCCGGACGGTAACTTACTCAGGCAAACTCATTCAGATTAAAATATAATACAAACTATACTACTAAAAAAATGATACATACCACTATGAAATTCATCCGAATAGCCGCCCTTGCACTTAGCACGGCAATCATCTGTTCTTGTTCTCAAACTCAAAACACCGTATCCCCGAACGGGAAGATCAGCGTATCGGTTTATATAGAACCCTCTGCCGATAAAGAGTATGGCCAGGCTTATTTTGATGTAAGTTACCTGGAAGGAAATACAGAAAAACAGGTATTTTCAAAGGTAGCACTCGGGCTCTGTACAGAACAGCAACGCTTTGCAGATAATCTCCGGCTGGTATCCGTCTCTTCCCCCGAATCCATCCGTGAAGAGTACGAAATGTTAACCGGCAAACGACGCTACTGTACCAATAACGGTACAGAAAGAATATACCAGTTTGAGAACGAAGATAAACAAACCCTGAAGGTTGCCTTCAGGACATACAACGATGGTGTTGCTTTCCGGTACCTGCTCGATGAAGCAAATCCAGATACTACCTTTGTAACCGCAGAACTTACCTCCTACCCCATTCCGGATGGAGTGAACCGGTGGATACACCAATACACCATCGATTATGAAGGATTTTTTTCCCTGGCAACAAACGGAGAATCACAAGGAAAACGCAATCCGAACCTATGGGGCTATCCCGCTTTAGTAGAACCCCGGGATTCGCTTTTCGTACTCATCACCGAAGCCAATATCCGGCGGGGAGATAGTGGTTCCCGCCTCTGCAACAGCGAAAAGCCTGACCGGTACCAGGTATGTACCACCGATGAAAAAGTAGCTTTCAATCAAACCTTTATCTCTCCCTGGCGGGTACTGATCATTGGTTCGCTGGCCGATATCGTCGGATCAACCCTGGTTACCGATGTCTCAGAACCCAGCAAGATCGCCCATACCGGCTGGATCGTTCCGGGCGTTTCGGCCTGGATCTATTGGGCCCACAACCACGGTTCAAAAGATTTCCGGTTGGTAAAAGAGTATATTGACCTGGCTAAGAACATGCAATGGCCCTATAACCTGATTGATGCGGACTGGGATGTAATGCAAAACGGAGGAACCGTTGAGGATGCAATTGCCTATGCGCACCAGCAAGGGATCAAATCCATGATCTGGTACAATTCGGGAACAAGCTGGGTTGGTCCGGGTGCTCCCGGCCCCCTATACCGGCTGAACAGCAAAGAGAACCGGGAAAAAGAATACGCAAAACTTCAAAATATGGGCGTTTCGGGAATAAAGATTGATTTCTTTGCCGTAGATGGTGCAGAGATGATGAACTATTATATAGACCTGCTGGAAGATGCTGCCAACTATAAATTGATGATCAATTTTCACGGTGCCACTACTCCCCGGGGCTGGCAAAGAACCTATCCGAATCTGATGACGGTAGAAGCGGTATACGGTGCCGAATGGTATAATAACCTGCCTTTCTTAACCGAACGCGCAGCGGCACACAATGCTACCCTACCCTTTACCCGCAATGTGATCGGCCCCATGGATTATACACCGGGAACTTTCTCCGACTCACAACATCCGCACATCACCTCTCACGGGCACGAGCTGGCACTTACTATAGTATTCGAATCAGCTTTGCAACACATGCCCGACCGTCCTGAAACTTATTATACTCTACCCGAAGACGTAAAAACATTCCTTTCGGAACTCCCCACCACCTGGGACGATACCCGGCTCCTATCCGGCTATCCCGGAACGGATGTAGTTATTGCCCGGCGCAAAGGAGATGTCTGGTATATCGGCGGACTTAACGGAACCAACGAAACCAGAACACTCCATTTTACCCCCGCTTCCTTAACCGGTTCCGCTCAAACGATGACACTTTTCAAGGATGGAACCAGCGAAAGGAGTTTCAGCATAGAGAACAATATAACTCTTACAGACAACAACCGTGCCCTATCTGTGGAGTGTCTCCCCAGGGGCGGATTTGTAGCAGTTATCAAATAAGATTAAATGTAAATATTTAAAACCAAAAAGAATAGTTATAAGCACAGACTCTATATACTTATTTTTTAAATCTGTTTACCGCTCCGGTTTATCTTTGTATTTTTAGAGGGTCATTACCTCCGGACAAACATGAAAAACAGATGAAAATAAGACTATATTTATTGCTGATCTTGATATCTGCTTACGATCTATACGCTGCAGAGGTTAAATTCTACAGTATCAATACTATTCACAGCACATCCGTAAGAGAAACCTTCTCTGTTTGCAAAGATAAGAACGGCTTTATCTGGTCTTCGGCTAAAACAGGTATCCTACGCCTCACCGAAGACCACTGCCGTATCTACCAACTGCCTTATAAAGCGGTAGATATTATTTTTGTAAAACTCACCTGCGAAGCCTCGCAGTTAATTGCTTACACCAATAACGGACAGATATTCCACTATAACGAACTGTACGACCGGTTTGATCTGCTGGCAGATATGCGGGAAAGGCTTACAAATAATTACCTCACCCTAAGCAACATTGTGATCGATCCGTCCGGAACCTTATGGATAGGCTCTTCCGAAGGGCTATATCACTATAAAGAGGGGCGCCTGGCTCCTGTCGGGGGCCTGCGCTATCCGATACAACACCTGTTCTTTACAGACAGGAATACATTATTTTACGCCGATTCCCAGGAGATGGCTCTATGGAATCCCGAAACCTCCGAACATACCATCGTCCATCAAAATCACCCAGACCAGGCCATTCAGGTTTCCAGTTGCTATTACGACCCGCAAGCCCGGCTGCTCTGGATAGGAACCTTCTCACAAGGCTTTTATCTCTATGATGAGCAGAACCGAATCTTTTCCCAACCCACCATCCAGGGATTTCCCAAACAGCCCATACTGGCTCTGGAAGAAAATTCCGACCACACGCTGCTCGCCGGAGTTGACGGGCAGGGAATATGGGAACTGGACCGGAAAAACCAAACCGTACTCAATATATATAAAGAAGATATCAACAATGCTTTTTCCCTGCGGGGAGACGGAGTGTGCGATATATTTAACGATGAGAACAACCGCGTATGGGTAGCCACCTACACCGGCGGACTCTCCTTCTTTGAACAGGATACCCCTCTTGTCGACCACATCACCCACGAGATCAACAACCCCAACTCTTTAGGAAATAACGATGTACACCAGATCCTGGAAGACCAAAAAGGCGACATCTGGTTTACCACCAACAACGGAATAAGCCGCTGGCAACCTTCTACCAACAAGTGGGAAACCTTCCACCAGAACATGCGCGAACAGGCACAGGTATTTCTGGCCATTTGCGAAGATAGCCGGGGAGACATCTGGGCAGGAACCTATTCGTCAGGAATTTACATACTCGATCCCGATACCGGAAAAGCACGCATCCATTATTCCGGAGAGACACAGGCCCCGAACCTTCCGGGTAAATTTATATTCGATATCTTTAAAGATAGTGAAGACGATATCTGGATCGGAGGGGTTGAGGATGTCGTCTGTTACTTTTCCCGGGAAAAAAAATTCCACACCTACCCCCTGAAACCTGTCAATTCATTCAAAGAACTAACTACCAGACAAATACTGGCCACCCACTCACACGGAGTCTCCGTGTTGCATAAAAACTCCAGAGAAATAGAAATGGTGCTGGATAGTTGTCTCGCCCACAATGTCGTTGTTATGGACAATAACATCTGGGTCGCCACCTCAGGTAGCGGACTGATCCGGTATAATTATATCGATCAGACAAAAAACGATTTACTACCGATTCGGGATTGCCATCCAACTACATTAACAGCATCATAGCTACCGATGGATACATCTGGATCGGTATCGAGAACGGCCTATGCCAGCTCAATCCGACGGATGAAACCATACTCACCTATTCGTCCCTGTTCTCCCTATCCGGTTCCTCTTTCAACATCAACTCTTCTACCCGGCTCAGGAACGGTAGTCTGATCTGGGGTACGAACAACGGCGCTGTCCTGTTCAATCCCGATAAACTTTATCAAACCTCTCATAAAGGCCGTATCTTTTTTCAGGATATCATTGTATCCGGACGCTCCATCCGGGAAAACCCCGAACTGATCAAAGAGACTCCTGTCGACAGGCAGACGCACATCCGGCTAAACCACAACCAAAACACATTATCCCTGGAATTACTCTCTGTAGATACCTCCTGCAAAGGGGTCAAATTCTCCTGGATCATGGAAGGGTTGGATTCCCGATGGAGCCCTCCCTCCACTCTACCTGCTATAAACTACGCCAATCTTCCCACCAGAAATTTTTCTCTTTCGATCCGTATGTACGACAGCTCCCTTTCACGGATCATTGACGAACGATCCATACAAATACAGATCACTCCTCCGTTTTGGGCTACCTGGTGGTTCCGTTTCCTCTTTTCCCTATTGATCATCAGTATGATCGTCTACTCACTGCGTATTTACTCCAATCACCTGAAACAGGAACACGCTAAAGAAAAAATACGCTTCTTCACCAATATGGCGCACGATATACGCACCTCGCTTACGCTGATCAGTGCCCCGGTAGAGCAAATGGAGAGCGCTCCCGAATTGTCGGAGAAGACCCGCTATTTCCTGAACCTGGCCCGGGAACAATCGAAACGGCTAACCGCAGTTGCCACTCAATTACTCGACTTTGAAAAAGTAGACAGCAAAAAAGGGCAACTTTTTCCGGTAATGACGGACATCGTACCCCTCATAGCTGGCCGATGCCTGATGTTTGCAACAACCGCCGGGAAAAAATATAGAACCGGAGTTCCGTTGTAATCTGCATGCATATTTTACAGCAGCGGATGAATTAAAGATCGAAAGAGTGGTAGATAACCTATTATCCAATGCCATCAAATATTCACACCCGGGAGGCAGGATCGAAATATCCCTGGTATGCGAAAAAGAACAATGGCAACTGGAAGTAAAAGATCACGGAACAGGTATCTCACCCGAAGCCCGTAAAAAACTATTCAAAGAGTTTTATCGGGGAGACAACAGTGCCAACGCTAAAATCGTGGGTTCAGGTATCGGGTTATTGCTGGTGAAAAGCTATGTAACCCTGCACGGTGGAAAAATAGAATTTGATAGTGAGGAGAACCGGGGATCTTCCTTCCGGATCATTATTCCTTATAAGGAGGTCCCGGAAACCAGTGAGAACCTTGCATCCCTGACTCCCAACGTCATACCTCCGGAAGTTACCGGGAACTTCTCAGACACGCCCCATACCTCCGGCCAGAAGATGTTACACATACTCGTTGTAGAAGACAATACAGATCTGCAGGAATTTCTACAAAAAAGTATGGAAGGAACTTACAAGGTTTCAACCGCAAATGACGGCCTCCAGGCATGGATGCTCGTTCAGAAAGAGACCTTTGACCTGATTATTTCTGATATCAGGATGCCCCGGATGGATGGTTTCCAGTTTTGCCGGAACATCAAATCAACCTTTGAAACAGCGCATATCCCTGTTATTTTGTTAACCTCTTTATCAGAGAAAGTCACCCAATTGGAAGGGCTGGGTCTGGGAGCCGATGATTACATAACCAAACCTTTTGATATAACACTACTCCTGCAACGCATAAAATCCATTCTTAAAAACAGAGAAATTGTAAGAGAAAGAGCGCTTAAACTGATAAACCAGAAGAGTCAGCATGAATTGATCTACGGGAACGAGTTAAACGACAAATTTGTAAAAAAGGCTTTTGAAGTGGTGTATAAAAACATATCCAACCTTGAATTCAGCAAAGATGAATTTGCTTCTCAAATGCATGTGAGCCCCTCCCTGTTATACCAGAAACTCAAAGCACTGACACAACAATCCCCACTCGATTTTATCCGTATGATCCGCTTCAACCATGCGATGGAGTTATTGCAGTCGCAAACATACAGCATTACTGAGATCAGTGAAATGTGTGGTTTCTCCAGTCCAAGCTATTTCAGCACTGCATTCAGAAAGCGTTTCGGAAAGTCTCCCGCAGAAATAATGAATTCGCATGAGATATAGAGGTACTGTGTTAACTTCCAAATTATTTAAATTAGGTCGTGTAAAATGAACTGATCACTTCTTACATACTAATTAAAAACGTAAAAAATCTCCCAACCTCCCACCACACACATCTATATCACAATTAATCAATAGATTGCAGAGGTGGGAGATGCAAAAAACCATCTCCCACCATCTCCCATATCTCCCACCAGAACTATGCTTTACAAAAGCAACTTCCTCTTATTCACCGCTCTGTACTTTTTTCTACACCGTTCTAT
>JAJQBG010000029.1 GCA_021203405.1 Bacteroides sp.
GTGTAAAGTTTAGAATTATTAAAATTTATATATAAAACGTCCGTGCGGTAAAAAGGTTCACCGGAAAGTGAAAAAACGGTTTATTTTCGGAATTTCTCCGGATTTTCCTTTTTTCTTCTGTGAGGGGGTAACCGGATGGATACTGATAGATAGATTGGGATCTTTTTATTTTCCTTTCAGAAGTGGTTTTATACCCTAAAACAAACCTCTGACAACAGATTGTGAAACTGTTGTCAGAGGTTTATTCTCTAAAAGATACTCCTGTAGGAGAGAGCTTTTTTCTGTTAACCGGAATTTTACCCGGTTTTCTCTCTCTTTACATTATTGATTGACCATTCTTACATGGAATATCCGGGGAGTTTGTTTTCTTTCTGCGGCCTGTAACTGGATCCGGAATGTCTCTGCACCTTGTAACTCTTCCGGGACCGGAAATTCGATCACGGAGAACTCTTCCTGGTTTCCGGTGGTCCGGATCGTTCCTGCCATTTCTCCGTTTATAGTCACAGTGCATTCTCTGTTATCATCGGTACCCAGGTAAGTAATACGGATGGTTTTCCCACTGAATGCTTTATTCTTCAGCTGGTAACTGAAGAAGCCGCGTCCCTCCCGGTAGTGAATATCTTTGTAGAGTCCGGTTCCGGAACGTTCTCCCTGGTAAAAATGATCCGATTCCGGCTGTTGTTCTCCACAGGTTATATAATCTACGGTGATAGCATCCAGTTCCATTCGTTCTTTCTCGGTTCTTTCCATCTGTTTTTGCAGTTCCTGTAGCTTTTCAGGAGTGGTTGTCTGCCAATAAATAATGTATCTGGATCCATGCAAGCGTGAGAAGGGGATGAGCTCCATTCCTGCAAATTTTTCCGGATAGATGTTGGCCAGGGTAAAGGTAAGAGGTTTACCTTCTACGGGCTTTATCTGATCCGGAATGGTTTCCGGTTCTCCTATTAACAAAGGCATCTCATTCAGGGGAATTTTAGGACCGTGTGCAATGTGTCCGCCCCGGCTGTCATCTGCAAAGAGTCCTACCTGACCTTCGGTAGTGGTTTTGGCTGCCAGTACAACCGGTCCGTGCAGGATGGATACGAAATCGGATCCGTCAGGCATCTGTTCCACAAAGGTATGCATCGGGAGAGTCAACTCTATCCGGTCTCCTTTTTTCCATTTACGGGACAAGGCTATATAACTTCCCGGCTGTGCATCGACCGGGATCTCTTTTCCATTCACAGAAACTTTGGCTTCCCTGGCTTTTACCCATTCCGGATAACGCAGGTTGATGGTGAAAGTGCTACTTTTTTGGGGATTTACGGTAAAATTGATCTGCTCTTCATCCGGAAAACGGGTCTCCTGGATGATCTCTCTGTTTTTCTCTTTCCATGTTAGCCGGGAGGGGATAAAGAGGTTTACATAGAGATCATCTCCCTGATGTCCGTAGATCATCTCTCCATATTTGGCGTGGTTCTCAATACCCGAACCTACGCAGCACCAGAAACTGGTCTGGGGTTGGGAGTATACCCGGTAGTGGCCGGGACGCATCTGGGTAAAATAGACAAGACCTCCTGTCTCCGGATGCTGAGTCGAAAGAATGTGGTTGTAAAGGGCCCTTTCGTAGTAATCCATGTAAGAGGGATCTTTACTTGTCCGGTATAACTGGCCGGTCAGCCGCAGCATGTTATAAGTATTACAGGTTTCAGGTCCCTGTTCTCCGTAGATCATAGAGGAGAAGTCATGGGTAGGGTGGAAGTGTTCATACGAACTGTTCCCTCCGATAGAGACTGAGCGTCCCTTGACTACTGTTTCCCAGAAAAAGCGGGATGCCTGATCCCAGGCGTTGTCTCCGTCAAGATCTGCAATGCGCTTATATCCGATCACTTTGGGTATCTGGGTATTGGCATGTTTCCCGGTCAGATCGTCCCGTTGTTCCAGCAAAGGATCCAGGATAGCCCGGTGAGAAAAACGGCGGGCCATCTGCAGGTATTTTGTATCTCCTGTTATGTCTGCTACATCGGCAAAGATCTCATTGAGCCCCCCGTGTTCACTCCGCAGCATATTTTGTACCTGTTCGTCGGTGAGCCCTGCAAGCAGGTCATTAAACCAGTCGGTCATTTTGATCAGCATCTCCCTGGCATCTTCTACACCGGCAATGAGATAAGCATCCCGTAGACCTGCATATATTTTATGGATATTATAAAGAGGGACCCATCGGTTACCTAAGCTGAACTCTCCTGTTTCATTCTCTGCTTTTGCCACCTCTTCCCACAGTTCTTTACTACCGGGAACCCCGCCTACATATCCGGTACCGGCATGATCCTGGCACCTTTTCAGTTCGGCTATCATATAATCCAGCCGTTCTTTGATCCGGCTGTCTCCTGTAGAAGCATACATCAGTGAAAGAGCAGAAACGTAGTGACCTCCGATATGTCCGTCCAGTCCGGTATTCTCCCAGTTGGTGTAGTTCTCTTTTTTAGGAGATAAGCCTGCCTCTTTCAGGTAGGGAGCCAGTAACCTGTCGGCATCAAGTGCAAGCAGATACTCCTTATCCAGCTCTTCCGCATGTTTGAAAGGGCTTTCCAGCAGGGTAATATCTGTTAAAGGAAACTTCTCTACCAGTACAGGGATCTGAGCCTGAAGTGTAAAACAGTAACTCAGTGTGAATAATACTATATATCTTATCTTCATAATAAAAAGGGTTTATAATTATCTTTTTTACACACAAATACCATGAACACAGTATCTCTCTTCATTTTGATGCTGCATGAAACCTTTTCTGTCAGAGAGATACTGTGCCAGGTGATCAACTACCATGGATTAAACCGTTAAACTAAAAACAAACTTATTACCTTCTATTCGTCCATATCATTGTCTGTTATACAGGCAAAGATAAGAAAGTAACAGGATCTGTGAAAATAAATACGATACATAGATTTAAGACTATGTTACATCGACCGCTACAAATGTTACATACCTATTTGTGTATGTTACATCGATACAGGTAAAGTATTGGAAGATAACTTATTCTTTATATAGCTTTCCCGGTGTGATCCCATACTTTGCTTTGAAGCAACGGGTAAAGTGTGGCTGAGTTTCAAATCCCAGTTCCCAGTATAATTCCGAAGGCTTTTTACCCTCTTCCCTGATCTTTATCCAGGCTATTTCCAGTCTTTTGTTGATCAACCAGCGGGTAGGAGAAATACCGAACTCTTTCAGAAATTCCCTGCGAAAGGTAGAGAGGCTTCTTCCCGAAAACTCAGCGAACTGTTTCAGGGAAGTATTAAACATATAATTGCTCTCCATAAATTGCCGGAGATTCCTGCGGGGATACTTTCCGAAAGTAAAAAGGGTGTAAGAGATCTCTTTATCTATCAGTGTCAGAATGTAGATGCACTCCTGTAATTTGATACGGGTCAGCTGGCTATCCAGCAGGTAATTTTGTTCCATACAGAGTTTTACGGAGGTAAATAACTCTTCCAGCAGTATGTGACGCGGTAGTTTCTGCAAAGTAACCGGAGAATAAACTTTGTGGCCGGGTTGTATATTACTTTGCAGGTAATTTTCGATCTCCTTTCCGGTGATATTGAAACAGATCATCCGGCAACGCCCCCCCTTTACCGGTAGCGGGGATCATCTTTATTTTTGAAAAGTTCCCTTGTGTGACAAAAAGATATTCCCCCTTACGGGCAGAGAGTTGTTTTCCGGCCGTTGTCATCTCCAGCGTTCCCTCTATTACACCGATCAGTTTATGACACGGTTCATAGATCTCCTTATAATTAATCCGATCGTGCACTATATAGTAA
>JAJQBG010000168.1 GCA_021203405.1 Bacteroides sp.
ACCATACAATATACAGATAGTATACAAATAAAGTACAGATCGCTGCGGTGAGCCCTACTTTCTCTACGATCATTCCCATCAGCGGCATCAGTACGGCAGCACCGATCACCCCGGTATTGATCACTCCGGAAGCAGCTTTTGTGTTTGGTCCCAGGTCTTCGAGGGCCAGGTTGAAAATAAGCGGCCACATCACTGAGTGGAACAGACCGGTAGCGATCATGGCATAGATAGCCAGTTTACCCGGAAGGATAAAGGAAATACCTACACAGGCGATCCCTGCCAGGATACAGGTTGTAAGCAGGGTACGGGGACGAACGCGGCTCAGAATGAAAGTACCCAATGCACGTCCGACAAGCATACCACCCCAGTAGTAGGGAAGGAAGATAGTCGGGTCGATGTTGTCTGAAATGGCGCCTGTTGCCATTAAGGAACGGATCTTGGCCGGCAGCAGACTCGGGATACCGATCTCAACTCCCATGTACATAAAGATGGCAAGGCCTCCCAGGTATACATGCGGATATTTAAATACACTGGATTTATAAGTTTTTCCTTTGTCAAACTCCTGCTCACCCTCCTGGATACTGGGAAGTTTGATGAAGAAAAGTACTACACATAATAATAAGGTGAACAAACCCAGTCCCAGGAAGGGAACTTTGATCGAGTTTGCATCATACCCTGCACTTCCGGAAACGATCAGCATCGATACGAAGATCGGGGCAACCGTTGTAGCAACCGAGTTGAATGTCTGGCTCAGTGTCATACGGAAGGCACCTTTTTCGGGAGAACCCAGGGCCATTACGTAGGGGTTAGCCACGAGCTGGAGCAGTACAATACCGATTGCTACACAGAACATACAGGAGAGGAAAATTACATAGATAGAACCGGATTCTGCAAAAGCACCGATCCCCAGGTAGTTCAGGAAGAATCCAAGTGCAATGACACCGAGTCCCAGTACTAAGGTCATTTTATAACCCAGTTTTTTCATCAGCAGTGCCAGGGGTATGGAAAGGATATAGGCACCATAAAAAGCTGTATTGACAAACTGACCCTGTGCTTCGGATAAGCCAAATGTTTGTTTACAAAAGTCGATCATTGAATTGTTCATGGTGGTGACAAAGCCCAACAGGAAACAAACAATGATCACCACAGTAAGAGCGAACGAATAGTTCTGATTTTGTTGTTGATTCATTTTTGTTTAAAATTAAATGGATGTTTAATATAGGTTGTTTATTAGTTATTCTCTACACCGAATTTATAAATGGTCACCTGCTGGTATTCATCACCCGGGAAGAGGGAAGCAGATGGAAAATAGGGCTTGTTGGGAGTATCCGGGAAGCATTGGGCCTCAAAACAGATGCCGCTGCGTGCCGGGAAAGTTGCTCCGTGAGAACCGGTAAACCCATTCAGCCAGTTCCCGGTATACAGCTGTACACCGGGTTCGGTTGTATAGACTTCCAGGGTACGGCCGCTTTCGGGCTCCACGCATTTAGCGGCAAAACTAAGTTCGCCTGCCTCTTTTTTGTTCAGTACATAGCAATGGTCATATCCGGCACCGTAAATAAGTTGCTGGAACGGTTCATTGATCCGTTCACCTACTCTATAAGGAGTGGTAAAATCCATCGGGGTACCTGCCACTTTCGCTATCTCTCCGGTAGGAATAGAGACTTCATCGATCGGAGTATAGAGATCAGCGTTAATGGTCAGGATATTATTTTCAACAGAAGGGGAGGGATCTTTAATCCCGGCCAGGTTGAAGAACGCGTGGTTGGTAAGGTTTACCAGGGTCGGTTCATCGGTAAGGGCGTTGTATTCCAGGATCAGTTCGTTATCGTCTCCCAGCGTATAGAACAGGGTCACATCCAGGTTACCCGGAAAACCCTCTTCGCCTGCTACCGACCGGTAAGTGAACTTCACGGAAGATTCACTCTCCTGAACAGCATCCCATACACGGGCATGAAAACCGGTAGGCCCTCCATGAAGAGAATTGGGACCATTATTGATGGTGAGGGAATACTCTTCTCCGCACAGGGTAAATTTACTTTTGGCAATACGGTTCCCGTATCGTCCGATCACTGTACTCAGGAATGGCTCCGGGCTATGGATCACATTGTCAATCGAATCGTGCCCCAGTACCACATTGGCATACTTACCGTTCTTATCGGGAACCATGATGGAAAGAAGGGCAGCCCCGTAATTGGTTACCGCAACTTCCATACCGTTCTTATTCTTTAAAATAAAAAGTGCTGTCTGTTTTCCGTTAACACTTTTTTCAAAATCTGCGGAGTTAAGACCGGACAGATTGTTTTTTGCAGCATGTGTGCTCTCCATGGTGTTTAAAATAAATTTAATTCAAGAATATGCAAATAAAAACATTTTCTTCCGTTTGCCAAAACAAATGTTACGAAAAGTAGGGTTAAAGTTCGTAAACTTTAACACATCTCCGTATTGTTTTGACACATGAATAATTTCTTCCGGAATTGTGATGTTAAATTAAAAAAATAACTATGTTTGTTTGTTCAAAAACGCGCTGAACTTTATTCATCTTTAAATTATAAACTATAAAAATGTATCCGTTTAAATTTGAACCCATACTCAAACAGGTACTGTGGGGCGGTGATAAGATCATTCCTTTCAAACACCTGGAACTTGACATGAAGGGGGTAGGAGAAAGTTGGGAAATTTCCGGTGTTCCGGGAAGTAAATCCGTAGTAAAAAGTGGCCCCGATAAAGGCTTAACCTTACCTGAACTGGTAAGGAGACACCGGGAAGAACTGCTCGGAGAAGCCCACTATGCCCGCTTTGGTACCACCTTTCCGCTGCTGATCAAATTCATAGATGCCCGGCAGGATCTCTCCCTGCAGGTACATCCTTCTGATATTCTGGCTAAGAAACGTCACAACTCTATGGGAAAAACCGAGATGTGGTATGTGGTGGATGCCGATCCGGGAGCTAAACTGATGTCCGGCTTTTCGGAGGAGGTCACTCCCAAAGAGTATAAAGAGCGGGTGCAGAATGATACCCTGACCGAAGTACTCCAGTCGTATGAAGTAAGCAAAGGAGATGTATTCTTTTTACCTGCCGGACGCATCCACAGTATCGGAGCAGGCTGTTTTATTGCTGAGATCCAGCAAACCTCCGATATAACCTATCGTATTTACGACTTTAACCGTACGGACGATAAAGGCAACAAGCGGGAGCTCCATACGGAGCTGGCCAAAGAGGCGATCGATTATGCTGTACTGGACGATTACCGTACCCACTACGATGAAGTGGCGAATGAACCGGTAGAATTGGTTGCCTGTTCCTATTTTACCACCTCCGTATACGATATGGACGAAGAGATCACCTGTGACTATTCGGAACTGGATTCGTTTGTGATCTTTATCTGTATAGAAGGCGGCTGCCGGATGATAGATAACAAAGGAAATGAGATCACCGTTTCTGCCGGTGAAACCATTCTCTATCCCGCCGTTACACAGGAGGTTACCATTATTCCGGATGGAAAGGTGAAATTACTGGAAACATATATTTAAAAAAACATCATTTTGGTAGCACGGTGTCACACCGTGTTGATTGCTAAATAGTTAATTGTGACAGGTGACTTTTGGGTGGTAGCACCCGTAGCACACCTGTCACGTTCTTATTCCTCTTTTTTCCTTCCTGTTTTTTCTCTCAACCCTAATATTCTTACAAATTTCCCGTGAACGATAATCGGTCCGACCCGGATGAAAATAACAATATATAAGGTGAATCTCTTAAATAACAGGAGTTTAAAAGTAAAAAAGAGG
>JAJQBG010000045.1 GCA_021203405.1 Bacteroides sp.
GTTTCAGGCTTTGCCGCTAACAAGACTTCGAATGCTAATTATAACATTGATATCAATGTTAATAAATTAAGCGCTTATTTGAATTTGTCTGCATCACAGGTAGAAGAGGTTGCTAACATCAGTTCTTATTTTTCTGATAAAATGTACTCTGCTTCCCGTGCTAAAAAAGGCCAGCAGAAAAAATTGCACGAAGCTGTATACGGTAACCTGAAGTTAATGAAAAGTACATTGACTCCGGAACAGTATGCCAAGTATTTGAAATTGATCAATGTAACTGTAAAGAATAAGGGTTTGGACGCGGAGTTCTGATCCGATGGGATTATTAAAGTAGAAGTGGGGTGATTTTTTAAAAGTCACCCCACTTTTTTGTATCCTTTCCTTACAAGGAGACGGATCTTTTTTCTCTTCTGTTTTTTATAAGGTCATTTCCCCGTTAACTCCTTCTTATGCTTCCTGATCTTTTTCATCGCCCAATCGTAATGGCTGGAGGTGGCAGAAACGCAGTAAGCACCCAAACTGGAGGTTCCTGTCCATGGAAAATATTTTTGGTAAATAACTCTTCACTGGAAAATGAATCTATAAGTGTCATTACCTCCTGATGGCTTTTTTGTAAAAGTGTTACGGCTTCTTCTAAAGGTGTATTCTGGTGTTTCTCCCAAAAAGAGATATTCATTTGGGGGTAAGTTTTCCAGTTGTAGGGCTCAGGTAAAAAGCCGGCCCTGTTTCCTGATTGATTGGAATGTACCCATTTTAATAAGAGTTGATGCCATTCGTACAAATGCACCAGCACATCTCTGATGTTTTTATCCCTGTCTTCAAAAGAGAACGGTTTTTCCTGTTCCTCCTGCGTCATAGAGTGAATAAGGGTGAAAAGTTTATGAAAGTTTTCCTCGCCACTCTGTTTTAATTGTTCTTTTGTCGTCGGTCTTGACATGATTTATTGCTACTTAAAGATGTATTTAATTAACCATGTAAATATAACCATTCGATTTTAAATTTGCAGGGATGATCTTAGTTTTATTATAAAGAAATGTTTCTAAAAGCAGGTCGTAGGATCAAAATCCCTCCGCTTTTAACATGGATCCGAATTTTATCTTCACTGCTTATTTTTTTTCTTAAAAAAAGTCTGTTTTTGATGTTAGATTTGGAGATCTTTTCCGTCTAATGAGTAGAAATGGAGCTCGACACATTTAAATATAAGGTATTACCCTTGCGGAGTAAGCTACAACACATCGCTATGAAATTCATGGAGAATGAAGAAGATGCGGAGGATGTGGTGCAGGAATCCTTTATTAAATTGTGGCGTTTGCGGGATAAGATCCTTACGTATGATAGTGTGGAGGCGATGGCCGTAACCATTGTGAAGAATACGGCAGTCGATGTGCTCCGGAGCCGTAAATACCATGGGGGAGAGGAGCAGATGTCCGGGGTCGAGTCCGGATACCGCACTCCCGGGGAGTGGACGGAGCAGCAGGATGCTGTCCATTGCATACGACAGTTGATCGACAAGCTTCCTTCCCTGCAACAGGTCACTATCCGCATGAAGGATATTGAAGGGTATGAGATCCATGAAATAGCGGAAATTACCGGGACCAGTGTGGAGAATGTCCGGGTAAATCTGTCCCGTGCCAGAAAAAAATTAAAGAGCAATTTATTCAAATGAACCGGCGGGCATGAAAGATATCAAAGAATTACTGGATAAATATTTCGAAGGATACACGGATGCTGCCCAGGAGCAGCTGCTGAGGGACTATTTCCGGAAAGAAGATGTTCCGGAGGATTTGTTGATCTATAAGCCCCTGTTCGTCTACCTGGAAGAAGAGGTTACTGCTTTCAGGGAGCAGGAAAAGCCGGCTGCCGTAAAAAGCAGGCTCTTTCCTCTTCTTACCTATATCTCCGGAGTGGCTGCAGCCCTGCTTTTGATCCTGGGTATCGGTTCTCTGCTCAGGCAGGATGAATCCTGTCTGTGTACGGGAAGCTATGTGATGATCGACGGTAAATGCTATACGGATCCCTCTGTGATCCGGAATATGGCGGTAGAGGCGCTGGAACAGGTTTCATCACCCCTGGAAGAGGAGTTTTCCGGAGAAACGGAGAGGTATGACGGAAGCAATATTGTCAAGGAACAGTTAAGTGAATTTGGTGCTCTTTTTAAGGAAGATTAAAACGATATAAGTAGAATGATAAAGAACAGAGTCTGGCTGATCCTCTTCTTCCTGGCGATTGCCGGGTACGGAACCACCCTGTATGCAGAGACCGGACAACAGGAACTGAAGATAGAAGAGGTATTCCGCAAATATGGAAAGAGGAAAAATGTGACCATGGTTGAACTCTCCGGTGAGATGCTTGATGCATATGGCATGACCCACTATAAAAGCATCACCATTAAAGGGGACGAAGAGGCGTTGACGTTTGTGCGCCAATCGCTGGAGGCCGATCAGGAAGGAGCCCGTAAGATCAAGGAGGTAACCGATGGCGGCGGTATTATTTCTGCCTATTATCAACTTAAAAGTCCCTTACCGGATCATAACCGTTTTATTCTTTTTAAGGTGAATAAAAAGCTGGTCGTTACCCTTATCTATATAGAGGGGGAACTGGATAGCGACGATCTTATTACTTTGCTCTTTACCCAGAAAGATTTCTAACATTCAACACATACGTATATATGAAAAGAATTACTACTATTTTAGTGCTCTCCCTCTGCGCCGTCTGGCTTATGGCAGCAGATCTTCTCTCTTTGCCAGCAGATACCATTATTTATTTAAAGGATAAAAAGATAGAGGTCCGGGAAAGTAACTCCCGGATAAAAGTAAGTGTATATGAGCAGGATGAACAGGGAGGCTACACGGAAAGTGAGAAAGTTTTTGAAGGCCACTACCGGGACGGGAAAAGCTACGAGAACCGGGTGCACTCCCGTAACCTGGTCTTTACCCAGGCGAAGAGCAAGGGTAAGGAGAGGCGCAGGTACCATATTGATCCGCACTGGGCCGGGTTCAGCATTGGTTTTGCTAATTTATCCGACAGTCACCTGAATATTAACGATGTAGACGGAGTAACCCTCAACAGTGGAAAATCGCTGGAGTATAACCTTAACTTCTGGGAAGAGTATGTCGCCTTTTCCCGTTTTCCGGTTGCCATTGTGACCGGTATGGGGCTCCGCTTTACCCGGTATAACCTGGATGGTATCTATCTCTCCAAAATAGACCGGGAGACAGTGGCAGTTACTCCGGGACGGCATATGGACCTGCGTAAAAGTAAGCTCCATATAACCAGCCTTACCATCCCCCTGTTACTGGAGTGGCAGACAAAAGGGAGTAACTGGAATGAGTTCTATCTCTCCGCCGGTGTGGTAGGGGTTGTAAAGCTAGGAGGATCTTCCCGCGTGCGTTACCGGGACGAGCAGGGAAAAAGACATAAGATCAAAGAGGGAGGAATGTACCTGCGCCCTGTTTCTTTCGATCTCCAGGTACAAGGCGGTATCGGCTGGTTCGGGGTCTATGCTAAATATTCACCCCTGAGTGCCTTTGAAAAGAACAAAGGGCCTGAAGTGCATCCTGTAACATTAGGGGTCTCTTTTAATTTTTAAATACTAACTCAAGAGATCATTTATACCAAAAACGCGACGAACGAAGGGATGTTGTGTTAAAAAGAAGAGGACCGACCCTCTCGGAGAAACGTAAAGCAGAAGTGTTCGGAGCAGCGGAAAAGGGATCGCAGAGACGCATA
Organism: Bacteroides sp.; assembly: GCA_021203405.1. GTDB lineage: Bacteria > Bacteroidota > Bacteroidia > Bacteroidales > Bacteroidaceae > Bacteroides. Next base: position 3,727 of record JAJQBG010000045.1, read on the forward strand.
TTTGTACTGGTGTCCGGTTAAATAATTTAAGATTTTTAGAACTATCAAAATAACACTTG
>JAJQBG010000356.1 GCA_021203405.1 Bacteroides sp.
CCGTAAAAGTAGGCTATAGGCTGAATTAGTTATCATATTTTTTTAGATAAAGATAAAAACATTCATTTTATCCCTTAACTTTTTACGGTGATATTTTGAACTCCCGGCAAAAAACCAATATATAGGTGGGTTCCAGAAAGTATTCTATCCGGAAGAGTTGTTGCTTATCCGTACAAAATTCCCGGGCAGTAAGTGTTCCCTTCTCTTCTACAGTAAACGGATGCACCCATAAATGTTCCTGAAAGTCGACATTCTGCTCATCCAAATATTTAAACATAGCTTCCTTGGTACACCAGTGCAGCAAAAGTGAACACAGCGTATCTTCTTTATAAACAGAAAGTGTTTCCCGCGAAGGATGTATAAAGCGGGAAGAGATCTTCTTTACACGATCACTGTAATATTCAATATCTACCGTTACCTCTTCTACAGGATCTATCACTACGGAGACATATCCTTTGGTATGGGAAATACTGATATGAAAAGAGCCGTCAGCCAGATAAGGTTTTCCGGTGGGATGATAACAGATCTCTTTTTCAACACCGGCTAACCGGTACAGTAACACGCGTACAGCCAGCCACTCGTTCAGCCGGTTCACAGAACGGAACCGGCTGCCCTGCCGGCGATATTTTTCCGGATCAGGCAACAAGGAGACCAACTCTTCCGGGCTCTCTTCTATCTTCCAGACTCCCCATACAGAGGTATCTTCCTTTTCCAGTAGTTGTATCGGCATATCAATTCACGACAATACACACCAACAGAATGAGGGAGAGTGTAAAAAGGAGCATAAAAAGATTATACGTCTGCTGTGGTTTTAGCTTCATGAACAGTAAATTTTACTTTTAAGATCCGTCGGTTATCCATTTCAAGGACTTCAAAATCATAACGATCATACTCCACTTTTTCATGGAGTTGAGGGAATTCCCCTTTAATCTCCAGGACCAGTCCGGCCAGTGTATCTGCATCTCCTTCTATTTTTTCAAAAGGAGTATCCCCAATACCGGTTACTCTGTAAAAATCAGAAAGAGAAATTTTGGCCTCAAATATCCAGGTATGATTATCTACGACTACATACGTTTTTTCGTCTTCATCATACTCATCCATAATATCTCCGACGATCTCCTCAATAATATCTTCCATGGTAACAATTCCGGACGTTCCTCCAAATTCATCTACCACAATGGCGATGTGGTTTTTATTGGTCTGGAAATCGCGTAAAAGATCATCGATCATTTTGGTTTCGGGAACAAAGTAAGCCGGCCTGATCAAAGACTGCCAGCGAAAATATTCCCCCTTATTAAGATGGGGTAAAAGGTCTTTTATATAGAGTACTCCCTTGATATTATCACGGGACCCGGAATAGATAGGAATACGGGAGTATACATTTTCTACAATACACTGCATCACCTCTTTAAAAGTAGACCTTATATCCAGATCCACTACATCAAGCCGGGAAGTCATGACCTCTTTTACGGTTTCGGCACCAAAACGGATGATCCCTTCCAGGATATTGGTTTGCTCGGAGAGTTCTTTTTTATCCGTCAGATTATAGGCATGGGTAAGTTCATCCACCGAAATATTATAATTTTTCTTTCCGAAACGCTTATTGATAAAAGCGGTAGAATGAACCAGCACATACGAGAGAGGCCTGAAAAACTTTTTCAACACCACCAGCACAGGGGCTGAAAATCTGGTGAACCGTAATATATTCTGGGAGGAGTAGATTTTAGGCATGATCTCTCCGAATAACAGAAGTAAAAAGGTAAGGATCACTGTAATGAGCAAAAACTCTGCTATTTTTGAAGAGCCAAAATCAAAGATCTCCATAAAGAACACATTACACAACAAAATAATGGTCACGTTCACAAAGTTATTAGTGATCAATATGGTGGCCAGTAGTGTCTCGGAGTTATCCAGCAAAGAGCGGATCTTTTGATTTGCCGGATTTTTACTCTCTTCTATTTCATTGAGGTCAGAAGGAGAGAGAGAGAAGAAGGCTATTTCGGATGCAGAAGCAAAACCTGAGGCCAAAAGAAGGAAAGCTGCCAGTACAATAGATACGATCGCAGCAGCTGAAGGAGTATGTACGGTCACATCATTAAATATATCTGCCAACTGGCATAAATACGAGTCTGAGTCCAAAGAGTTACATTTTAGTTAAACAATAAACCGGTATCTCTCCCGGATCCGGATGGAAAATTCCTTTCCGGAAGAGACCGATCCTATTTTTCAGAAGGGCAGATCATCGGCCGGCCCGTTATCTGCAGGAGACGGAGAGGCAGGTTGTGCAGGTTGCTGCATACCCGGTGCTCCCGTAGCGGCTCCCTGCGAAGCTCCCCGGGGAGTCAACATCTCCATATTATCTACAAAGATCTCCGTAATATATCTTTTCATACCATTCTGGTCATCGTAGGAACGGGAACGGATCTTCCCTTCCACATAAAGTTTATCACCTTTATGAACATATTTTTCGGCGATCTCTGCCAGTCCCCGCCAGAGTACCAGATTATGCCATTCGGTCCGCTCGGGAACCTGTGTACCATTGGCTAAAGTATATCCTTTATCTGTAGTAGCTAATGATAAACTGGCTACTGCAACACCACTATCCAGATATCTTACTTCCGGATCTTTTCCTACATTTCCTATTAATATTACTTTATTTACTGACATGCTATAGAGTTATTAAGGTTCTTCCACCTGTTAAAATCCCAAATTTAAACAGAATTGCAACACCGTGCAAGAAATGAATATATTTTTAATTATTTTTTTCGAGGAATATTTTCATAAGGCGTGAAACGGGATATTGTTCGATCTCTTCCCTTTTTATTTTAATAAATTCTTCCCGGATATCAGCAGAGGCAGGAAGAACCACTTCGTAAAAAACAGTATGAATGATCCGGTGGGAAAGCACATGCCGCACACCGGAAAGTACCGGAACGGGAAGAGGGGGTTCTGCACTCCCAAAAAGTTCCCGGTACTCCTTTAGGTGAAAAAGTTCTTCCGGAGTGATCTCTCCGGGAGTTTCCACCAGAGGAAATTCATAGAGATTTTTCCAGATATCTTCCTGTACCCGTTTTCTCAGATAGGTATACTCTCCATCGTGAATGAACAAGTAATTGAAAAACCGATCCGTAACTTTGGTTTTGTGCTGCTTGACCGGAAGCCTGGCAACGGTACCCTGCTGTAAGGCTACGCACCCTTCAGTAAGAGGACAGAACAGACATTTGGGAGACTGCGGTACACACTGCAATGCCCCAAAATCCATAATAGCCTGGTTATACTCTCCCGGATACTCCGGATCCATGAGCCGGTCGGCCAGTTCTTTAAAATATTTTTTGCCTTCGGTACTATCGATCGGCAGATCAATTCCATAATAACGGGCCAGTACCCGGTATACATTTCCATCGACTACCGCATGGGGAAGATCATAGGCAATGGAACAAATAGCCGCTGCCGTATATTCACCGACTCCTTTGAGTGCCCTGACGGAATTATAATCTGCCGGAAAAGAGTCTCCGATGCTTTTGGCTGCCTGGTGCAGGTTGCGGGCACGGGAATAGTACCCCAATCCCTGCCAGTAGCGCATCACCTCATCTTCGGGAGCAGCAGCCAACGTGGAATAATCCGGAAAACGTTCAATAAAACGTACATAATATTCATACCCCTGAGCAACACGGGTTTGCTGAAGAATAACTTCAGAGATCCAGATCCGGTAAGGATCTCCTGTCTCCCTCCAGGGAAGTTCTCTTTTATTCTCCCTGTACC
>JAJQBG010000398.1 GCA_021203405.1 Bacteroides sp.
ATATAATATCCTATACAACTATAGAGACGATTGGTAGTGAGGTGTATTCCCGGATCAAGTGGGTCCATAAACACGTCTAATGTGCAAATTATAAGGAATATCTGCATTAGTAAGTGTCTTCTTACCCTATAATGGGGAGATATAAGAAAATCGACAAATAAGTTATTCTCCAATTTATTCATAGCTCCTCTTCTGTTTTAATGTAAGTTCAACCCCTTTTTTTCCTGTTTTTAGAGTATAGGAATCCGGATATAGAAGTTCTAGCCGCTGTTTTACCCGTAACCATGTCTCTTGTGGAATTTCTGTTCCTGGTATAGATTGACAGAAAAATAGGATCTCTTTGCCTGTTGCAGAGAAGTGAACATTCAGATTTGCAGATAGGTTCCGGTCTTGCATAAAGTAGATCATTTCCTGTATAAAAGGAATAAAGAGTAAAGGAGAAACGAGACTCCGGTTTAACTCTCCTTCGTAAGTGAGTGTATAATTAAAATTTTCTGTTTGTAGTTGTTGCAACGTGAGGTAATTTCTAAGGAAAACAACTTCTGAACTTAGTAAAACTTTATCCCGGTTGCAATCGTAGAGTTGATAACGGAGTAACTGACTTAATTTTAATAGCATGGAGGAGGCCCGGGAAGGATCTTTTCCGGCTATTATACCGGTGTGGTTCAGGGTGTTAAAAAGAAGTAGCGGACTAATCTGTTCTTTCAGTTGTTCTACTTCCGAATGGAGGTGTTCCTGTTCCAGCTGGTTGATGCGTTGGTTACCTGTTGTCCAGTACCGGAGAAGGACTGCAAGTACTACTCCTGCAAAACATAAACTAACCAGCATATAATTGGAGATAAATTCAAATAGCCAGGTAAGATTTAGCGCAGGAAAGGATAGTTCCAGTCTTCTCTTTATTATCTCTTCGAAAAGGGCCTGAAAAACAGCCATCAGAAACACCGATCCGATGAACCCTCCGCAAAAGCGCCCATACCGGTGAGTAAGCAGAAAACGGGGAACCAGATAATAGATGTGGGTATATCCTGTTACCAGATAGGTTATAAAATAGAAAAAAGCGATCAGATAGGTATAAATTTCCAGTCGGAGATATATCGGATTGAAGTAAACAAATGTCTGGTTGATAGAGATAAGGATCAGTGCACTGACCAACAGCAAGTGCCGGAAAATACGGTATTGCGGAGTTGTCAGCAGTTTTTGCAGAAATGTTTGCTTGTTTACCGGAAGGGAATTCATATCTGTCTGTTCGCTTATATTAGGACTTCAAATGTACGTTTTTTATTGTTGGCAGTTGCTTTTGAAGACTTTTTTTCTAAAATTCAATTTTATAACTTAGGTTCGGAAGAGAGGTTGTTCCTTTAGCCGGCTCTATTTTTCCTGTTTTCAGGTTCACTTCATGGCCATAATATTCCGGACAACCGGTTACATTCAACATCTTTAAAGCAATTTCATGGGATACTTTTTTCCTGTTCATTTTATAGCTTACCGTCAGGTTGCTGATAAACATAGGAGAATGTTGTTTGGAGTAGGCACGGCTTTCGTTGTACTGAACTTCTTTGTCGGGATGTAACAGGGTTGCTTCCTTGTCAACCGGAGAGTAACGGTCGCCTCCCTGCAAAGTAAATTTCAGGTTCACACTGAGTATATCTTGCTTCCGACGTCCCATCATCCACTCTTTTCCTCCCATTACATTCAATATATAATTACGGTTGAATTTAGTATTATGCCATTTTCCATCTCCTCCCTGGTAACGCGAATCAAAAAAAGAACCGGTGAACATATAATAAGTACCTCCGGCGAGGTATTTTTCCAGTGTAAGATCAATACCGTAGTTATAGCCTTTCCCTTTATTTACCAATGCGGATTCCACATAAAAAACATCCCGGCTCAGTACGGAGTAAGAGCTATCGGCAATTACCGGTACATCGTATAGATATTGGAAATAGGGTTCTACTTTCAGGTGAAGGTTATCTGAAAGTTTATGGCTGAAAGATAGCATCAGGTGGTGTGATTTGGTAAAATCCAGTTCTTTATTAACCAGCTTCCCGCCGGTTTCGGGTGTTTTTACAAAATATACATCTATTTTTTCCATCCGGCTGTGCAGACCATACGAAAAGGCCAGTGAGCTACGGGAAGTGGTTTGCCATTTAATACCGGCACGGGGTTCAACCGCCCACTTATAATTGAGTGCAAGGAATTGGCTGTATACTCCCAGATTCATAGTCCATACCTCATTAAGGGCAGTAGAGGTACTGATATAGCCGGATATAAGATCTGTGTTTCCTTTACCACGGGCAATGGTTTCTATAGCCATTCCCTCATAAGGAGATAGTCCCAGGGTCATGTCATAAAACATTTTAGTATAGGTGATACCTGTACGGGCTGTCATGTGTGAATTAAACTTCTGGTTATAGTAAGAGTTGAGGATCAGGTTTGTATTTTCGGTATTCATACGGATATCTGGAGAAATATTCATTGCATAATCGACTATATCCTGCCGGGCATTCTGTCTGGAAAAAGTGGTGGCAAGGGTAGTCTTCAAATAAGAATCATTGGAGAAAAAATAACGATGCCCGATGCCTCCGGATGCCATATATTGCTTTGTATTTGATTTTGCACGATCTGAATTGAATTCCCATTCCTCCGGATCTTCTTTATAGTCATTCTTGTAATTATCGATCAGGCTGGTGCCCCATACGCTGAAAGTGCCTGCTCTGTTGGTCGGAAAATTAAGTTTCAAATTAAGATCCTGATATTTAAATGTTCCACCCAGGTCTACCAGTCCCAGATCGCCTAATAAACCGGTAGTGGAGTATCGATAGTTGAAGAGATAAGATGCTTTCTTGTTTTTACTCAAGGGTCCTTTAGCGGCAACATCTATCCCTAAAAGACCTAACTGAAAAGTTCTTTCGTGTTTCTGGTTATTACCATTCCGCATCCGCATATCAAAAACTCCGGATACGGCGTTCCCATATTCTGCCGGAAAAGCTCCCGTGAAAAAGTCAGAGTTACCCAGTACATGGCTGCTTAATGAAGAGAGAATCCCTCCGCCCAGAGTGGCTATATCGGCAAAATGATTCGGATTAGGGATCTCTACATCTTCCATTTTCCATTGTAGCAGGTGAGGAGCATTCCCATGTGCGGATATTCCGTTATTGGATATACTGGGAGCAACTCCGGCAAAGGAGCTTGCCAGACGGGCCGGATCGTCCATTCCTCCTGCATAGCGGCTTGCTTCTTCGACACTTAACATTCTTGCTCCGGAAAGCGCCATGGTGTTGAGGGACTTCTCTTTATTGATCTGAGGCCGTATATATACTTCTGCCAGTTCGGTGATACTCTCTTTTAGCGGGATTTCCAGATAGACCTCTTTGGCAGAGGTAACTAGTATTTCCCGGAAAATTGTGGGCTCATACCCCATGAAAGAGGTTTGTAAAGTATGATGCCCTACCGGAACACTGGGAAGAATAAACTTTCCCTCCTCATCTGTAGTGGTTCCCGTGTCGGGATTATCTATTAAAATGATCGTAGCGTAGGGGATGGGATGGCCGGATGCAGCATCTGTAATTATTCCCCGAAGTGTTTGTCTTAAAATGTCCTGTGCATACATATTGTTCTGAACTATTATAAACAGGGCCAGGAATAAAGTTAATTGGTAGGTTGTACGTATTATATAAGTTTTTATATTATGGAGGTATTTTTTTAATTGTTATTTTTATATTTTTTATTGTTTATGTCAATCATAATCCACTATAA